>JACVCS010000058.1 GCA_016741915.1 Phycisphaerales bacterium | reverse complement strand
CCCCCCCACGCCCCCCCCCCTCCCCCCCCACCCGCCGCGCCCGGTGACCGGGGCCCCCGCGCAGCCAACACCCCCCCCGCCACCCCTCCCGCCACCCCCGCAACCCACAACAAACCCCCCCCCGCGCCCCCCCCCCCCAAGCCCGCCCCCCCCCACCCCGCCCGCCCGGACCGCCAAAGGGGGACCCACCCCCCCCCCCACCCCCCCCACAGGCTCCTCCACAACCGCCACTTCTTCAACCCCCGCCGCACAGGACGCCCTCGCACAAGCCGAGCAATCCGCCCAACGCGCCATCGAAGACCGTGGCATTCCCCGCCGCTACGACAACCTCCTCCGCCGCTTCTACCAACGCATCCCCCAGCGCCTCGATCAACCCGCGCAGCCCGCCGCGCCGAGCGCCCCGTCTCAACCCGCCGCTCCATCTCCAGCGCCCGCTCAACCCGCCTCACCAAGCCCCGCCCCGTGAGTGACCCGCACCGCGCGCCCCGATACGCTCATCCGTCCATCCGTTCCGCGCCGCGCGCGCCCTCGGCCATCCTCCCCTCGCCGAGCCGCCGCACGCACACATCCCGGGGCCGACCGTGAACTTCGCCTTCCTCAATCCAACCTGGCTCTGGCTCACGCTTATCCTCGTCCCCTGCGTGCTCATCGCCCTCCTCTTCTTCCGCTCGATGAGCCCCGCCCGCCGATTCTCCGCCATCCTCCTCCGTGTCGGGCTCATCGCCCTCCTCGCCGCGATGCTCGCCGGCATCAGCAACATCCGCACCTCCAACCGCGCCGCCGTCGTCGCCGTCATCGACGTCTCGGGCTCCGTCCGCGCCTTCGCCACCGACCCCAAACCCGCCCTCGACCGCGTCCGCGACTACCTCCGCTCCGCCGCCGGCAATCGCTCCCGCGAAGACCTCCTCGGCATCGTCGTCTTCGACGGCACCACCACCGCCATCGCCGCCCCTCAGCCCGGCACAGGCAAACCCGCCTCCTCCTCCGCACCCTCCACCCAACCCCTCGACCAGCCCACCGACCTCACCGACCGAACCTGGGAAACCACGCCCCCCAACCCGGAAGCCACCGACATCGCCGCCGCCATCCGCCTCGCCGCCGCGATGATCCCCCCCGACGCCTCAGGCCGCCTCCTCCTCTTCTCCGACGGCAACCAGACCAACGCCGACGCCGTCGCCGTCGCACGCTCCATCACCGGCGCAACCACCCGCCCCCTCCCCATCGACGTCGTCCCCATCCGCTACAACGTCCAGCGCGAAATCATCGTCGAATCCCTCGACGCCCCCGCCCGCGCCGCCGCCGGCGCCATCGTCGAGCTCCGCGTCAACATCCGCTCCACCACCCAAGCCACCGGCACCCTCCGCCTGCTGATCAACAACGAAGAAGTCCCAACCGCCGCCCTCTCCACAACCTCGCCTCGCACACCCCTCGGCCAGCGCGTCACCCTCAACCCGGGCCTCAACACCGTCGTCCTCGCCGCACCGCTCGACATGGGCCGCGTCCACCGCCTCGAAGCCCTCTTCGAGCCCGACGCATCAACCAACCCCGCCGCCGCACCCGCCGACACCATCGCCCTGAACAACCGCGCCCAGGCCTTCACCATCACCCCGGGCACAGGCGACATCCTCATCGTCGACGGCACCACCGACCCCGCCGCCGCCTTCCTCCACGCCACCCTCAAACAACAGGGCCTCTCCGTCGACGTCGTCACACCTGAAGGCTTCCCGCAAGACCTTCTCAAACTCCAGGCCTACGACGCCGTCATCCTCCAAAACGCCCAGGCCGACGCCATCGGCCCACAACGCCTCGAATCCCTTCAGCGCTACGTCACCGACTTCGGCGGCGGGCTCATCATGATCGGCGGGCCCGATTCCTTCGGCGCCGGCGCCTGGCGCTCCACACCCATCGAGCCCATCCTCCCCGTCAAGCTCGACCTCCCCGAGCAGATGATCGTCCCACCCGCCGCGGTGGTCATCGTCATGGACACCTCGGGCTCCATGGGCTGGTCCGTCATGGGCAGCGCCCGCACACAGCAAGAAGTCGCCAACGAAGGCGCCGCCCTCGCCGTCCGCACACTCTTCAAAGACGACCTCATCGGCGTCATCGAGTTCAACTCCTCCGCTCGCACCGTCGTCCCACTCTCGAAAAACACCGACCCCGAGTCCACCGCCCGCGCCATCCTCGCCCTCTCCCCAGGCGGCGGCACCAACCTCCCACCAGCCCTCGACCAAGCCTTCGCTCAACTCCGAGACGCCCGCGCTCAGGTCAAGCACGTCATCGTCCTCTCCGACGGCATGAGCCAACGCAAGGAAGCCCTCCCCGCCCTCGCACGCTCCATGAAGGCCGCCGACATCACCCTCACCACCATCGCCGTCGGCGACCGCGCCGACACCGAAATGCTCGAACGCATCGCCGATATCGGCGGCGGTGCCTACTACCGCGTCACCGATCCCAACACCCTCCCCCGCGTCTTCCTCCGCGCTATCAAAGTCGTCCGCCAACCCATGATTCGCGAGGAGCCCTTCACCCCCGTCCTCCAAACCACCGGCTCCCCCAGCACCCTGGGCCTCCCCGCCAACATCCCGCCTCTGAACGGCCTCGTCCTCACCCAGCCCCGCCCGCCGATGGAGAACAACCTCCCCACCGGCGTCTCCTACCCCATGCTCACCCCAACCGGCGAACCCGTCCTGGCCATCTGGCAGGCCGGCCTCGGTCAGGTCGCCGCCTTCACCTCCGACGCCCACAAGTGGGCCGAGCCCTGGCGCACCTGGCCCGGCTACACCCAGTTCTGGACCCAGCTCACCCGCTCCGTCGCCCGACCAGACGTCTCCCGATCGGGCGAGCTCGCCCTCCGCCGCGAGGGCGACTCCGTCGTCGCCACCCTCGAACTCGCCGACGCCGAGGGCAAGCCCCGCGACGGCGTCCTCGCCGCCGGTTTCGCCTACGCACCCGACGGGCAGCGCGCACCCATCACCATGTCCCAAGTCGGCCCGGGCCTCTACGAAGGCCGATTCACCCCGCCCTCCTCCGGCAACTTCGTCGTCACCATCTCACCCCAGGACAAATCACAACGCCTCCCGCCGATCGTGGGGGGGTTGGTCGTCCCCTCAGGTCCGGAATACCGCGCCCTGAGCTCCGACGAAACCGTCCTCAACCAGATCGCCCGCGTGACCAACGGCCGCGTCCTCGATCTCACAACCCCCGAAGCCGCCAACCTCTACTCCCGCGCCGGGCAAAAACCCACCCAGGCCCGCCTCCCCCTCTGGCCCGTGCTCATCCTCTGGGCCGTGGGCGTGCTCATCGCCGACATCGCCACCCGCCGGATCGCCTGGGACCGTCTGGTGAGTCGAAAGTTCGGCGCCTCGCTGCTGCGTGAGGCCGCCGCGGTCACCTCCGACCGTTCGCAGCAAGCCGCCAAGACCATCGGCAAGCTCCGCCAGCGTGACCTCACACCAGCCGATCCCAGTGACAAAGCCCTGGGCGAAGCCGATGCCCAGCGCGTGATCGACGAAGCCCGCGCCCGCCGCCGGGCCGAGCGCCAAGCCCGCCAGCAATCCGCCGGTTCAACCACCGCCGAAGCCGCCCCGCCCGGCTTCGTCGCCCCGGTCATGGGCAACGCCCGTCAAAGCAACACGAACACCTCAGCACCATCAACCACCCCAAACACCCCGCCCTCTCAAACGACCTCAAAGCCCGAAATCAAGCCCCCCGCCGCGCCCAAAGCCCCCCCAGCCCCGATCGAAGGCGAATCGCCACTGCAAGCCGCCAAACGCAAAGCCCGCGAACGCCTCAGCGGCGAGTAATCCCGGCGACACCGCCACGCTCCGCGTGGCGCACAAAGCCGCATCTCGCTCCGCGTGATGCCAAGCACCAACCACCAAACACACTCGCCAAGCTCCCCTGTTCCCCAGATCCCTCGATCCCCCGATCCCTTCTTCTCTCTTCACTCAGCACTCATCACTCCCCTGTCCTCTTCTCCGTCTTCCTCTGCGTCCTCCGCGCTCTCCGCGTTGAATCCGATCCCCCCCGGCCCTCGGCCCTCAAACCTCGGCCCTTTCTTCCCCCCAAAAGCAGAAGCGGGTCCGCCCAAAGAGCGGACCCGCCTGAGTGTCGTACGTCGCGTGATCACTCCATCTGCGGCTTGATTACCGTGCTTGTTCAGCACACATATTCAAACCGAGCCGACCAGACCGATCCGTGAGGATCGATTAGGCGCGGCGGCGGCGGGCAGCCACGAGGCCGCCGAGGCCGACCAGAGCCATCGCACCCGGGGTCGGGACGACGGCAACGTTACCCGAGAACGAGGTGTTCGCGGCGAAGCTGCTGATGACACCACCGGGCCCGATGAGGGGGGCCTGGCCGCCGCCCTGCTGGCGAGCGGTGAGGATGTCCGTGACCGTGAAGGTCGCTTCCTGCGGGTTGGCCGGAGCGCGACCCGGATCGAGCAGGGCCTGCAGGGCGCTGCCGAAGGTGTACGCGAAGCCGGTCACGTCCGAGAGGAGGACCGAGTTCGTGCCACCGAAGCGGATGAACGCACCGCCGGTCGCATCACCACGCAGGATGGTGTTGCCCGAGGTCGCATCGTAGATGCGGAAGAACGAGCCCTGCAGCACAGCCGCCTGGCTGAGCTGGCCGACCGTGGTGGCCGTGCCGATGATCAGGCTCATCTCCATGCGAGCGTTCGCAAAGGTGAAGTTGAACGGGGTCGGCTCGGTCGAGCCGTCAACCAGGAACGACAGGACCGCGTTCTGGTCGTAGGTCAGCTGGCCCGTGCCCGGACCACCGATGCCGTTCTGGGTGTTGGTAAGCTGGCGGCCACCGACCGGGTCGGCAAACGAGAACGCCAGGTCAGCCTGAGCAGCCGAAGCCGCCAAACCGACAACAGTCAAAAGAGCCACATTGCGCAAAGACATCACGACACTCCCTTTTTTCGAAGGATGGGCCTTCGTTCCTCTCCGCAATTGGTGCCGGGGTGAGAGAGTCCGGCACAAACCGCGTTGAGCAGAGTGTACGGCGCATCACCACACGTGCAACCCGTACGCTTGATTTTTTTCGCAAACTCCTCCCGATTCACGCAAACCACATCATCGTTCTTCCCCCAACTTGCCACCGCAGCCGAGCGAAACCCGTCCAGTTCCCCTTCTCCTCGACTACTCCGTTCCACCATACCCCGTTTGTCCCCCTTGACTCAGGTGTTTTTCCGATATGCACGGATCTTCCGACACGCAAACAACCCCGAAAGCAAAAAAGACAGCAGAGCCACGTTGGTGACTCTGCTGCGAGAAGTGCAATATCTCAGGGTACTTACCCTTCGAAGGAGAGAACCCCTCCCCTTCCGATCAGACCGTCAAGGCCGCGGATTAGCGGCGACGGCGACCGACAACCAGCCCGCCGAGGCCCATGAGGGCGAGGGCACCGGGGGTCGGCACGGCCGAGTTCCCCGAGAACGAGCTGTTCGCGGAGAAGCTGCGGACGACGCCACCCGGACCGATGAGACCGCCACCCGCGGGGTTCGTGACCACGTCGGTGATCGTGAAGGTCCCTTCCTGGGGGTTGATCGGACCACGCCCGGGGTTCAGCAGAGCCTGCAGCGGGGCGCCGAAGGTGTACTGGAAGCCGGTGATATCCGAGAAGAGGATCGAGCTGGTGCCACCGAAGCGGATGAACGAACCACCCGTTGCGTCGCCGCGGAGGATCGTCTGACCCGTGGTGAAGTCCCAGATGCGGAAGAAGCCGCTGACGGGGGCCGAGAAGAGGCCCGGGGCGACCGCGACGGCGGTGCCGATGACCAGGTCCATCTCCATGCGGGAGTTACCGAAGTTGGCCGCGAAGGGCGCGGGCTCGGTGCTGCCGTCAACGAGGAAGTTGATCTGGGCGTTCTGGTCGTAGGTGATCTGGCCAGTGCCGGGGCCCGCGATGTTGTTCTGGGTGTTCGTCAGCTGACGGCCGTTGACCGGGTCAGCAAACTGGAACGTGAGGTCCGCGCTCGCAACGGCCGACAGGCCCGCGACAGCGGCAACAGCAATAACAGAAATCTTGTGCATCTCTCTCTCCTTCTCCGTCCGGGGGTACCCGGAACAATGGTTGTGCAAACTGTGGGCGAAAGTTGCAGACGCTGACCATCTCTGGCCGACGGCCCCAACTTCGTACTCACAGTATACCAACGTCCTGCGACCGTGCAAGCGGATTGCCTCAGGAAAAATGTGGAGATGGGCAAACCACAGCGCGTGTGACCCCCTGAAAGATGGGTTTCGTCGTCGGCACGCGAAGAACCGACAAAAACCAGCCATTTCAGTGTGGAATCAATCTTTCGAAAGATTGGGCGGGATCATTCAAGCCCGTCGACCCGTGAGCGACAATCCATTCACGGATTGGATTGATATATCAATAATCGATCCAACCAAATGATCGGATTCGGCCGCCGGTGCATCGAAGTGGACGATCAGGTCGCCGTCGGTTCGGGCTTCGAACTGGGCGATTTCAGGTTGATTTCGCCCATTTTCATCCCCCGCGATCTCGGTGGTGATGTGCGAACCGTTCACGGAACACGCACCCCCCTGTTCAGGTGCGTGGTCCCCAGCCATCTCTGCAGACCGACCGCCGATGGTGAGAGCAACTTTCCCTGATCCGGCCGCGCGCGATTTCACCTTGGCTTGACGTTTCGAGATCCCCTGGACGAAGACCTGCAGCGTGCGTCCGATAATTTCTTTGCCCACTTCATCGGAAATCTGCTGTTGCAGGGCCAGAAGCTCGTTGTTTCGGCGGCGTTTGACCTCGTCGGGCACATCGTCGGCGAGTTTGTCGTAGGCGGTGGTCCCGGGGCGGGGGGAGTATTTGAAGATGAAGCAGTTCTTGTAGCGGGCCTTGCGCAGCAAGGTTTTTGTGGCCTCGTGGTCTTCCTCGGTTTCGCCCGGGAAGCCGACGATGATGTCGCCGGCGAGGGTGAGCGGGCGGTTGATCTCGGGCTGATGCAGGAACTGGCGTGCGCGGTCGAGGAACTCGAGGTACTGCTCGACGGTGTACCCGCGGTTCATGGCCTGAAGCATGCGGTTTGAGCCGGATTGGGCCGGGACGTGCAAATAGCGGCAGATGCGGGGCGATTCGCGGATGACCTGGAGCACGTCGTTGCCGAAGGAGCGCGGGTAGCTGGTGACGAAGCGGAGTCGCTTGATCGCGGGGACTTCGTCGTGGATGCGTTTGAGCAGGTCGGCGAAGGTCGTCACGCGTTCGCCCGCGTAGGCGTCGGCGAGTTCTTCGTTCGCCTTGTAGATGCGGCCTTTTTGAGGCTGGACGATGCCGTTGATGCTGACGGCGGAGGCGTGCTCGAAGCGGTAGTGGTTGACGGTCTGACCCAGCAGGGTGATCTCGATGACCCCCGCGTCGGCGAGGCGTTTGCACTCGTCGAGGATGTGCTCGGGCGGGCGGTGGACCTCGGCCCCGCGGGTATAGGGCACGACGCAGTAGGTGCAGAACTTGTTGCACCCGCGGGTGATGCGGACGTAGGCGGAGCCGTGGTGATCCTCGGGCGCGGTGGCGCGGGAGAGGTCGAGCATCTCGAGTGAGTCGGCCGCGGCGGCGAGGGTCGAAGACCGGCGCGTGGTGTTGCCCTGAAGTGCGGATTGACCGGCTGAAACAAGGGACTTTTTCAGCGCGGTGGGGATCTGCTCAAGCTCCGCGGGGACCACCGGTGCGTCGTGCGCCAAGCTCAGGCGCGTGCGTACGGCGTTGTCGAGCAGGCCCGGCAGTTTGTCCAGCTCGCCCGGGCCCACGAGGATGTCCACCACCGGCATGCGCTTCAGCAGCGCCTCACCCTCGCGCTCGGCCATGCACCCCAGCACGCCCACGACGAGCGCGGGCTGGCGGACCTTGCGGATGGCCAGCTCACCCAAACGCGACCAGACCTTCTGTTCGGCCAGCTCGCGGACAGAGCAGGTGTTGAAGAGCACAACCTGAGCGGCGTCGGCATCGGGTGTGAAGCGGTAGCCGAGGGTGCGGAGCTGGGAGGTGACAAGCTCGGAATCGAGCTCGTTCATCTGGCAGCCGAAGGTTTCGAGATAGACTGGCAGGGGCATAGGGAAGGGTATGGAGCAGGTCGCGTGGATTCGCGGCTGGGCGGGTGATTGAGCAGGAGAAACACATGAACGCGATAGTGAAGTCGGTGGGTGTGGTGATCGGGGTACTGGGCTTGATCGGGGGGACGGTCATTGCGACCACTGCTGGGCGGGCACCGGCACAGGGTGTCGGTGTCATCGAAGTCCCGGATCGCCTGGTCCACCCCATGCGGGTTGAGCGGATTGAGAATCTGGGGAAGGAGTATCAGTTGCTCGGCAAGACTGGCAAGCCGTTCGGGGAGATGAGTTCAATCGTCGCGGGGATATCGAGCAAGCGGTACAAAGGAGAGAACATGTTGGCGGTGGTTTTGGAGGTGGATGGTCGGCCGATCGACGAGTTGATCGAAATGCCGATCTCTGACCTTTGGCCTGAGCTTGAACTGGTCGAATCGAAAGAGACCGGTCGGATCCGCGGGGAGTATCGAGACTCGTTCTTTGAAGGGGAAACGTACCGCTTCACCGGGTATGAAACGGGCGGGTTTCACGGGCGTCCTGAAGCCGCGGAATGTGAACCAAGACGCGTCGTTGCCGAGGCGGCGATGTTCAGATTTCGCTGCGAGTACAAAGTGTGCCGATCTGAGCTGATCAACTATCAGTCAGACCCGGGTGCCCGCGTTGGGCGAAACGCATTCATCGAAGGCCGAGCGGAGAATCGCGGTGAACGAGCGGTGATCGTCGGTGAGGGTTGGAGCCTCGCGCTCACCAATACGCCGGCATGGAAGGACTGGGAGCTGAAGAAGCGTGTCAACGCGGTTGGCGTTGTTCAACGCGGTGGCAAGGACGGCGAATACGCGTTGGAACCCACGCGGTTTGGACTGAGTCGGCTGGAGGACATGGTGGGCAAGCGGGTGAAGGTGTACGGCATGGCCTACTCGATGAACGTCGAACAGCGTTCGTTGCAATACCGAGACCGTCGGGTTGACGTGGTCATTTCAGATCACTCGAAAGCCGAGGGGTGGCCCTTCGATGAAGCGGTTTGGGTCGAATGCACCGTCTCGGAGAAGCCGACATCCAACGGTGATCGGAGCTTCGTCTTGAATGTCGAGAAGTGGGGGAAGTCCTCGGCCCTTCTGCCGCAGGAGCACACGAGTGAGCCGCCGCGGTGATGGTTCACTGAATCGCCCGTTCGCTGCGGCTGGCTCCGCCCCGTTACACTCTGCACATGCTCGGCCGCCTCTCACTCGCCACCAAGTGTTTGCTGCTCTTCGGGGCGGCGGTGGTGCTCATCATCGCCGCGGCGCTGGCGGTGCCGTGGTTCCGCATGAACGCGATGGTCGACGAGTCGGAGATCGAAGTTTCGCGGCAGATGGTTTCGACGTGGGAGCGGGCGGCCACGCGGTCGGTGCCGGGGGATCGCTCGCGGGCGGGTGAGACGGCGGACAAGCCGGCCGAGGCCACCAACGCGAACGCGGGGCAGGTGGTCACGCTGCAAGCGGGTCGGCGGTTGTTCCTTTCTCAGGCGACGCTGAGCGTGCTGACGGCGGGTGAGGTGGAGTCGCTCATCGCGCAGCCGGCGCGGGTTGAGCAGCCAGTTCGAGATGAACCAAAGACCGATACGCCTGTGGGTGGGGCGGGTGGGGCAGGGGGCGGGCGTGGTGCGAACGGGAATGGTGCGAATGAGTCGAACGCTGCCGTCGGTGCCGCGGGACCGACCACGAGCGGATCGTCGAACGCGGCGCTGGCGCCGTATCTGCGGCGGGCGTGGCGGGCGCTGACGGCTGATCCGAAGCAGGGCGAGCATGTCGAGGCGGCGTGGTTGTTCACGGTGCGGGAGTATCGGTATACGAAGGCCGTGCGCGACGCGGAGGGAAAGTTGGAGGGTTTGATCGTGCTGGAGCGATCAAGCCCGCGTGCGGCGAGTTCGATGCTGCTGAACACGCTGCAGTTGTTCGCCGCGGGGTGTGTGGCGTTGGGGCTGGCGGTGCTGGTGTTTTATCTGGTGACGAACCGGATCATCCTTTCGCCGGTGCGTGAGCTCAAAGAGACGGCCGAGGCGGTGCAGGGGGGCAATCTGGCGATCCGCTCGCAGATCCAGACGCGCGACGAGTTTGAGGATCTGGCCGAGGCGTTCAACGAGATGCTCACGGCCCTTCAGGCGCAACAGAGCCAGTTACGCGCGATCAACACCTCGCTGGATGAAAAGCTGGGCGAACTGACGGAGCGCAACTCGGCGCTCTTTGAGGCGGCGAAGCTGAAGGGCGAGTTTTTGGCGAACGTGACGCACGAGCTGCGCACGCCGCTCAACTCGATTCTGGGCTTCGCAGAGTTGCTCGACGAGGCGGCGACGCGAGAGCAGCAGACGCTCGCAGCCGCCCAGAGCAGTGGGGGGACCATCAGCCCGGAGGATCTCTCACGCCTGGCGAAGCGCAAGCGGTACGTAGACAACATTCTCACCGCGGGGCGGTCGCTGCTGGAGCTGATCAACGGGCTGCTGGAGATGGCGAAGGTCGAAGCGGGGAAGATGGATCTGGTGATCAAGGCGGTGGACGTGCGCGAGCGGTGCGAGAATCTTGCGGCGTTGATGAAGCCGATGGCCGACAGCCGGGGGGTTGAACTCAAGCTGGAAGTGGGCGAGGACCTTCCCAAGATCGAGACGGACCCGCGGAAGTTGCAGCAGGTGGTTTTCAATCTGATGAGCAACGCGATCAAGTTCACCGCGGACGCCACCGAAGCGCAGCGCGAGGCGGAGGCGGCCCGCGTGAGCATGGGTGAGGAGCCCGCGCCGGTGAAGCAGGCGCAGGTGACGCTGAGGGCGGAGCGGTTGGTGCCGCGGAGCGCCGAGGGGCCGGAGAGCTTCGAGCGCGTGCGGATCAGCGTGCTGGACAACGGGCCCGGGATCAAGAAGGAAGACCTCAGCAAGATCTTCGACAAGTTCACGCAGCTCGACACGGGCTACACGCGTCGGCACGCGGGCACGGGGCTGGGCCTTGCGATCTGCAAGGAGCTGACGCACCTGCTGCAGGGCGAGATGATCGTGCAGAGCGAGGTGGGCCTGGGCTCGATGTTCAGCGTGATCCTGCCGACGAAGATGGATTCGACGCGGCAGGCGGAGAGCAAGCTGGAAGGGGAGTTCAGGGCGGCGTTGTCGTCGCGGGCGTGAGGGGCCAACGAGCGGATGCGACGCGTCGGGTTGTTTGACCGCTTAGGTTGCGACGCACGCTTCGTGATGGCGAAGCTCCAGCACCTCGTGCGAAGGCGAGTAGTCGATGGCGATGACATCGATGCGCCGCGGGAGGCGGTACCAGCGGTTGTGCTTGATGAGGTGGCGGAGGATCGCGCGGAGGGTTTGACGCTTGTCGCTGTTGACGGCCGCCTCGGTTTCACGCTGCAGTTCCGAACGGTTTGCAGCAACCACGCGTGATTTGACCTCCACCAGCACCACCGTGCGACGGTCCGGTGCGGCGGCGAGGATGTCCGCCTCGCCCATCGGCACGCGGAGATTGCGTCCCAGAATGAGGTACCCGGCGCGGCGGAGGTGCACGCACGCGGCACGCTCGCCGTGCCGACCGAGCTTCTCGGTGGCGTTCAGGCGACGCGTGCGGATGCCCAGCCGTTCGAGCCGACGCTTCACGCGTTCGAACAATCGGCGGGCTGGACCGGTGGTGAGCACGGAAGAACTCCGGCGCGCAAACGTGCGTTACGGCTTCGCGGGTGCGGGGTTGGAAGCGCCCGAGGTCGGCGCGGGCGAATCCTTCGAATCCGGCGACGGCGCGGGCGTGACCTCCGTCCGTCCCAGGTACCGCTGCTGCGCAACGCCCAGCAGGCGCGAGGTCATCTCGATCTCGTCGGTGCGGGCGCCCTTCTCGCGGATGCGCTGGAAGAACCGCTCAGCCTCCGCCTGCAAGCGACGCTGCCGAAGCGAGCGGTAGATGTCGAGCTGCGCATCGGCGAGTGTCACGGCCTTCTCACGGTTGATCGCTTCGAGCTTCACCCAGCCCAGGTAATCCGCCCGGCCTGAGCGGAACTCCACCGGGCCGCCGACCTGCCCGACGGAAAGTTTCTTCACCGCGGCGTCCAGTTCATCAAAGGCCAGCAGCGGCGCGCCCATCGGGTCGGTGCCCTTGAAGCGGCTCTCGATGATGCCCTTGCTGCTGGCGCTGAAGTCGTTGATCTTCGCATCGCCCGCGACGTCTTCAAAGCTCCGCGCCGCGAGGGCGTCCTTGGCGGCTTGAACGACCGCGGGGTCCTTCTTCGGCACCCAGATCATGCGGAGCACCACGGTGCCGCCGGGGTTGTACTTCTCGCTGTTGCGTTCGTACTCGACCTGCACGTCGCGCCAAGAGACGTTGACGCGCGGGATGATGAACCGCTGATAGACCATGCGGATGAGGGCGGCGTCGCGTTCGTTCTGGGCCTTCAGATCGAGCGTGAGTTCCTCGGTGTTCAGCAGACGCTGGTTGGCTTCCTGTTCAGAGCCGCCCTGCTCGCGGATGAGGTTCTCGCGCACGTTCGCGAGAAACGCGAAGAGGCCCTTCCGCTCTTCAGGGCTCAGGACGCTTCGTGCTTCCTGCAACAGCAACTCCTGATCAACCTGGTTCTTCAGGCTGGAGAAGATGCCCGCCGTGGCGTCGCGGTTCCAGGCGTTGGGCGACTCCTTGTTCTTCTCAGCGCTGGCCAGCAACCGCGCGTCAAGCTCGCCCAGCACGGCCGAGGCGTAGACGGGTTTGCCGTTGATCTGCCCGACGAGCGCGTCGACGGTCACAGGTGCGGAAGTCGGCTGCGCACCGTTCTGGATCACGCCCTGCGGCGCGCCCGGTGTTGCAACCACGTTGCCCGCGCCGGGTTGGTCCTGCCCAATCGACGAGGCCATCGCGGTGTTCAGACGCGGACGACCCGGCGCGTTCGCTAGAGCGCTCGGCTGCGCCGGCGCGGGCTTCAAGGGCTGCACATTCCCAACACCGGGCAGCACCGCGACCTCCGGGTCCGCCGCGGAACGGGGCATTCGCCCACCCTGATCGACCTTTGTCGCGGCATTCGTTTGCGTCGGCTTGGAAGCGTCGGCACTTGTCGCCGCGGGGGCGTCGGTTGCTGCGAACTGTGCCGCGGAGAGGGCGGTGCTGCGCGGCGCGGGGTCGGTGGAGAGCTCGGTGCCCTGCACATCATCGCCGTTGGCGCACCCGCCCAGGCTCAACGACAACCCCGCGAGGGTCATCAGCAGCAACGCCGAGGCGCAGGTCAAGGTCGAAGCGTGCCCGGCGTCGGTTCGAACGGTCTTCATGTGCGATCCTTGCGAGAAAACCCTCCGCCCGTCGCGGCGTGCGGTGCATCGGTCGAGCACAAACTGCCCACGACCCACACCAACGCCTTCGGGCGGCCCCGGTGGGGGGCCCGGCGGCGCTCTATGCTAACGCTTCTCGCGACGAAAGGACAATCGCACCATGCCCGATCCCAACCAGCCCAACAACCCCGGCGCCTCCAAGCTCATCCTCGGCGACGACTGGAAAAAGAAAGACGAACCCACACCTGCCGCCTCCAAGCCTCAGGCCCCCGCCCCCAGCAACGCCGGGATCTCGGTGGATGCCGACTGGAAGAACCAGGCCGCCGCGGAGCGTGAGCGCCTCGCCGCCGCCGAGCAGCAGAAGGCCAGCAAGGGCGGCCCCGCGGGCGGTCGCGAGCAACTCCCCGAGGCCGACTTCCAGACCCTGCTCAGCACGATGGTCTCGCAGGCGTTGATGTACATGGGCGCGTTCCCCGATCCGCAGACCGGCCGGGCGATCGTCTCGCTGGAGTACGCGCGGTTCCACATCGACCTGTTGCACGTGCTGGCGGAGAAGACCAAGGGCAACCTCACCGAGCAGGAAGCGAAGGACGTGCAGGAGATCCTCGCCGAGCTGCAAGGTCGCTTCGTCGAGATCGCCCAGGCGGTTGCGCAGGCGGTCAAGGAAGGCAAGATCGGCCGCGGCGGCGCGGGCGCGATGGGCATGGGCCCCGCGGGCGGCGCACCCGGCGCGGGGATCGTCAACCCCGTCAGCAGCCAGCCCGGAATGAACCTCAAGTTCACCCCGTAATTTCCCAACCCCGTTCGGCCTGCGTACGCTCAGGCCAGCAGGCCATCAGCCCCACTCTCCACCAAGTGGGCATGGCGGAATAGGCGGGGGCGGTCTCCTGAAGGATCAACCCAGCAATGAGCAGCGCCGAGACGACCAAACCTCAGTCCTTCTTCGAGAAAAACCACCTTCTGCTGCGCCGGCTGCACTCCCTCACCGGCATCGTTCCCATCGGGGTCTTCCTCATCGCCCACCTGGTCACCAACTCCTCCATCCTCTGGGGGAAGGTCGGCATGCGCCAAGCCGGGCATGACATGACCATGGTCCAGGGTGGCGTGACGTACTTCCAGAAGGAAGTCCAGTGGATCAACGAGCAGGTCCCCCACCTGCTGCTGATCGAGATCATCCTCTGGACCGCCCTGGCCTACCACTCCATCCTCGGGTTCTACTACGCCCGCACCGGACGCACCAACGTCACTTCATACGCCTATCAGAGCAACTGGCGTTACACCCTCCAACGCATCAGCGGCTACATCGGCATCCTCTTCATCATCTACCACATCGGCACCCTCCGCTGGGGTTGGACCTTCCTCGTCCCGGGCGGTGCCACCTGGTCGCACGAGTTCGCCGCCAGCACCTTGGCCCTCGCACTCCGCGGCGGAGAGGATTTCACCGCCGCCGGTGTCGCCGTCTCGCTCTTCTACCTCATCTGCGTCTCACTGCTGGTCTTCCACTTCGCCAACGGGCTTTGGACCGCCGCCATCACGTGGGGGCTGACGATCTCGCAATCCGCCCAGAAACGCTGGGGCTACGTCTGCGCCGGTCTGGGCGCGGGGCTCATGCTCGCGGCATGGTCGGCGGTGGTCGGCTTCGCCACCCTTTCGCCCGCACAGGCGCGAGACTTTGAGAAGAAGTATCACGAGAAATACGGCGGGCCCGCGGCCGTCGAAAAGCTCGGCAAACCCGCAACCGGGCCTTCGATGAATCCCTCGACCAGCGCCGTGCGCGAGTCGGTTCCTGTTCAAGGCCAATAACCGTTGTCAATGAAGAACCCGGGTTGTGACAAGGGCATCAGGTCGCTTCAACCCGATCAGCACGCAGGGTCAGGCCGTAGGAAAGAACGGTTGAAGAGGCGGGGTGACGGCGGTTGGAAGTGGGGAGGGTGAGCCGGGGAAGGGTGTACGGGTCCGGGGTGTATGTTCTCGTCCAAAGCCACCCACCGCGGCGGACGACCAGGCAGCGTTCGATCGAGCGAGCAAGGAAGGTCAACCATGGCAGTCACGGGCGCACAGAAGCGGGTCATCGTCGTCGGCGGCGGTCTTGCGGGTCTCGCGGGCACCGTCCGTCTCGTTGAGAGCGGCCTGAAGGTCGATCTCTTCAGCGTCGTCCCCGTCAAACGCTCGCACAGCGTTTGTGCTCAGGGCGGCATCAACGCCTGCAACGAGGTCGCTCGCCAACAGGGCTACTCCGAGTACGAGCACTTCGACGAAACCATCTACGGCGGCGACTTCCTCGCCGATCAGCACCCCGTGCTGGAGATGGCCAACTGGGCCCCGAAGATCATCGACCTGCTCGACCGCATGGGCGTCCCCTTCAACCGCACCAGCGAGGGGTACCGCGACCTGCGCCTCTTCGGCGGTTCGCTCTTCAAGCGCACCCACTTCGCCGGCGCGACCACCGGTCAGCAACTCCTCTACGCCATGGACGAGCAGGTCCGCCGTCACGAAGCCGCGGGCGACGTGACGAAGTACGAGCATTGGGAGTTCCTCTCGCCGATCATCCACGACGGACGCTGCGTCGGCATCGTCGCGCAGGACATCCGCACCATGCAGATCCGCGCCTTCCGCGCTGAAGCGGTCGTCATGGCCACCGGCGGCTGCGGGCTGATCTACGGCAAGAGCACCAACAGCGTGATGTGCAACGGCGCCGCCGCCGCCCGGTGTTACCGCGAGGGCGCGTACTACGCCAACGCCGAGATGATCCAGGTCCACCCAACCGCCATCCCCGGCGCCGACAAGCTCCGCCTGATGAGCGAATCCGCCCGCGGCGAGGGCGGGCGCGTCTGGGTCCCCGCGATCAAACGCGCCGACGGCACCTGGGGCCCGCACCCCCGCAGCGGGCAGGACCCCAAGTCCATCCCCGACAACGAACGCTACTACTTCCTCGAAGAGAAGTACCCCAAGTACGGCAACATCGTCCCCCGCGACATCGCCACCCGCGAGATCTTCGACATCTGCGTCAACCAGGGCATGGGCGTGGGCAACCAGAACCAGGTCTACCTCGACCTGACCCACCGCGATAAGGACTATCTCCAGCGCAAGCTCGAAGGCATCCTTGAGATTTACGAGAAGTTCGTGGGCGAAGACCCGTACACCACGCCGATGCGCATCTTCCCCGCGGTGCACTATTCCATGGGCGGGCTGTGGACCAAGTTCGTCAAGGGCACGTACAACCCGCCCAAGCCGCTCCCCAAGCACGTCAGCGGCAAGCGCGCGCCGATCAACGCCGAGGTCGGGCAGGGCATGGCCTACGGCGACCCCGCCAACGCCATGACCAACATCGACGGGCTCTACGCCTTTGGTGAAGTGAACTTCGCCTATCACGGCGCCAACCGTCTGGGCGCCAACGCCCTGCTCTCCTGCATCTTCGACGGGCTCTTCTGCGGCGTGGGCGTTGCCAACTACGTCCGCGACGGTGCGCCTTCCAAGGCCCCCAGCAAGGACCTGCCCCAGGGTGCCTACGACGGCGCGGTCGAGCGTGAAACCGCCCGAATGAAGAAGCTCATCAGCGCGGTGGACTTGGGCAAGGCCGCGGACGAAGCGACCAACCCGTACGTCATCGGTCGCGAGCTGGGCGTGGAGATGACCGAGGCCTGCACCGTCGTCCGCACCGGCCCGCGGCTGGAGCAGTGCCTCCAGCGTCTGGGCGACCTGCGTGCGCGGTACAACCGCCTGACCCTCGCGGATGCGGGCGGGTGGACGAACCAGTCCCTCTCATACGCACGGGCGCTGGGCGACATGCTCGATCTTTCCGACGCCGTGGCGCGTGGGGCGCTGGAGCGGAAGGAAAGCCGCGGGGCCCACTACCGCCCCGACTACAAGGACCGCAACGACGCGGAGTTCATGAAGACGACCCTCGCGCGGCGCGAGAGCGACGGCTCCGCCCACGTTGAGTTCATCCCCATCGACGCCTCGCTCGTCGAGCCCACCGCGCGGACCTACGGCAAGAAGGACGACAGCAAGCCCGCCCCCACGCCGCCCACCCCGGGCAGCACGGGCGTCCCCTCGCGACCCGTCCCCACCACCGTCGGCAGCGGCGTCTGAGTGCTCTTCTTTTCGACGTCTGAACGCTCGAACCTGCCTCCAAAGTCCCTCGGATCGCGATCAATCCTGAACCGAACACACCCACCTCACCGTGTGCTCTTTTCAAATCGAGAAGCCGGCTATGTCCAGCACCACCCCAACCGCCCCCAGCGTCGCACCCAAGCCCGGGACCCGCACCATCCGCATCCGCGTCAAACGCTGCGAGGGCCCCGGTAAACCCGAGCGCTGGGAAGAGTTCACCCTGCAAGTCTCCGCGGGCGACGGCACCAACGTCATCGCCGCCCTGCAACGCATCGCCGCCAAGCCCGTGACCGTCGAAGGCAAGAACACCATCCCCGTCGCGTGGGATTCGGGTTGCCTTGAAGAAGTCTGCGGCGCCTGCACGATGGTCGTCAACGGCAAGGTCCGCCAGTCCTGCTCCGCCCTCATGGACACGATCGCCCCGAACGAGGGCGACGTGGTGACCTTGGAGCCGATGAGCAAGTTCCCGGTCATCCGCGACCTCGTTGTCGACCGCTCGCGGGTCTTTCATAATCTCAAGCGCGTCAAGGCCTGGGTACCCGTTGACGGCACGTACGACCTCGGCGCCGGGCCCAAGGAATCCCCCGAGACCCAGGAAACCCGCTACGTCCTCTCCACCTGTATGTCGTGCGGCTGCTGCCTTGAGGCGTGCCCCCAGTTCACCAAACAGGAAAACCCCGAAACGTGGGATTCCGCCTTCCTCGGCGCGCACGCCATCAGCCAGGCCCGCCTCTTCAACATGCACGGCACGGGCAAACAGCTCGAAAAGGAACGCCTCGAAGCCCTCGCCGGGCCCGGCGGCGTGGACGACTGCGGCAACGCGCAGAACTGTGTCAAGGTCTGCCCCAAGCGGATTCCCCTGACCGAATCCATCGGCGCGATGGGCCGGGCGGTGACGATCCACGCGGTGAAGAAGCTGTTCACGCTGCGGTAAAACGCCGTTATCAGGCAACCGTGCGGGGTAGGGCTGCGTAGGGGCTGGGCCGAGGGACGCAACGGCGCGCCGGCGGGCGGTTTCTGGCCTGCTTTGCGCGCAATCTCTGGTCCATCCGGCGGATTCGTTCGCACCGCGTCGGTGCGGGGGTATCTTGAACAATCGGTTCTTCGATCGTGCCGACGGATCATGCGTGTCCGCGAGCGGTCGAAGCCTCTGGAGGTCTCTTCTGATGAGCATCGAGAATCGAACGCGTGGCGGGGTTGCTGTTCGCACGGGCCGGTCGTTGAGCCTGGCGGCTGGGTTGATGGCGGCGGGGGTGCTGACGGGCGGTGCGATGGGGCAGGCCCCGAAGCCCGAGTATCCGGAAGGCGCGTCGCTGACGCGGAACGCCAGCGAGGCGGAGAAGGCGTGGATGCGTGAGAACCCGGTGACGGGTTTGCAGTTCGATGTGGGCGATGTGCCGCAGGGCACGCTGGTCTGCCCGGGCGAGTACGCGCCGATGGAGGGGATCATCATGGCGTGGGAGGACACGACCCTCGACACGCTGAAGGCGACGATGATCCGCCACATCACCACCACGGGCAACGCGAAGGTCTTCATCTACTTTGATACCGCCAGCGAGCAGACCACGGGTTTGAACGCGATCTCCGCCGCGGGAGCGAACATGTCGCGCGTGGTGCCGCTGGTGCGGACGACGGACAGCATCTGGGCCCGTGACTACGGCCCGCGCTATTCGTACGAGGGCGACGTCCGCGTCATCAGCGACCACACCTACAACGTCACCGCCCGCACGAACGACAACACCCTGCCCATCGGGTTTGCGGCCTTCAAGAAGCACAAGCTCTACACGCTCCCGCTGATCCATGGCGGTGGCAACTACCACCTCAACAGCATCGGCGAAGGGCAGGCCACGCGGCTGATCGTCAACGAGAACCCAACGCTCACCGAGGCGCAGATCATCAGCCTCTGGCAGCAGCACTGGGGCCCGACGACCAAGATGTGGACGCCCTTCTCCACCACCGTCGACGCGACGCAGCACATCGACATGTGGATGCAGATCATCGGCGACAAGAAGGTGCTCATCAGCGACTGGCCCAACAACAGCGGCTCGGCGCAGGACGTCATCTGCGACAACACCGCGGCGGACTTCATCTCGCGCGGGTGGACGGTCGCCCGCACGCCGGCCTTTACCGCCGGGGCGAACAACACGCACTACACGTACGCGAACATGGTGATCTGCAACAACCTGATCATGGTGCCGCAGTTCAACAGCGCGACGGTGGCGACCGGCGGGCAGACCTCGGCCCAGATCAACGCCGCGGCGCTGGCGACGATCCAGAACCTCGCGGGCCCGGCGTACACGGTTGTAGGCGTTGACTGCCAGAGCATCGTGCAGCTCGCGGGCGTCATGCACTGCATCGTCATGCACGTGCCCGTAAACAAGAACGGCGTGAACCCGGGCGTCTACGTCCGCACGCCCAACGGCGGGGCGACCTATGACCCCGCGCAGAGCGTGACGATCAACTGGATCAGCGACGACGACGAGAGCGTCTCGAACGTCGATGTGCAGTTCTCCAGCGACGGCGGCTCGCAGTGGACCACCGTCGCTTCGGCGATCCCGGATACGGGCAGCTTCAACTGGACAGTCCCGGCCGTGGCGACCACGCAGGGTCGGATCCGCGTGGTGGCGCGTGACGCGCAGGGCAACACGGGCAGCGACCTGTCGGACACGGACTTTGTGATCAACGCCCCGGCGGTGAAGCTCGCGCTGGCGAGCTCGAGCGCTACCGACCCGGCGAACTGGGGCACCAACAACGGCAACGGGCGGGTTGATCCGGGTGAGACGCGCCTGCGTCTGACGGTCAACCTGCGCAACGATGGTGCGCTGCCGGCGCAGAACATCAGCGCCGTGCTGAGCAGCAACCAGCCGGGCGTGGACGTGATCCAGGGCTTCACGGGCTTTGCCGACTTGAACACGGGGCAGAGCACGGGCAACTCGACGCAGCTTGTCTTCTCGCTCGCGGGGACGCATCCGTGCGGCTCGGCGATCAACTGCACGCTCGATGTTTCATACGACGGCGGCTCGGTGAGCATCCCCGTGACCATCGCCACCGGCACGCCCGGCGGCAGCGGCGCGGCGCAGACCTTCACCTACAGCGGCCCGGCCTCGGCGATCCCGGATAACAGCAGCGTCGGGTCCACCACGACCGTGAACGTCACGGGCCTTGCGGGCACCGGCAACGTCGCTGACGTGGACTTCCGGTTCAACGGCACCACCTGCACCACGAGCGCAACGTCGACCACCGTGGGCCTGAACCACTCGTATGTGGGCGATCTGCAGGTCACCCTCACCAGCCCCGCCGGCACCAGCGTGGTGATCATCGACCTGATGGACGGCGGCAACAACAGCGGAAACAACTTCTGCAACACCGTGCTGAACGACAGCGCGACGAACACGATCGAGAGCCGCACGTCGGCGAGCGCGCCGTTCACCGGTTCGTTCAAGCCCACCAACCCGCTCTCGGCCTTCAACGGCCAGCCCGGCAACGGGACGTGGACGCTGCGGGTGCGTGACCTGGCGGCGGGCGACACGGGCTCGGTCCGCAACTGGAGCGTGGTGATCTCACCGGCGCTCAGCCCGACGTGCGCCGGCGCGGTTGCGCGGTGCCCGGCGGATATCGCGTACGACGACGGCACGCCGCTGGATCAGACGCCGAACCCCGGCGCGGTGAACAACGGCGTGAACGAGGGTGACTTCAATGCCTTCTTCAACACGTTCTTCCTCACGGGCCAGCCCGAGCAGATCACGGCGGACATCGCCGACGACGCGGGCGAGGCACTGCCGGCGCTGCCCGGCGCGGTGAACAACGGCGTGAACGAGGGCGACTATAACCTGTTCTTCAACACGTTCTTCAACTGCTGATCGCGGGTTTATCGCGATCGGCTGAGAAGTGATCTGGTGATTTGGTGAACTCTGCGTGACGATCAGCCCCGGTGTGCGAACGCCGGGGCTGTTTCTTTCGGGGTTCTTCGTGTAGGCTCGGGCCAAGATGAACGAACCCGATGAACCAACAGAGGCGGCGGGAGAGGGGGAGAGGCCCGAGGCGAATGAACTGATGTGCGGGGTGTACGCGCAGTTGAGGGCGCAGGCGCAGAAGTGGTTGCATGAGAAGGGCGCGGGAAGTATGGGGGGAGAGGGGCGGACGCTCTCGGCGACGGCGATGGTGCACGAGGCGATGGTGAAGCTGGGCAGTGGGCGAGAGGTGCCTTGGGCGAATCAGGCGCATTTTTATGCGGCCGCGGCGCAGGCGATGCGGTGGCTGCTGATCGACCACGCGCGGGCGAAGATGGCGCGGGAACGGGCCTTGGATGGTGTGCGGGCGGAGCGGGTTCGGAAGTTGGAAGGTGGTTTGGTGGATGCGGAGTCGCTGAGTGGATTGCCGGGCGAGAGCATTTTGGCAGTCGAGGAGGCCCTCGTTCGCTTGGAGAATCAGGAGCCCGAGGCGGGAGAGGTGGTTCGGCTGCGGTTTTATGCGGGGTTGTCTGTGGAGCAGACGGCCGAGTGCATGGGGGTTTCGCAGCGAACGGTGGCGAGGCTTTGGAGTTATGCACGGGCGCGGATGATGGATGAACTGAGCGGTGATGGAGCGGGGGCGGAGTGACGGACGGAGTGTGGCCGATGAGCGAGCAGGATCGGAAACGCGTGCGCGAACTGTTCATGGATCTGTCGGAACTGCCGGCGGCGCAGTGGCGTGCGGCGCTCGGGGCGATGACGCATGAGCCGGTGGAGGTGCGGGCGGAGGTTGCGCGGCTGCTCGAACTGGACGCGCGAGCACGCGGCGAGGCTGGCGGGGCGGGGGGGGGCTCGGGGGCGGGGGGGGTGGGGGGGGGTATGGGGAATACCCCACCTTTCTCTTTT
>JACVCS010000150.1 GCA_016741915.1 Phycisphaerales bacterium | reverse complement strand
GTGAGGGGGTAGGACATGGCACATGGCACATGGCACATGGCCACAGGGCACAGTTTGAAAGCAGCAAAGCAGCAAAGCAGCGAAGCTCAAAGATCAAATCAGCAAAGCTCAAATCAGCAGAGCTCAAATCAGCAAAGCAGCAGAACGCACCGGGCGATAGGGTGTCTTCGCTCAGCACTCAGCACTCAGCACTCAGCACTCAGCACTCTGCACTCAGCACTCAGCACTCTGCTTTCTGCCCTCGGCCCTTCCGTCCTCACGCGATTTTGAGTTTCGCGATGATCTTCGCGAGGTCTGGGAAGGGGACGCGTTTGGCGGCTTCTTCTTTGGTGATCCAGGCCCGCTTTCGGCGTTTGCTTTCGGGGTAGCTGGGGAGGACTTCGGTCACGCGGAGGGCGAAGAGGGTGACGCGGTGGTCGGCGTCGGATTTGTGGTAGGTGAAGTGGCCGAGCTCACCGGGGAGGAGGACGCCGCGGACGCCGGCTTCTTCCATGCATTCGATGTGGGCGGTTTGGCGTGGGGTGTTGCCGGGGTCGATGCCGCCTTTGGGGACGATCCATTTGCCCTGGGCGTTGGTGATGAGGAGGAGTTCGAGGCTGCCGTCGGCGTTGATGCGGAAGGGGACGGCGCCGGCCTGTTCGACGGGGTCGTCGAGGTCTTCGCGGTCGCGGAGAAGAGCGGGATCGGTGGAGGCGGCCTTGCCCATAGGTTGGTGCGTCCGTGCGTTGAGTGGCGCGGTGTGAGCGTGCGCGACAACGATCTCTACCACATATCGGTCGGTTCGTCAACCATCCTCACGATGGCTGGATGAAAAACGTGAGGTTCGTCATCACGGCTTGGCGGGTGTGGCCGGGGGCTGTGGCGCTTTGGGGGGGTTGATGGTCAGGCCTGTGCGGACGCGCGTGAAGAGCGGCTCGAACTTTTCGCGCAGGGCTTTGAGGCGTTCGGCTTGGTTGGGGCCTTCGAGGGCGTGGACCTCGGTAGCGATGGAGACGATGTGCATTTTCGTGGTGACGAAGTAGTTGGTGATCCGGCCCTTGGCGGGTTTGACGGCGGGGTTGCTCATGGCTTGGCCCGCGGCGGCGAGGTCGACGTCCATGACGACGAGGGCGGCGGGGCCGAAGGGCGAGTCGACGACTTTGGTCTCGGATTCGATGAGTGTGGTGCCGGGGACTTGGGTTTCTTTGAGCTGTTTGATGATGTCGGGTGCGGTGAAGTTGAGGGCGTTGAGGGAGACGCCCACGGTGATGGTGGCGGGCCCGACGCCCGAGAAGGCGAGGGTGGTGGCGATGGGTTCTTTGGTGGAGGAGATGATGTCGAAGTTCATGGGGAGGAGGATGGAGCCGACGGGCGGGTCGGTGCTTTCGGTGCCGGGGATGGTGAGGGTGGCGCGGAAGCCGGCGTCCCAGGCGAGTTCGGGGTGATTCTGCTGAGCAGGATCGAAGGCGAGCATGGGCATGACGTAGCGCACGGCCTGGCTTTGGGGGCTGAGCGTCTCGGCGTCGAAGGCTTTCGCGATTTCGGAGGCGTCGAGTTTTTGCTTTGAGAGCTCGTCCTGGACGGACTTTTCGATGGATGCGAGGGTCTGGGCGCGGTCTTGGCCTCGGGAGAGGAGGAGCGCGCGGAGTTGGGCGATGCCCGGGCCGAAGTGTTTCTCGTAGGCCTCGCGGGTGGTGCGGGCTCTGTCGCTGAGGGTGGGGAGTTCGGATTCGATGCGGCGGAGGAGCCCGACACGGGCGGCGAAGAAGCCCAGGCAGCGGCCGAGTTGTTCGTCTTTGATTTTGCCCTTGGCGGTCTCGACCGCGAGGGCGGTTTCATCGCTGGTGGCGGTGATCGTCGGCCCGGCGGGCTTGGCCGGTGCGGTGGCGGGGACGGTGATCGGCGGCGGGGCGGGTTCGTTGCGCGGGGAGGAGGCGGGCCCGGCGGGTTGGGCGTGGAGTGATGAGGCGGCGAAGGTGGTCGCGGCGGCGGCGGAGATGTGGAGCGCGAGGGTCGTGCGGCGGGTCATGATGCTGATCCTGTGCTTGGGGCGGGTTGGTGGTTGATGCTGAGCGTACACGAACATCGACGAACGCGGGGGCACGCGCGCTGTACCATGGCGGGGTGAGCGTTTGGAAGGGTTGCGCGGGATGAGCATGGCTCAAGATTGGCGAGCGTGGGCCGGGCGAGTCTGCGGCGTGCGGCGCGGGGTGACGGCGTTCGTGTGCGTGGCGCTGGGCGTGCTGATCGGACGGTGGATGTGGGAGGGTGGGGCGGTTGATGGCGGGCTGGTGATCGGCGTGGTGCTGGTGACGCTGGGTCTGCTGGCGGTGGTGCTGGCGCGAGGGGTGTGGGGGCGTGAAGTGGTGGCGGGCGGGTTGATCGTCGCGGCGGTGGGGGTTGGGTGCTCGGCGTGGTGGATGCGGATCGCGCAGCGCGGGGCGGATGATCTCAATGTCGTCGCGGCCAGGCTCGGACTGGTGGACGCGGAAGGGGATGGGATTCTGGTTCGCCTGCGCGGGTGGGCGCTGACGGATGTTTCGGTCGGCGAGCGTGAGCGGGCGTGGGAGGATGCGGCCTTCGGCGGCGGCGTGAGCCTGCGGTTTGAGATGAGCATCGCGAGCGTCGGGCCCGTCGGCACGGGCGAGGCGGAATGGCAGCCCGCCAGCGGGCGGGTGATGGTGGCGGTGGCGGCGGAGGATTCGCAGGGCGTCAAGGACGTCGTGTGCGCGGGAAGGGCGGTGGAGATCACCGGGTTGTTGAGCGTTGAGCGCTCGGCAACAAACCCGGGAATGCGGCAGGCGACGGTGCAGCGGCTGATGGACGATCGCGTTGGGTCGGTGCTTGTTGAGCACGGGGGGTTGATCGTCGAGCCGACGGCGGAACAGACGGGGGCGGCGAAGGGCTGGTGGTGGTCGGCGGTGGGGGGGTTGAGGGCGGCGACCGAGCGGGCGATGGAGCGTGGGGATCGACCCCGCGCGGTGATCGATGAGCGGACGCGCGAGGCGCGGGCGATGGTCTCGGCGATGCTGACCGGGCGGGTGGATGAAGGCTTGTCGCGCGTGAGCGAGGAGTTCACGCGTTTGGGGCTTTTGCACGCGCTGTCGATCAGCGGGTTTCACATGGCGGTGCTCGCGGGGGCGGTGTTGGTGGTGGTGCGGTGCTTTGGGGAGCTTGGGCGGTGGGAGCTAGTGATTGCGTGCGGGGTGATCGGGGTGTATGTGCTGGTGGTGCCGAGCGGGGCGCCGGTGGTGCGGAGCGCGGTGATGTTGTGGGCGTGGATGGGGGCGCTCGCGGTCGGGCGGCGGCTGGATGCGGTGAATGTGCTGGGGTGGGTGGGTGCGGGGATGTTGGTGGTGAGGCCTGTGGACTTGTGGGATGTGGGGTTTCAGTTGAGCTTTGGGGTGACGGGGGCGCTGGTGTGGTTGGTGCCGCGGGTTGAGGGGGTAGTGTTGAGGCCGACGGTGAGGGGTGTTCGGCTGACGACGGCGGAGCGGATGATCAGCGGCGTGCGGCGTGGTGT
>JACVCS010000057.1 GCA_016741915.1 Phycisphaerales bacterium | reverse complement strand
CCTCCCCCCCAAATACCCCCCCCTCATCCGCCCCCAAACCCTACCGCCGGGTCCTCCTCAAACTCTCCGGTGAAGCCCTCGGCGGCGCAGGCCAGACCGGGCTCGACCCCAAGGAAATCTCCGTCCTCGCCCGCGAGGTCAAACTCGCCGTCGACGCCGGCATCCAGATGGCCATCGTCATCGGCGGCGGCAACTTCATCCGCGGCGCCCAGATGGCCCAGATCGGCAACATCCACCAGGCCACCGCCGACCAGATGGGCATGCTCGCGACCATCATCAACGGCCTCGCCCTGAAAGAAGGCCTCCTCGCCGCCGGCGTCGACTGCCGCGTCATGTCCGCCATCGAAGTCAAAGCCGTCGCCGAGTCCTTCATCCGCGGCCGCGCCATCCGCCACATGGAAAAAGGCCGCGTCGTCATCCTCGTCGGTGGCACCGGCAACCCCTTCTGCACCACCGACACCTGCGCCGCCCTCCGCGCCCTCGAGCTCGACTGCCAGGTCATCCTCAAAGCCACCAAGGTCGACGGCATCTACACCGCCGACCCGAAGAAGAACCCCGACGCCAAGCGCCTGCCCACCATCTCCTTCGCCGACGCCATCCAGAAGAACCTCAAGGTCATGGACATGACCGCCTTCACGATGTGCCAGGAAAAGAACCTCCCCATCGTCGTCTTCGACTTCCGCCCAGAGGGCAACATCCGTCAGGCCGTCCTCGGCGCCGTCTCCGGCACCACCGTCCGCGGCTAACCTGCTGCTCGTTTCAACCGTTCCCCTGTCCCCCTCAACTGCACGCTCCTCTCAAGGACCCGAAGCATGGACCCCGACACGATCCTCCTCGAAACCGAAGAATCCATGACCAAAGCCATGGACCACCTCAAGCGCGAGCTCAAGGGCTTCCGCACCGGCCGGGCCTCCCCCGCCATCCTCGAAATGGTCCGCGTGGAGTACTACGGCTCGCAATCCGACCTGAAGTCCATCGCCTCCATCTCCGTCCCCGAGCCCACCCAGCTCCTCATCAAACCCTTCGACGCCACCACCGTCGGCGAGATCAAAAAGGCCATCGAAGCCTCGGGCCTGGGCCTCAACCCCATGACCGAGGGCAAGCAGCTCCGCGTCAACATTCCGCCGCTGTCGGGCGAACGCCGCAAGCAACTCTCGGCCCTCTGCAAGAAGCACGCCGAGGAAACCAAGGTCTCCCTCCGCAACGCCCGCCGCGACGCGAACAAGCACACCGACCAGCTCAAAGCCGCCGGCCACGTCGCCGAGGACGAGATCGAAACCCTCAAGACCGAGATCCAGGAACTGCTGAAGAAGTACGAGACCGAGGTCGACACCCTCGTGACCGCAAAGCAGAAAGAAATCGAAACGGTCTGACTCCGGGTGGCACGGCTCTTGAGAGCCGTGCTTCGAGCACGACTCAGAGCCGACGACTTCAGTCGTCGGTTTTTTCTTGCCTTTCTCTTATTTGCCATTTGGAAATTTGCCATTTGGAAATTTGCAAATGCCTCCCATCCCCGAACTCACCCTCGCAACCCTCGCCCTCCTCTTCGCCGTCGCCGTCCTCGCGGGCTGCATCGACGCCATCGCCGGCGGCGGCGGCCTCCTCACCATCCCCGCCCTCCTCTCCGCGGGCCTCCCCCTCCCCGTCGCCTTTGCCACCAACAAACTCCAAGGCACCGCCGGCTCACTCTCCTCCAGCATCCACTTCATCCGCACCCGCGCCGTCAACCCCGCCACCTTCTACCCCGCCGTCCTCCTCGCACTCCTCGGCGGCGCACTCGGCGCACGCCTCCTGCTCAACATCAAACCCGACTTCCTCAAACCCATCATCCCCTGGCTCCTCATCGCCATCGCCCTCTACATGCTCCTGGCGAAAAAAGCCGGGCAGGTCCAGCAACGCCAACGCCTCTCCCTCCGCGCCTTCTCACTCCTCTGCGCACTGCCCATCGGTTTCTACGACGGATTCTTCGGCCCCGGCACAGGCACCTTCCTCGCCATCGCCTGCGTCGCAACCCTGGGCCACTCCCTCACCACCGCCACCGCCCACAGCAAACTCCTCAACTTCGCCAGCAACATCGCCTCCCTCGCCGTCTTCATCACCCTGGGCCAAATCCTCTGGATCCCCGGGCTCATCATGGCCGCGGGCCAGTTCCTCGGCGCCCAAGTCGGCGCCCGCCTCGTCTTCAAAGGCGGCCCGCATCTCATCCGCATCGTCCTCTTCATCATGTCCACCGCCCTCGCCCTGAAACTCATGATCTGGGGCTGACTACCGGCGCAACCGCAACCCACCCAAAGCCCCCCTCAGAGCCCCCATCAGAGCCCACCGCTTCAGCGGTGGGTGTCTTCACCCCCTCCCTCGCACTCTCCCACACAAAATTACCCAGAACTTTCCAACACCCCCCGCGTCAAACCCTTCATGCCCACGGCGCGCACTCTTCTTCTCTGTCTCCTTTTCCTGCTGACCACTTTTATCCTCCCCGCCTGCGCCCCCACACCTCACCCGCACATCAGCGTCATCACCATCGACGAAGGACCGATTGGCGACTCGGACATCTACTCCCCAGGCCTAGGCCTCACGCCGCAAGCACTCAGCGAAACGTTCGATCTCGCACTTCAAGACAATCCAAACGCCATCGTCCTGGACGTATCGAAATGGGGCGTTTCACCCTTCTCCGAAGGCACCCTGGACCTGGCGATTGTCCTCGCGGAGTTTCGACCGCGAACCCGCCTCGTGGTCTGGTTCAAAGCGGGCACAATCGGTGCCGTGCGCGTGCTCTACCCGATCCCCGAGTGGTACGTACACCCCCAAGGCGGCATTCTCGCGATGCTCGTTTGGCCAGCCCATGCCCCAGACTCCAAACGTCTCAACGCCATCAACGACCAGATCATCAACCTCTCACCAGACAAACCCGCCTGCCTGATCACGTGCCGATGCGTCAACGCGCTAGACACCTGCGAAATCTCCAGAAAGCTCTCGGCCGATGACTTCAAAGCCAAAGACTTGATTCAACACGCAATCGCCCGCGGAGCCATCGACTCCGAGCGGGCACTGATCGCGAAACTCAATCTCCCGCCGACCACCCGCATCGACCGCCGCGCCTCGGCTTTCCTCGCTCAACGCTCCCGCGACGACTATCGCCGATTCAGCCAATCGCTGGAAATCTCGCACACGTTGATCGCGAATCTCAGTGTCGCCCAAAGCCTGAAATCCGACCCAACAGCCGTCGCAAACCGCTTTCAAAGCGCCCTCGCCGCGCTCAACGACCTGCGCGCTCTGAACCGCCCAGACCTTATCCCCTTTGTCTTTCAATACTGGAAAGCCGAAACCGCCCTCGGCATCGATCTGCGAGAACCCAACGCTCTCGACAAACTCGAAAAGCTCATCGAAGTTCGTTTGCAGAATCTGCCACCATCTCGCGACAAATCACCAACCCACCAGCGTTGATCCTGAAAACGCCCACCCTCAGACCCCCCCATCAGAGCTACCCATCAGAGCCCACCGCTTCAGCGGTGGGTGTCTTCACCCCCCCTCGCTCGCACTCTCGCAAACCAAATCACCAAGAACTTTCCAACACCCCCCGCGTCAAACCCTTCATGCCCACAACGCGCACGCGCCCACTCCTCCTCCTTCTCCTGCTCTGCAATCTCTTCCTCACAGCCTGCGCACCCACACCTCACCCGCACATCAGCATCATCACCATCGACGACCGAACCAACGATTGTTCCGCCGGATTTACACTCACACCAAAAGCTCTGCGTGAAGCCCTTCAACACGCTACTCGAGATCAACCTGACGCGGTGGTGCTCGATATCGTGAACTGGCATGCCGCGTCGCTCCCGGCTCAAACACTCGACCTCGCAGAACTTCTCGCACGTACCCGCGAGAGAACTCGACTCGTCGTCTGGATCAACGACATCACCGTCGACTCGGCGCGGATCCTCTTCCCCGCTCGCGAATGGCACGTACGACCCTCCGCTCAACTCCTCGGCCTTTGGACCAACCCCGAGCTGACCTTCGATCGCGACGCCGCCATGAAGACTTTTCAACAGATCGCGGCGCTGGCACCAAACAAGCCCGATTGCCTCATCGTCTACTCATGCACCCCTCATCCGACAACCCGCTGTCCGCTGGCAGCCAATCGCGATTGGGACCGCTTCAACGCGACAGGGTTCGTTCAGTCCGGCTACGCCCTCTCCGTCGTCCGCGATGAATCCGATCTTCTCGCCCGGCTCAACCTGCCGCCGAAGACCCGCATCGACCGCCAAGCCACACAGATTCTCGATCAGGTCGCCCAAGCAGAATCAGCCGTCTACGACCAACTCTGCGAACGGGCACGAGCGATCGAACTGGGCTCTCGCCCCATGCCGCAAATCCAAAGCGACCCCTCCGCGTGGATCGCCACCTACAACCGCAGTCTGGCAAACATCGCCGAGATCAGACTAATCAACCGACCCGATCTTCTTGTCTACGCGTTTTCACGCGAAGAGATACGTGATCTCTATCAGCTCGACTCGAACGACCCCGCGTTGCTCGACAAGCTCGAACTCGTCGTTCTGCAACGCCGACAGCACTGGGAATCGAAGCTCCACCGTCTGAACACCGGGCAATGATCGAAGCCCAGTTCAACTTCACTCAGACTTGAGTCCCCATCCTCATTTGCCCATTTGGCCCTTTGACCATTTGGCAATTTCACTCACCACCGCCTCACCAAACTCCTCCGCCTTTCGCTGCCCAATCCCCTTCACCTTCCGCAGCTCCTCCACACTCCGCGGGCGCTTCTGCGCAACCTCCACCAGCACCGCATCGCTGCACACCACAAACGGCGGCACCTCCCGCTCCTTCGCCAGCTCCCGTCTCAACTCCCGCAGCGCCTCAAAGACCTCGCGGTCCGCGTCGTTCAACAAATCACTCGCGCGCGATCGCTTCGACTTCACCCGCACGCCGCCGCCCGCAACCGCCCCGCTCACCGCACCCGCATCCTCCACCATCACCCGCGGCCTCACCAGCCTCACCGCCCCCTCACCCATCCCGCCCGTCCCCGTCTGATTCCGCAGCACCAGCTTGCTGCTCTCCGTCAGCGTCACCACCGGATACTCACCCTCCGACCGCGCCAGCACACCCGCGTCGATCAACTGATTGATGCAGCTCATCACCACGTCCCTGCCCATCCCGCGCAGCAGGCCGAAGGTGCTCTGCTGATCGTGCGCCAGCCGCCGAACCCGCTCGACATTCGCCCCCAGCAGCACATCCGCCACATGCCCGGCGCCGTACCCCTGCCCCGTGCGCGCCACGCACGAGATGATTTTCCGCGCCACCTCCTGCGCCGCGGGGATGTCCTCCAGCTCGCCTAGACAGAAATCGCACGCCCCGCACTCGCTCTGCCCCTCGACCGCCCCTTCGTACGCCTGCCCGAAATACTCGCTGAGCATCCGATGTCGGCACCTCGCCGCCACCGCGAACCGGTGCATCGATTCCACCAGTTCATTCTGCGTTGTCAGCACCTCCGTGGGCGTGACGGTCCCATCCGCCGCCGGCTTGCTCATCAGGTTCTTCCACCGAATCACATCCGCCCCGCTGTGCAGCAGCACACACTCCGCCTCCAGCCCGTCGCGCCCCGCACGCCCCGTCTCCTGCTGATACGCCTCGACGCTCTTGGGCATCGTCGCGTGCACCACGCAGCGCACGTCCCCTCGGTCGATCCCCATCCCAAACGCCACCGTCGCGCACACGACGTTCAGCCGCTCGTTACGGAAGTCGCTCGACAGCTTCGTCCGGACGTCCGCATCAAGCCCCGCGTGATACGCCCGCGCCTCGATCCCGCGCCCGCGCAGATACTCCGCCATCTCCTCCGTCTCACGTCGGCTCAGGCAATACACAATCGCCCCGCCGCCCTCCGCACCCTTCTTCCCCACGTGCCGCCGCAGCGCTTCCTCAACCTGCTCCCGCGCGTTCACCCGCGGCTGCACCCGATAAATCAGGTTCGCCCGATCAAATCGCCCCACCATCACCTTCGCGTCCACCAGCCCCAACTGCTCGACAATGTCCTCGCGAACCCGGGGCGTCGCCGTCGCGGTGTACGCGCACAAAGGCACCCCGGGCAGCACATCGCGCAGCTCCCGCAATCTCCGATACTCCGGCCGAAAATCATGCCCCCACTGACTGATGCAGTGCGCCTCATCCACCGCGATGGCGCCGATCCTCAGCCGCGACATCCACGACAAAAACCCCGCCGACAGCAACCGCTCCGGCGCAACAAACAGCAGCCGAAGCTCACCGCTGCGGATCATCGCGCGAAGCTCGTCCTGATCACGCTCGCTCTGCAACCCGTGCGCCGCCGCCGCGCTCACCCCCGCCAGCTTCAGCCCCATCACCTGATCCTGCATCAACGCGATCAAGGGCGAAACCACCAGCGTCAGCTTCCCCGTCACAACCGGCGGCACCTGATAGCACAAACTCTTCCCCCCACCCGTCGGCAAAACCGTCAGCGAATCCCGCCCATCCAGCGTCGCCGCGATCGACTCCTCCTGCAAAGGTCTCAGCTCATCAAACCCCCAATACCGCTTCACCGCCTCCGCCACCCGCGGATCAATCTTCCGCCCACCCGCGCCCGCCGAACCCGACGCCACATCCACAACCACAGGCCCAGCCCGCGACAGCAATCCCTCCATGGCGCGTCCGTGCGTCGTCACAGCCGCTCAGCGTACGCTGAATCGCCGTCCGTGTCCTGATTCCCGATCTCATCCCATCTCCTAGGCCCGTGCCCCGCTCCGCCGGTTTTCCATTTGCCATTTGGTAATTTGCGATTTGGAAATTTGCAAAGATGACCCTCCGCCGCCAACCCGAAGACTTCCGCGTCGTGGAGCACCTCACCCGCGCCGCGCTCGATCTGCTGCCACAATCGCACCCCGCGCCGGTCCACGCCGTCTACCGCGTCACCAAAACCTCCCTCACCACCCCCGAAGTCTCGACGATGCTCGAAAAGGCCCTGAAGTCCGCGGGCCTCCGCACATCAAACACCCAGCACGCCGGCCTGAAAGACAAGCACGCCCTCACCACCCAGCACATCAGCGTGCAGCTTTCAACCAACACCCCGCAACGCCCACCCCAAACGCTCAACGCCCACAACTGGTCCGCCGAACTCCTCGGCACCCTCCCCCGCGCACTCACCGCCCACGACATCGACCACAACCACTTCACCATCACCGTCCGCGCACTCTCCCTCCAACGCTGCCACGAGATCGCTCGCACCGCCCAGCTCTTCAAACTCCCCACACGCGACAACACCCTCCTCATCCCCAACTACTTCGGCGAGCAACGCTTCGGCTCCGCCCGCCACGAACAAGGCTGGATCGCCCACGCGCTCGTCAAAGGCGACTTCGAACTCGCCCTCAAACTCTCCATCGCCACCCCAGCCCGCAAAGACACCGGCCCGCGCCGCGCCCTCACCCGCGCCCTCATCCAGCACTGGAACAACTGGCCCGCCGCCCTCCCCCTCATCCCCCGCTGCCCAGAGCGCGCCTGCATCGAGCTGCTCGAAAAAAACCCCACCAACCCGCACCGCTTCCGCGACGCCTTCGCCGCCCTCCCCCACTTCGTTCAGCAAATCAGCGTCGACGCCTTCCAGTCCATGCTCTTCAACCAGGCCCTCGCCCACTTCATCCGCGAAGCCACCCCCGCCGATCAACACCACCAACTCATCACCATCCCCACGCCCTTCGGTCATCTGCTCTTCCCACCCGCCTCAACCACACTCTCCATCGATCCGAATCTCACCCTCCCGCTCCCAGCCCCGAGCATGCCGCCAGCTTCACCACCTTGGCAAGCCGCGATCACCGCCGCCCTTTCCCCCTTCGCCCTTTCGCCCGAAGGCCTGACCATCCCGGGCCTCCGCCGCCCGACCTTCCACGCCTCCTCCCGCCCAGCCTTCATGCTCGCCAGCAACTTCCAACTCAGCGACCCAACCCCCGACGAACTGGCCGCCCCCCGCTCGCCACTCAATCGAAAGCTCACCGCCACCTTCACCCTCCCCCGCGGCTGCTACGCCACCATCGTCTTCCGCGCCCTAGGCGAATAACAATCCAAACAAATACCAATCACCGCCCCTCGCCCAGCACCAAGGGAAACCACCCGCCAGCCCCGCCCCCCAGGCGCATCTGTTTTTTCACCAAAATCCTCCCCAACCCGGAACCAACCCCTCCCTCCCGCGTCTGACCCATCGTCGCCTGGGCAACCCTGAAGCACACCAAAATGTCCACACCCGCCTCTGCATGCACAGATCCGAAAAACTCGATAAACTCTCAGGCCTGATTGTCGAGTCTTTCGTTTCACCCCGTTCGGAACCACTGCCTCGTCCACCACGAACAACTCACGCCCCACCACCTCGAACGTGGGGCACCAAGGAGCGGCCTATGTCCAAGTTCACTGCCAACCGTCTTGCAACTCGTCTCCCCCTGGCAACCGCCGGCCTCGCCGCGCTCGCCCTCCTCGCGGGCGCCGCGCTCAGCACCGACGCATTCGCTCAACCCGCCAAGCCCGCCGCCAACGGCGCTCAGGGCAAGGCCCTCATCCGCCCCTCGGGCAACCCCGCCCGCGACAACATCGCCCGCCTCCAAACCAACATCACCATCGAAGAAACCTCCACCCGCATCGGCAACGTCATCGACTTCATCGCCAAGGAGACCGGCGCCAATCTCGAACCCCTCTGGCGCGGCGACCGCTCCGGCGGCCTCGATCGCGATCAGGAAATCTCCGCCGTCTACAAGGACCTCCCCGCCATCGTCATCCTCGAGAAAGTCCTCGCCAAGTACTCCAGCGAGGCCAGCACCCCCGCCACCTGGCAGGTCAACGACGTCGGCGCCATCCAGATCGGCCTGAAGGAAACCTTCAACAAGATGCGCCGCGTTGAGCTCTACGACATCAACGACCTCCTCTTCGTCATGCCCATCTACGACAACGCCCCCGAAATCGACCTCGAAAAGGTCCTCCAGAACTCCGGCGGCCGCGGCGGCGGCGGCGGTCAGGGCTCACCCTTCCGCAACAACCAGCAGCAGAACCGCGAGCCCGTTCGTACCAAGGAAGAACGCGCCCGCGACCTCATCGCCCTCATCACCCAGCTCGTCGAGCCCGATCAGTGGTTCGGTGACGTCCCCGAGCCCAAGTACTACCAGGGCCACATCATCGTCGACGCACCCGACTACATGCACCGCGGGATCAACGGCTACCCCTACTGGCCCTCCACCTTCCGCGCCAGCTCCGGCGGCGTCCGCCGCTTCGTCTCCCTCACCACCGACAACCAACTCGCCGCCGTCAAGGGCTTCGCTCAGCAGCCCGTCACCGGTGTCGTCGGCGGCGGTGGTGGCGGCGGCCGCTAAACCCCCTTCAACATTCGCTCCTTCAAAGGCCCACCTCTCCTGAGGCGGGCCTTTTTTATTCCAACCTCCACCCCTCCGCTCATCCTCAACTTCCTCCACCCAACCCCACGCCCGCGATAGACTTCTCGTCGTCCCGCCCCGTCTTTGCCTCATCCTCACGAGACCACCCGCATGACCACCATCCCCGCCGGCGCCGCCTCTCGCCCCTCCGCCGTCACATCATCCCTCTCCCCCGCGATCCTCGGCGGGCCCAAGGCCGTCACCCTCGATCAGACCGAGGCCAACCGCTGGCCCATCATCACCCAGCAGGACGAAGACGCCGTCCTCCGCGTCCTTCGCACGGGCGAGCTCTCCAGCGGGCACCTCCCCGCCGCGATGGGCGGCTACCCCTGCCCCCACACCGAAGTCCTCGCCCTTGAGTGCGAGTTCGCCGAGTACCTGGGCCTCCCCGTCATGGACGTGGGCGACCTCCTCCCCGTCTTCGCGGGCAAAAACTTCCGCGTCGCACCCAACGTCCTCGCGCACAACAACGGCACCGCCGCCATCATGGCCGGCCTCCACGCCCTCGACATCGCTCCCGGCGACGAAGTTATCGTCCCCTCCACCACCTGGTGGTCCAGCGTCCTGACCATCCTGCACGTCGGCGCGATCCCGGTCTTCGCCGAGACCGACCTGGAAACCCTCGCCCTCGACCCCGATGACGTTGCCCGCAAGGTCACCAGCAAGACCAAAGCCGTCATCGTCACCCACCTCTTCGGCATCCCCGCCAAGCTCGACCAGCTCGTCCGCGTCTGCAAAGAGCACGACCTCAAGCTCATGGAAGACGCCAGCCACGCCCACGGCGCCACCTACCACAACACCAAGATCGGCCTCATCGGCGACGTCGCCGCATTCTCCCTTCAGGTCAACAAACTCGTCCCCTCCGCCGAGGGCGGCCTGCTCGTCGCCAAAGACCCCGAGGTCATCCTCAAGGCCTCGCGCCTGGGTCACTACGAACGCCTCGTGCCGCTGAAAGCCATCGACCACCCCTACGCCAAGTTCGCCGCCACCGGCTTCGGGTACAAGTACCGCATGTCCCCCGTCTCCGCCGCCCTCGCCCGCACCCAGCTCGCCCGCCTCGACGAGCGCAACAAGCTCCGCAACGACGCCTGCATCTACCTCAGCAAGAAGCTCGCCGCGTTGGGCTTCCAAACGTTTATGTCGGGCGACAAGGGTCTTGAGAACACGCAGCGCGTCTACTTCGAGTTCCTCGTGCGCTACGACGAAGCCCGCTTCAAAGTGCCGACGAAAGCCGTCGCGAAGGCCCTGCAGGCCGAGGGCTGCCTCGTCAGCGCCCCGCGCTACCCGCTGCTGCACCAGCAGCCGGTCTTCACCGAGGGCGAGTGGCTGAAGCTCGCGCGGCTTGAGCACGACGACGCCGCGAAGGCCCGCACCTACAACCCCGCCGACCTGCCCATCACCACCGCGGGCAACGGCACCCTCATCAAACTCCCCTCCTTCCCCAGCGCCACCCGCGAACTTCTCGATCAATACGCCCACGCCTTCGAAAAAGTCATGGCCAACCTCGAAGCCATCCCGAAGGCCTAACCCACCCCGCGCACAAACATCCATGCAGAATAAGAGCCGTCGACTTCAGTCGACGGCTCTGTTTTTCTCAATGCCCAGTGCCTAATGCCCAGTGCCTGCTCCCAGTGCCTACTTCACACACCCACAACCCCATCCCGCACCGCCAGCCGCTGCGCGATCTCCATCCCGCTCTGCAGCGCGCCTTCCATGTACCCGACAAAGCCGTAGCACACGTGCTCGCCGGCAAAGTGCAAACGCGCGTCGTTCTCGCGCGGGCCAAGCCCCGCTAGCAACGCCTTCGCGCCCGGGCTGGTCAGTTGCCCCGGCGCGGGGAAGCTATACCCCGCCCGCGCCCACGCGTCGTCAGGCCAAGCCAAGAACCGTGCGGCCACCTTTTCCTTCGTCAGCCCCGGGTGCAGCATCGACAGCGCCGATAAACCCGCCGACATCCGCTGACCAGCCGGCGCGCCCATCAAGGCCGATGTGTTCGGCCCGCCGCTGAACCCCGTCAACACCGCCCCGCCACCCGCCTGCCCCGCCGTCGCGTCCCACGTCAGGTTGATCGGCCCATCGCTGAGCACGTCCCCCGACTTCTTCTCCGCTGCCCACACCGCCGTCGGCACGCTCGCCATCACCTTGAACGACGTGCCCATCTGGGGCCTGGCGCTCAAAACCGCCGTTCGAACCTCGGGCGGTCCAAAGCTGATCAGTTCCCACGTGCTGGGCGGCGCCGCCAGCACCACATCGTCCGCCTCCATCCGCTGCCCGGCCTTGGTGATCACGAACGGCTTGTCCGTGCTCACATCAATCCGCGCCACGCTCACGCCCGTGATCAGCCGCTGCGGGCCGATCGCCTCCGCGAGTTTCGTCGACAGCGTCTGATTTCCTTCGGCACAGCGGAAATCCTCCGAGTGCTTCCAGTAGTTCTCAACCCCGCCGCCCTTGACCACCGCGAGCATCGCCAGTTGGCTCGACCGCTCCAGCGCCTGACCGTTGTCCGCTTCAAGCGAGACCCGCAGCATCCGTCGGCCCAGGTCCGACATCTCCTGCGAATCGAGCCACTGCGCCAGCGTCACGCGATCCAACTCGTTCGCACGCGCCGTCTTCCAGGGCTCAACCGCGTTGGTCATCAGCGCCTGCGTGTTCATCGTCCGCAGCGTGCGCTCCATCTCTTCGTACAGCCGCTCCGCGTCGGCGTTGCTCAGTTCGCGTCCGTCGATGACGATCGGCGACGAAAGATCCTCGCTCTCCGCCACCGGTCGCATCGTCAGACCGAACTTTTTCGCGTACGCCTGCCACGCCGGGTGGTTGCTGCCGATGAACTCGCCGCCGGCTTCGACGACCTTCCCGGGGCAGAAGTCGCGGTACGTCAGCGTGCGTCCGCCGATCCGCCCGCGCGCTTCGATCACCGTGACGTCGTACCCAACGCTGATCAGTTCGTACGCGGCCGAAAGCCCCGCCAGCCCCGCGCCCACGACGATCACCCGCTTGCCCTTCCCGCCCGACCGACCGGAAAGAAGCGAGGCCCCACGCGCAACCCCGCTCAGCGGCCCACTGAGCAACAACCCCGCGGCCAGCGCCGCAGACCCGCGCAGCACCTCGCGCCGCGAAACCCGGTACCCCTGCGGATCAACCCGACGCGCCAAACGAGCAAAGAGTGAAGTGGTCATGATGCCGCCAGCATACCGCGAATCCCCGCGCACCCTCAAGCACGCAAAAGTACTGGATAACCCCCGGGTCGGACCGTCCGAGAAAACCGCCGATCCGCACGCGCCGCGGGCACCATCGACTCCCCGATTTGCCCCGCGCCTGAACCTGGGCAACCGCGCCCGTCTCTGCGGCCGCATCGCCTCACCCGTCACACTCCGTGACTGGTGATCGCGCCGCTGAACCGCATACTCCCTATCTCAGTCCCTTCACGCCCGCCTCACCGCGGGCAACACATTCAGGAGAGAGAGCATGAACCTGTCCCGCGCGATCACCGCCGCCTCGATCACCGCCGCCGCTGCGATGTCCCTGTGCGCACCCACCGCCGCACACGCCGACCTCGTCACCGCCGTCATCACCGCCGACAACCATTACGCCCTCTACACCACCGGCCCGGGCGGCGTCATCTCGTACATCAACCGGAACGAAGTCGGACCCGGCGGCTCCCCCGGCACGTACAACTGGTCTCTCCCCGAGACCTGGAACTTCTCCGCCACCCAGTACATCTACATCGCCGCCTGGTCAGACAACGCCACCGCACAGGGTCTCCTCGCCGACATCACCATCGGAGGCACACCCTTCAACTCGGGCAACCCCGCCTGGCGTGTCTTCGCCACCAACATCGACTTGAACGACAACTCCCCCGCCCCCACCGCCGCCGACCTCACCACCCAGGTCAACCTCGCCACTTCCAACAACCTCTGGGAAACCCCCTTCGTCGGCGGCACCAACGGCATCGCCCCCTGGGGCACCGTCCCCGGCATCAGTTCCTCCACCCAGTGGACCTGGCGCAACACCCCGGGCGACCCCAACCCCCTCACCCCGGGCTCGGGCGTCGGTGAATACCTCATCTTCCAGATCCCCGTCCCCGCGCCCGGCGCCGCCGCCATGCTGGGCCTCGGCGGCCTGCTCGCCTCCCGCCGCCGCCGCTGATCGAATCCCCTGATTGAACCAACCCACCACGCCGCACCCCGCACCGAAAGGCCCAACCAAAGGGCCCACCGGCGCGGGGTGCGGTTTTTTCATTCATGCTCAGCCCAACCCGCTCCCCGTCCCTCCTTTTCCCATTCACGTTCCCGTTCACGTTCTCCGACTCCCCTCTTTCAACTTCCCCTCTACACTCGCCCGATCCATCCAAAGTCCCAAACGCACCCAAAGCCATGGAGGGCTTGTCGTGTCCACCGCTTCACCTCTCCTCGCTGAACCTGCCGAGAAACCGACCGTGTCCAAATCCAAACCCGCCGCACCCGCCTCCACCCCGCGCGTCACCGCCGAGACCCTCGCCGCCAAACAGCGCGACATCTCCGTCTCCGAGTTCTTCGCCAAAAACCGCCACCTCCTCGGCTTCGACAACCCCCGCAAGGCCCTCCTCACCACGGTCAAAGAAGCCGTCGACAACTCCCTCGACGCCTGCGAAGAGGCCGGCATCCTCCCCGATATCACCGTCGTCATCGAAGACCTTCAGCCCGACCGCCCCGCCTCCGCAAAGGTCTCCCGCTACCGCATCACCGTCGTCGACAACGGCCCCGGCATCGTCCGCAAACAAGTCGAAAACGTCTTCGGCCGCCTCCTCTTCGGCAGTAAGTTTCACCGTCTGAAGATGTCCCGCGGCCAGCAGGGCATCGGCATCTCCGCCGCCGGTATGTACGGCCTCATCACCACCGGCAAGCCCATGCTCATCCAGACCCGCCCCAGCGCCATGAAGCCCGCTCACCACATCGAGCTGGCCATGAACACCAAAACCAACCGCGCCGAGGTCACCGTCGACGAAGAAACCGACGACTTCCCCCTCGCACGCCTCCGCGATCTCCCCCAGGCCCGCGAGCTCACCCCAGACTTCCTCTCCCACTCCGCCTTCCCCACCGGAACCTCCGTCACCATCGAGCTCGAAGGCAAATACCAACGCGGCCGCGGCTCCGTCGATGAGTTCCTCGAACTCACCGCCATCGCCAACCCCCACGCCAAAATCACCCTCGTCCGCCCCACCCGCGTCACCGACGACGAAGACGACGCCCCTCTGCTCAAGAAGAAAAAATCAGAGCCCTCGACTTCAGTCGAGGGTTCTTCCCCCACCGCTCCCTCAACCGCCTCCCAAGACTCCACAACTCCCGACCACACCATCATCACCAACGACCTCGGGCCCTGCGTCGTCTTCCCTCGCGCCGTCAATCAACTCCCGCCCGAAACCAAAGAAATCCAACCCCACCCGCGCGGCGTAGAGCTCGGCACCCTCCTGCAAATGGTCAAAGACTTCGAGGCCGCCGAAAAATCCGCCACCCTCTACACCTTCCTCCAGGAAAAGTTCTGCCGAATCTCCCCACAGACCGCCAGCGAGTTCTGCCAAAAAATCGGCCTCACCTCCCGCACCAAAGTCTCCGACGTCGAGCCCGCCCAGATCGAAAAACTCTTCAAAGAGTTCCAGGACTCCAAGCTCGCCCCGCCCCCCACCGACTGCCTCGCCCCCATCGGCGTGCAGCAGCTCCTCAAAGGCATGTTCAAGGGCGTCCGCGCCGAGTTCTACGCCGCCTCCTCCCGTGAGGCCTCCGTCTACCGCGGCCGCCCCTTCCTCATCGAAACCGCCATCGCCTTCGGCGGCGAGCTCCCCGCCGACGACTCCGCCCGCGTCATCCGCTTCGCCAACCGCGTCCCCCTCCTCTTCCAGCAATCCGCCTGCTCCTCCTTCAAGGCCGTCACCGAAACCAACTGGCGAAACTACGACCTCCAACAGCCCCGCGGCGCCGCGCCCGTCGGCCCGCTCGTCATCATGATCCACATGGCCAGCGTCTGGGTCCCCTTCACCAGCGAATCCAAAGAGGCCATCGCCGACTACGACGAGATCCGCAAGGAAATGAAGCTCGCCCTCATGGAGTGCGGCCGAAAACTCGGCTCCTACCTCCGCAAACGCTTGAAGATGCGCCGCGAGGCCGAACGCCGCGACGTCTTCGAACGCTACATCGGCGAGATCACCAAAGCCGTCTCCGCCATCAACAACGCCGACGCGAAAAAGCTCTACGAAGCACTCACCATCCAGGCAAAGAAAGCCACCGCGATCGCCGACCTCCAGCTCAACGACGAAGGCAAGGCCCTGAAAGACGAAGACCCCGCCGACCAGGAAGGCGTCCTCATCCTCGACTCCGCCTCAACCAGCGCCAGCACGTCAGGCGGCGCCGACAAAGAACTCGCCGCAATCACCGGCCAAACCAAAGCCCAGCGCGCCATGCTCGCCGTCGTCGGCCAATCCGACGACGACGAAGACTCCAAAAAAGGCCAGGGCAAGCTCCTCGACGTCGCCACCATCAAACGCTCCGAATCCAAACCCGCGCGGAAATCAACCAAGCCATCAGCCAAGCCCGCCAAACCGCCCGCACCCTCCGCAGGCAAGCCCGCTTCACCCAGCGAGTCCGCCAAACCCGCCAAACCCAAAATGCGCCTCGTCAACGGCAAGCTCGTCCCCGCCGAAGACGGCCCCAAACTCTTCTAACCAGCCCGAACCCCTCCAACAACCCGTGCACCCGTGCCACCGATCGTCGCAGACGATCGGTGTTTTTCTTCCACCCTGCCACAGATCGTCTTTGATGATCGGTGCTCCCGCTTCACTCTCCCAGCAACCAACCACTCAGCACAACCCAATCACCTCGGTGCGCACATTCTGCGATTGCCCATTCCCGATTCCCCATTACCTACTCTCCATTGCCCACTCCCCATTCCCCATCGCCGGTTCCCATCGGCTATATTCCCGCCGAATGGCCCGCACCAAAGCCACATCCAGCGGCCTGAAAAAGAGCCCATCCACAGGCTCCACCGCCGCCACCACCCTCGGCGGCGACAACTACTGGTTCCTCTCCACCCGCCCGCTCCACAGCGCCGTGCTCCTCATCCCCCTGGTGCTCCTCTACGAGCTCGGCGCCGTCTTCTTCCTCACCGATTACGCAACCGGTCAGCAGTCCACCATCTCCGCTCGCAAGCTCATCAGCCAGTTCTTCGACAGCTTCGGCGCCGCGGCGCTGTATCTGCCCGGCATCGCCGTCATCACCGTCATGCTCGTCATGCACCTGGTCAACCGTGATCGCTGGGTGCTCCGCCCGTGGGTCCTCGTGGGCATGGTCATGGAGGCGGCGCTCTGGGCCCTGCCGCTGATCGTCTTCGGCTCGGTGATCTCCAAAGCCACGCTGATGAACGTCGATGTCTCGAACTTCGCCGCCGCCGTGGGCACCGGCGCCCGCGGCCCCGTCGATCCGAATCTGGGGCTGGGCAACCTCTCCGTCCCGGCGCGACTGACGATCTCCATCGGCGCGGGGCTCTACGAAGAGCTGCTCTTCCGCTTCGTCGCCATCACCGCCCTGCACATGGTCGTCAAAGACCTTCTGCAAGGGGGCGAAACCGCCGCCCGCACCGTCGCCATCGTCGGCTCCGCCCTCGCCTTCGCCTTCTATCACCCGCTCCACGACCCGGGCGACCCCACCAAAGCCTTCATGTGGTCAAAGCTCATCTTCTTCTTCGGCGCCGGCGTCTTCTTCGCCTGCATCTCCATCTTCCGCGGCTTCGGCATCGTCGTCTACACCCACGCCATCTACGACATCATCGTGCTCGTGGTGCTGAGCAAGTAACATCAATCAGAGCCGTCGACTTCAGTCGACGGACCAATCGCCGATTGACGACCGACCAGCCCTCAATGGTGAACCCCGCCGCCCGCTCTCACCCGTGCCACCGATCGTGCACCGCACGATCGGTGCGCAACGTTCGCGGTCACTCCTCGCCGTCATCATCCTCATCCCCACCACGCAAATCACTCTTCGCCTCGATCCAGTTCGCCTGGATCGTCTCCAGGATCTTCTCATTCACCGGATGCTCCGGATCGGGCACAAACCCCGCCAGCCCCTCGACCAACCCGCGAAGCTGCGTAAACCGCACGCGCAGCGGATCGATCGTCGGGTGCCGCTGCGCAAGCAACTCGCCGATGAGTTCAACATCGAGCCAGCCGAAGGTTTCATCCTGCCCCATCTGTGCGTGTCCTTTCTTCAACGACCGCAGCCACCTTCGCCGCAAACTCTGGTGCCCCACGCGGAATCTGGTACTTGATCAGCAACCCAACGACTTCATCTCGAACCCGCGCTGGCGCAAAGCCATGCAACGCTACGGCCATACTTTGCCCCTCACTCCGCTCCACATCCAAAACCACCAGACCCCTCGACGACAAGACCGACGACAAAGATGACAACAACCGATCGTCCGAAACCGGTACATCCGTCGAAGCGTGAAAACTCTTCACCGCACCTCCGGGCTTCCCGTTGATCTCCACGTGCAGTTGCTGTTCAGTCCAGCGAAGCCGAAAACCCTCCGACTCCGACGAGTGGCTCACGGCGGCCGAGTACGCGATCGTCGCGATCAGCGCACTGGCCCCAATCGCCGCAACCCACCCGTACCGAGCGCCGATCGCATCCGCACCAGTTCGCGGCTCGCCGGTCATCGATGAGAGCACCAAAAACAACCCCCACACCATCATCGTGCCCACGAGCGCGAGAACAAACGCCCACACACTCGCGCGCCGAACGTACTTCTCATCAAGAACAAAGGAGATCGTGACGCCGCCGCGTGCGTCCGTGGGCGACTCAACAACCCGCACGCACGCAACCTGCACAATCTCAACCGCAGAGCCCATCAATCACCCCGATCGTCACACGACCAGCTCGCTCCGCATCACTCGGCTCTGCTCCGCAACTGCCGATTGCCAAATCCCGATTCCCGCTCCCCCTCAATGCGGCACTTCCTTCACCGCATTCCGGTTCCACGACGGAACCCGCACGCTGATCGGCCCCTTCCCCTGCACCACGCACTGACAGCTCAACCGGCTGTTCCGCTGAAGGCCCGGCGCTTCCTCCACGCGGTCCTCTTCCGCCTCCGTCGCTTCGGACAGCTGGTCCATCCCCTTCTCGACATAAATGTGGCACGTCGAACACGCGCACACCCCGCCGCAGGCGTGCTCGATGTTGATCCCGTTCCCCATCGCCACCTCCAGCAGGTTCTGCCCAGGCGCGGCCATCAGGTTCACCAGCGGCTCGTTCTTCCCGCTCAGCCCCTCCGGGTCTTCAAGATAAAACTGCACCGGAACAGTCGCGGTCGCAGGATCGATCGGGCGGATGTGCATCGCAAAAACCTCTCGTACAATCGCATGACGCCCTTCCGCCGCGGGACAAAATGTCTTCCCGCTCGCCGCGAAGGACACGGTGGGTCCAACAACGCACAGAGTTTAGCGCTCCTCCCCCCTTCCGGGCATCTTCGGGCAACGTCCGTCCCCCTTCTTGCGTAAACTGCCCGCTCATGCCCAGCCCCCCCAGCCCCTCCAGCCCCGCCTCGCCGACCAGAACTGACCACGCCTCCGCCAGCCCCGGCGTCAGCGCCCAGTTCCCCGAGCCTCAATACGCCGTGGGCATCTCCCTCATCGCCCCCGCCCACAACGAACACGAGAACATCCAGGCCCTCGTCGACCAGGCCGAGAAGGCCCTCAAAGCCACCGGCCTCTCCTTCGAGTTCCTCATCGTCGACGACGGCTCCACCGACCAAACCCGCGCCGCCGTCGCCGCCCTCCTCCCCACTCGCCCCTGGCTCCGCTGCATCACCATGCTCGACACCCCGCCCGGCAAAGGCAACGGGCAGTCCGCCGCCTTCCACGCCGGCATCCGCGCCTCCCGCGGCAGCCTCATCGCCACCATCGACGCCGATCTGCAGAACGACCCCGCCGACCTCGTGAAAATGCTCGATCTGCTGCGATCCTCCGGTGCCGACATGGTCCAGGGCGACCGCTCCCACGCCCGCAAAGACAACCTCATCCGCCGGGTCAGCTCGTGGGTCGGGCGATTCTTCCGAGCACTGGTCTTGAAAGACGTCGTCCGCGATACCGGCTGCTCCCTCCGCGTCATGAAGCGCGAGCCCGCCCTCCGCCTGCCCCTGGAGTTCAAGGGCATGCACCGCTTCATCCCCGTCTCCTTCTCCCTCATGGGCTACCGCGTCACGCAGATCCCCGTCAACCACCGCCCCCGCGTCGCCGGGACCAGCAAATACGGCATGGGCATCCTCCAACGCGCACTCCCGGGCCTCATCGACCTCTTCGCCGTCCGCTGGATGGCCTCGCGCCGCCGACCCGTCCGCTCCGCGCCCGTCTGCACGCAATCTTCTGAAAGCCCGCAATCGCGCGCGCAGGAGAGTCCACGGTGAAGTGGGAACCCCTCCTCGTCATGCTGCTGCTCGTCGGCGTGGGGTTCTGGATCACCTACCGCCCCGGCACGCCCCACGCCCTCCGCCCCGGTGCCGAGACCTCCAAGTTCACTATCGGCGCCGCCAAAGGTGAACTCGAAGTCCTCGAACAACCCCAGGGCGCCCGCACCTACCGCTTCCTCCCAAAGACCGGCGACCCCTCCCCCGTCCTCTCGGAATCCCAGATCACCAGCCTCCTCGGTCCAGAAATCGTCGATCAGGCCATCAGTTCCTCCGGCAACCGCCTCTTCCGCGCCCTGAACGTCTCCTCCTGGTCCTCGTTCATCTGGCTCAGCATCGGCTTCGTCGGGCAGATCCTCTTCGCCGGACGCATGGTCCTGCAATGGATCGTCTCGGAAAAGAAAAAACAATCCCACATCCCCGAGAGTTTCTGGTGGTTCAGCCTCATCGGCGGGGGAATGCTCCTGATCTACTTCATCTGGCGACAAGACCCCATCGGCGTCCTGGGCCAGGCGCCCAACGTCGTCATTTACGTCCGCAACATCCGCCTCATCCGCAAACAACGCCGCCGTGACGCCAAAGCCATCGGCACCGAAGAAGGAACCGGGTTATGAAACTCTGGCTCGACGACCGTGAAATCACCGTCCCCACCGACGACCTCGACACCGCCCTCAAGGCCGCCCGCGACGCCGCCCAACAGGCCGGCCGCGTCATCATCGAGGCCGAATGGGACGGCCAGTCCATCCCCGATTCCATGCTCGAAAACCCGCCCAAGACCCCCTCCGGCAAGGGCGAAATCCGCTTCACCTCCGCCAACCCCCGCGCCCTCGTCTCCACCACCCTCCACGAAATCAGCGACGTCCTCAGCAAACTCGGCATCCTTCAACAGGAAACCGCCGATTCCCTCCAGGCCGGCCGCATGGACGAAGCCTTCGAAGCCCTGGGCGAAGTTTTCTCCACCTGGGAAACCGTCCGCAGAGCCGTCGAAGAAGGCCCCGCCCTGCTGGGCATCTCCGTCAGCGAGCTCAACGCCCCCGCAACCCCCGCCGGCCCCTCCGAACCGCTCGTCACCCACATCGGCGCCCTGACCGACCTCCTGGGCGACACCCGCTCGGCCCTCCAGAACGAAGATTGGTCCACCCTGGCCGATCTGCTCGCAGACGAACTCCGCGTGCAAGCCGACCGCTGGGGCGTTATTCTGCGGAGCCTGGCGGAGCAGATCGATCGTCGATAAATCACGGGATCGTTCAACGCCAGCACGAGCGGAGGGATCACGCAGCGTGCCCGAGACCAAACCGAACCAAACCACCCACCGCATCGACGCGCTCATGGAGCAGGCCAGCACCGCGCTCGTCGCTCGGCAGTACTTCCAGACCGAACGCCTCTGCCTCGACGCCCTCGAGCAGGCCTTCCGCGCCGCCGACTTCAACCGCATGGCCCGCATCATCCTGCCCCTGCAGGAAGCCCGCCGACAGAAACGCGACATCGCCGTCGAGACCAACAAGGTCTACCTCGTCGATTCCGTCGTCCCCAACCCGGGCGAAATCAAACCCGGCATGTACCTCATCAAGCCCCCGCGCGTCGGGCTCGACGGCCGCCTCCTCCGCGAAGCCGCCGATCGCGAGGAAATCCCCGTCCTCATCGTCGTCCGCGAACCCACCACCCGCGCGGGCCTCTGCCCCGTCGTCGCCCTGGGCCCCGTCACCGTCCGCGCCCGCGTCCCCGAGTTCGTCCCCCCCATCAAGCCCCAGGCCAAATCCGCCAAAGCCTCTGACGCTAAAGGGAAGAAGACCGTCAAAGGAAAGTCCGCCGAACCGCCCGCCGACGAAAAGCCCGCGACGATCCTCCCCGACGCCGCGTGGATGCTCGCCGCCAGCGAAGCCCTGGGCGACGCCTCCATCGCCGAGATCGACCCTGCCCGCCCGGTTGTCTCACGCGTCGAAGAACTTTACATGCGCCTGCAGGGCATCCCCGATCACGAGAAGCTGCACCAGGCCCTTCGCGCAACCTGCGAAGAAGCCGCCCGCCTCGGCCCCGCCGCACTCAAACGCCGCGCCGAGCTCGCCGACGACGAGTTCGAAGACGATCTCGACGATCAGCCCGAATCCGACGACGAGGTGTAAACCCCGCACGCCCATCGCGCTCGTCATTCGCACATCGCTCACTCATCGCACGCTCATCGCGCGATCACACCGCCCGCGCAGTCAAGCACGCCCACACCGAGCCGCCGCGTGATTCATCCGCATCGTTCAGCGCCCGTGCGAACGCGCGTTCCGCTCGTTCTGATCGCCGATCACCGCGCCGCCGATCGCCCCGCCCACCGCGCCGATCGCTGCGCCCTTCCCCGCCGACCCCGTCAGCGAGCCGATCGCCAGCCCGCCCAGCGCACCGATCGCCGCGCCCGAGAGCGCCCCTTCACCGGCGTTGTTGCACCCGCCCATCATCAGCGACGCGCTCGCCAGCGCCGCCGCCGCAAGCCCCATCTTCGAGCGAGAAACCCGGTTGCCGTTGATCGTTTCGTTCTTCATCGCGTGCCCCTGATGCTCAACATCCGTTGAGGAAAATGCTCGACTGCGTAGTTCTCTTCGGCTCGTCATGCCGACGCCGCTGATTTCGATGCCCGCCATTCCGCGGTTTCAACTTTCAAGGCCCTTCACACCATCAAACCAACGAAGCCGCCCGCCTTCTGTATCGGTCAGTGAATCGTTCGGATGCAGGCCCAGGTCCCGATTCGCCGCATCCACCGCCCACCCCCCTTTCCCC
>JACVCS010000056.1 GCA_016741915.1 Phycisphaerales bacterium | reverse complement strand
GTGATGGGGTGAACTGGAGCTTCGAACGGTGAACCGCAAGAAGACGCTTTGGCTGACGGGTATGGCGTTGACGTTCTCGATGGTGTGCGGCTCGGCCGCGATGGCGCAGGGTGACGGCAAAGCCGCCGCCCAGCCCGGTGCGGCGGGGGGTGCGGGGGGTGCGGGGATGGCTCCGATGACCACCGTCGGCGGCTTTGTCGTCGGCGATGAGGGGCACCGCTTCGACTCGGCGCAGGCGAAGGGCTCGCTGATCGCGGTGCACTTCCTGCTCGGTGATGAATGCCCGTTCTGCATGAAGTTGTTGAATGAGTACGCCGCGAGCGCGGCGAGCGTCGCGGGTGTTCGGCACGTATTCGTGCAGAACATCAGCAAGGAAGCCTTCGAGAAGAAGCTCGCCACGCTCCCCGAGGATCAGAAGGCGGTGCTCTTCCGTGATGTCGACGGGGCGCTGAGCAAACGCTTCAACGTCAAGGGCGGGTACCAGTTCCACGGCATGGTGATGAACTACCCGGCGCTCGTGCTGGTGAGCGACAGCGGCAAGGAGCTCTTCCGTCACACCGGCACGTCGAACGCCGACCGGCTGAAGTTCATGGACTTCGCGAATAAGGTCGCGGAGCTGACGCGCGACGACTCGGCGAAGGAAGCGAACATCGAAGACGGCGTGGCGCTCGCTGGGTACGACGCGGTGCAGTACATCGACGGCAACAAGGCGGTGAAGGGCGAGACGAGCTTCACCTCCGCGTATAAGGGTGTGTCGTACCGCTTTGCGAGCAAGGGGACGCTGGAGAAGTTCGCCGCGGACCCGGAGAAGTATGTGCCGGCGTACGGCGGGTGGTGCGGCACGGCGATGGCCGATGGGAAGAAGGTGGAGGTTGATCCGAAGCACTTCAAGGTCGTCGGCGGCAAGACGGTGCTCTTCTACAACGGCTTCTGGGGCGATGCGCTGAAGGACTGGAACAAGGACGAGAAGGGCCTGAAGCCCAAGGCGGATGAGAAGTGGAACGAGCTGACGCGTGCGAAGAAGAAGGGTGCTTGAGCAGGAAGTGTCGGGCTGACGGCCCGGGGGCTTCGAGTGCTGAGGGATGAGTGCTGAGTGCTGAGTGCTGAAACGTGCGGTTTGGGCTTTGAGGCTTCCGCTATGAGCTTTGAGCTCTGAGCTTTGAGCTTTCCGCCCCGCCCGTCCGAGAACATGGCGATCGGCGTTTTTGCGGTCCTGTGCGGGATCGGAGGGGTTTTTGCGGCCGTCGGCGCTCTGATCTCGGGCACAAAAACTGTTTTTGTGCCCGAGATTGCTCTGATCGTGCCCGCAAAAACTGTTTTTGTGGCCGGGTTCGCTCTGATCTCGGCCGAGAAAACTGTTTTTGTGCCCGCGTGCGCTCTGAACGTGCCCGCAAAAACTGTTTTTGTGCCCGCAAAAACTCTTCCGGCGGGGGCCTGCGCTCTCCGGTGAGGCGCAAATGTTGCTCCGGCGGGCACCTTCGTCATTCATCCGTTCGGGTCCGATATCGACGTGATCGCGTGAGCGTTCGCACGTGTCGCTGTGCGTCTTTGGGTTCGGAAGAAAGACACTCACCACGGAGTCACGGAGGCACGGAGGGGGAACGGGGATGGGGAAGGGGAGGGGGAAGGGGGGAGAGATCGCTTCGGATGTGCGTAGTCCGCGCGCGGGTCAGTCGCTGAGCTGGTCGACGGTGGCGCGCTGGGTGTGTGCGCGTGCGACGGAGATCAGGTGACGAAGGGTTGGGACCGCCGCTCCGCTGGCGCGGTTGTGCGCGCCGATGGTGAAGGCTGTACGCCACTGGCGGATGAGCGTGCGGTAGGCGCTGAGCAGGGTTGAGCGCGGGTCGTAGATGTCGGTGGATTCGGAGAGGACGCCGTTGAGCTCGACGATTTCGAAGGCGGTGCCTTGGCGGAGTTCCTCGGGGGAGCGGTAGCGGATATCGAAGCGGCCGAAGTTGAAACCGGGCAGGGCGCTGGCGGCTCGGCGGATGGATTCGAGCAGCGCGTCGGAGCGGAGGTGATCGCCGCTGCGGAAGAGCGTGCCCTGGCAGTGGTTGCCGGCGAAGGCAAGCGGGAAGCTCTGACCGGCGGGAATGATGGTGTCGAGGTGGCGCTCGTGGCGGGCGAGGAAGGTGCGGGCCTGCATGCGGAAGCGTGGGTGCGACCAGATGAGGGAGGGGAGGGTGGAGCGGCCGTCGCCTTGGAGAATCGGGAAGACCTTGTCGGTGATGGAGAAGATGTCGCCCTGCGGATGGTCGGGGGTGCGGACGAAGAAGATGCCGGCCTCGAACGGGCCGGGGCTGAAGCGTTGCAGGAGGAGCGCGTCCGGGCAGGCGATCAGCGCGGCGCGGGCGTGCTCGACGGTGCGGATGAGCTTCACGGCGGAGCCGCGTTCGCCGACGTCGGGCTTCAGCACGACGGGGAACGACCAGGCGTTGGCTTCGATGTGCTGAAGGATGGCGTTCAGTCGGTGGTCAAGTGGGCCAGGTGGGACGAGCGTGCTGGGTGCGGTGAGATCGGGCGGGAGGTCTTTGAGGATGGCGTGTTTGCTTTCGCCCACGAAGCCGCCGAGGGGAAAGGCGGGGTGGGTGTTGGCGGCGGTGAAGACGGTGAAGGAGCGGTGACGGGCGGCGAGGGCGAGCAGAACGGGCACGAGCGGCGCGTAGAAGACCGTGCGGGGCCAGAACTCGGAGCGGATCAGGCGTGCGAGGCGAGCGCGGAGGCGGGTGGAGAAGGGGACGTGCTGATGTGTGTTGCGCGGCGCAGCGGCCGACGAGGGCTGGCTCGCGTTGGCGACGGCGGTTCGCTGGTGATCGACCGCGGTGCTCATGGACGCAGCGCCGAGCGGGGTGGTTCGCAGTGAGAGGCCGCGGGGGGGGAGGGGGGAAGGGAAGGCGCGTCGGATTGGCGGTCGAGCGTGAGGGTGTGTGTTCGCGTGGGCTCGGCTTGGTCGCCCCGCGACGCGGAACGGATGAACTGGTCGTCGACTTCGTGATAACGCATCACCAACCGCGTCGGATGCAGGTCGACCGCGGTGATGGAGACGGTCGAGGCGTCGGGACGCGACATGAGCACGCTGATCTGGGGGGCTTGGTTGAAAACGGAGAGGTGAAAGGCGGCCTGCGCCTCGGGCCGATCGACGGGCTTTGCGGAGGTGATGAGCTGGTTGAAGAGGTCGCGGCGGGGCTGGTCGACGTGGTGATCGCCGAGGCCTGAGGAGGTGGCGAAGAACGGGGCGGAGAGGTTAGGGGTGTGGTGGAGTGTTGGGCCGTTGATTGACGAGACGAGTTCGATGAGTTGGGTGCCGTCGGTGATGATGAGGCGGAAGGGTGGGAAGCGGTCGAAGTCGAGCGCGAGGGCAGCGGAGGCGGCGCGGTTGAGGGTGGTGTGGGTGGAGATATGCGGGATGATCACGCCTCGGGAGAAAGTGGGTCTGGCGGTGCGCGGGGCGGCGACGTCGGCGGGCGGGTTGACGTTGAGCAGCGCGAAGACGAGGCCCGCGCTGTTGAGGGCGATCCAGGTGCCGCCGCTTTGCGGGTCGGTGGGCATGATGCGGTGTGGGACGTTGGCGTGCGGGCCGGGCTCGATGATCCGCGGCGGCAGTGCGCGGGCGCGCGATCGCTGCTCGTCGCGGCTCATGACCAGGCGAGCCGGGGAGTGGTGAGCGAGGGCGGGGATGATGGTCAACGTGCACACGGGGACGGCTCGGCGAGAGAGGGCGTGGATGGTGCGTAGCCGAAGCGTTCGGGGAGGATCGCCCCCACGGCGCGGGCCATGATCCCCAGGATCGCGTGATGGTGGATCGTGTGGCTGAGGACGAACGCGGCCTCACGCACGGGGGACGTGAGCATCCGGGCGGGCGCTCCACCTTCGGTGAAGATCGTGCTCATCGCCCAGGTGGCATCGGCTGTGGGCGGGTTCATCGCGGCGTGGTGGACGCGGCGGAGCAGGTCGTCCAGGGCGGTCAGCGCAACGGTCAGGTCGGTCTCGACCGAGGTGTTGCGCTCGCGGTGATCGAAGTTGACCACGCCGGTCTGCACCGCGTGCAGAAGGGCTTCGACGTGATCGAGGGTGTGGCGCGTGTGCGAGGCGATGGAGGACTTCACCGGGCCGCAGGGGTTCATGGTGTAATCGCTGGCCTTGAGCTGCGAAAGCACGCGGGCGTGCAGCAGCAGCGAGGCGTGAATGGCGAGCAGGGCGCGGGTGAAATCGGTTGTCGCGGGTTGGGAGATGTCGGTAGGGCGGGAGACGTGGCGAGGTTCGCGTGAGATGTCGATCATGGTGATTTCCGTCGTGTGCGCGGGAGGGGACTGAAGCACTGAGCTCTTACCGTGACGTGTTGCTGGTCAGCGTTGGATCGATCTGGTCGGGGTTGATCGCCATGACCAGCAACGTGCCGCGGCGGGTGATATCGCCCTTGAGCGTCAGCACGTCGCCGGCGAAGGGAGCGAGGCGTTCGTTCAGCGGGGATTGATCGGGGGCGCAGAGGATGAGCATGGCGGCACGCCCGCGCTCGTCGTGAACGATCAGCGCCGGGGGGATGCCGCCGCGAAGACACCGCTCGGCGCACTCGCGGTGGACGACGCCCAGCCCGGGCTTCATCGCGCCGAGGTAGCACTTGCTGTCGGCGATCTCGCCGAGCAGATCGCGATTTCCCAGCGTCACGGGCGGGGAAGGCGGTGCGAAGCTCACGGTCGATCGGCGGACCGCATCGGCAGCGGAATCGAGCTCGATCATCCGGCTGCCCCCGCGGTCGAGCAGGTAGCCGGTGATCTCGACTGGCTGGGAGTCAAAGCCGGCGGCACGCTGCCCGCCGCCGAACTTGCCCATCTCAACGATGAGCAGCGTTTCGCCCGCGGGCAGATTGCCCACGGGCTCGGCGAGGGTGAGCATCGGGTACGGGCGGGCGGTCAGAATGCCTTTGAAGGTTCGTGCGTGGGCGGTATCCCAAACAGCGTCACCCGCCGGCGGACGCAGCGCGTTGAGCGCCACGGCACAGACGCACATCACCAGCGGAAGCGCAGCGGCGAGAACCACCGCAAGAATGCGTGCCGAGAGCGGCGCGGGGAGATAGCCGACGTAGAACGGGTCGTTGGCGGGCGGCTTTGCCGCGGCGGGCCTGTTCGGCGCGTGATCAGCCATGACGCACCTCGAGGGCTTGATCGTTCGGATCGGCCTTGCCCGGCTCGGGCTGCTGCGCCGCGGCCTGAACCTGCACACGCCCGGCGACGATCCGCACCGAATAGGTGCGGACCTGCTCGGTGAACGGCGGCGGTGAGCACCCGTCCTCGGGCTTGTATTGCCAGCCGTGCCAGGGGCAGGTGATGCAGCCGTCGATGATCTTGCCCTCGCCCAAGGGCCCGCCCTGATGCTTGCAGACGTTGTGAACCGCGTGGAACGCGCCGTTGTGGTTGAAGATCGCGATGCGCTCACCTTCGGGCGTGCAGACCGTCTTCGCCCGCGCGGGGGTGAAACTCTCGCACGCACCCGCGTCGAGCCAGCCTTGTTCGTCGGCGGCTTTCCCGCGGTCGTCGCGTGACTCTCGCAGCGCACCGGCGATGTGCAGCCCGCAGACGCTCAGCACGCCCAGAGACAGCAGCACGCCGGGAATGAGCGAGACGGTGCCGCGGACGGCGCCGAAGGCCACGTGGGCGACCACCAGGGCGTAGGCGAGATAGACGAGCATGTGGAGCCCTTTCCACACGCGGGGCGAGAGCACCGAGAGCCACACGTCGTGGCTGGTGGCGGCGAGGAGGAACATGATGACCAACGCCGCGAGGCCCAGCAACTGGAAGGGGAAGGTGCGGACTTCGGTGATGCCCGGCGCGGTGGAGAGCAGCGAGTTGAGCGGATCGACGTTCCCGAAGCCGTGGTAGTAGACGAGGCTGAGCACTCCGTGCGCCAGGGCGATGAGGAAAGTCAGCACACCGAGGTGCCGACGGTTTGAGAGCACGGGCAGGAGCACGGGAAAGAACCTGGCCAGCGGTCCGATGCACAGGATCACGTGCAGCAGGATGATGGCGCACGAGCCCAGGGCCCGCATGACGACGATCTCGTCGCTGGTGGCGCGGTCGACGGGTTCAATGAGTTTGTGCGTGAATACGAAGACACCCAAGTACGCCAGCACGCCACCGATCGCGACGCTGTCGTAGACGCGTTTGTGCCGGCTCCACTGCACCGCGACGAAGCCCACGCTCACGGGTTACCTCCTGATTGGACGAGATCAGCAACGCGATCGGAGGGATTCACGCCGCGGATGGCCTTCGCGGGCCGGGCGAAGAGCAGTGCCCACGTCGCGAGCGCGAGCAGCACCGGCGTAAGCAGGAACCATGTGAAGCGATGGGCGGCGCGCTCAGGCTTGGTCACGCGTGATGCTCCGTTCGGTGCGTCTGCGGCGCGTGCGACGAGCGCGGGGCTCGAAGGGCCATTGCGACCAACAGCGGCCAAAGACCAATACATGCCGGGGCCCAAAGTAACCGAGCGGCGAGAGACGCGGAGGCGACCTTTGGTTCAGATCGCGCTAAGCCGCCGAGTGCGAGCAGCCACACCGCCGCCAGTACGCCCAAGAGGACGTAGATCGCCATTGCGAATGTGAAGAGCTGCGCAAGCACCACGGTTTCCACGCTCCGAGCCAGCTTGTTGAACAAGCCTGCAACAAGATGGATGCCGACGGGTTGAGATTGGTTACGCCGGAAGAAAAACTCGGATCCGTTCGGCCACCGCGTAACCCTCCGGTGCCGTCGGCTTCTGAGGGAAAGTGAAACGCGGCATCGAGCCGACAACTCGGAGGGTTTGCACCATGCCGGCAGCACTGGCCCCGAACCGTGTCATGCCCGAGCCGCCCGCGCCGTTCGGCTGGGCGTGGTCGTTGTCGCATCAAACCAGCGAGCGGGTCGAGCGGCTGCGCGGCGTGAACGTCCCCGTGACCGAGTGGGTCGGCGGCGGCGATGAACTCGACCCCGTCGTGCTGCTTTTACCCGGTCTTCTCGGGCAGAATCGCCACTGGTCGCGCACAGCGCTCGGGCTCCGCGGCGCTTCGCGGGTCATCGGGCTCGAAATCCCGTACACCCAACTGACAACCGAGAACTGCTCGATCGACGGCGTCACCGCGATGGCGGCGGAATACCTCGATCGGCACGTCGCCGGGCCTGTGGTGGTGGTGGGCAACTCCGTGGGCGGGCACGTGGCGGCTCGGTTGGCCATGCTCCGCCCGTGGCGGGTGAAGGGTCTGGTGCTCGCCGGTGCGGGTGGTCTGCACGAACGGCAACCGACGGGTGAGGTGGTCACCACGCCCAGTCGGCAGTGGCTGCGCGAACGGTTCGGGTGCATGTTCCATCGCCCCGACGTGCACGTGACCGACGAAGAGCTCGACCGGGCGCTGGCGATGTTCGCTCAGCGTGCCTGCACTCGCGCGTTCATCCGCATGGCCCGCTCATCGCGCGACGATCAACTGGAAGAGGCCCTGCCGAGCTTGCAGTCTCCGACGCTGCTGGTCTGGGGCGAGAACGACATCATTACGCCCGAAGAATCGGCCCTGGCGTTTCACCGCGGCATCCGCAACTCACGCCTGCGCTGGCTCGAATCCTGCGGGCACGCGCCGATGATCGAACGCCCTGAACGCCTCGCCAGTATGATCGAATCGTTCATCGAGTCCATCGACCGTCACGATGCCTGCGAGGATCACTCGGCGTGAGCCTGCGTTGGACCAGCCTGATCGGCACCGCCCTGCACGCCTCTACCGCGCGTCGTCGTCGCCTGCTCGCCGATCGGGATTGGTGGACGCGGAACACCGCGCACGTTCAGCTTGAACAACTCTCGTACCTCCTTCGGCACGCGCGCACGACCCGCTTCGGGATCGAGCACGGCTTCGGCGCTATCGCCCGCCATTCCGGCAGCGCCCTGCTCCGTGCCTTTCGTGAACGCGTACCCATCAGCGACTTCAGCGCGTTCCGCTCGGCCATCACCGAAATGCGCCAGCACGGCGCACGCGATGTCCTCTGGCCCGGGCTCATCAAGCACTACGCCCAGACCAGCGGCACAACCGCGGGGGACAAGTTCATCCCCGTCTCGCAAGAAATGATGCGGAGCAACTTCCGCTCTGCGATGGACATCTTCGCCCTTTCGCCCTCGTTCGGTGTCTCGTTGCCCGATCTCACCCGCGGGCGATCGCTCTTCTTGGGCGGCTCAACCGACTTGAGCATCAACCAGCACGGCATCGCCACCGGCGACCTCTCCGGCTTGGTCACGCCCTTGATCCGTTGGCCCCTGTCGGAGATCTACTCGCCCGGGCCGACTGTGGCGCTGATGAGCGATTGGACGAAGAAGATCGAGGCGATGGCGCAGCAGTGCGTTACGCAGGACATCCGCATGGTCAGCGGGATGTCCTCGTGGCAGCTCGTGCTCTTCTCACGCGTGATCGAGCTGGCCCGTACGCGCAACGCCAGCGTCCGCACGCTCCGCGACGTCTGGCCCAACCTGCGTCTGCTTGTCCACGGCGGCGTCCGATACGCACCCTTCGACCCACGCATGCGCGAGGCGTGGTCGGGCGATACCGCCGGCGAGTTCTCCCCCGCACGCCTTGAGCTCTACCCCGCCAGCGAGGCGTTCGTCGCGATGCAGGACACGCCGGGCGATCCGTCGCTCCGGCTCATGAGCGACGTGGGCAACTTCTTCGAGTTTGTGCCCGTCGAAGAGATCAGCAACGCCAGCCCCACCGCGCACGCCGCCCATGAGGTTGAGCCCGGGCAGCGGTACGTCGTCGTGCTTTCGACGTGTGCGGGACTTTGGCGCTGCATCCTGGGTGATGTGGTGGTCTTCGACACGGTGCCCGATGATCCGTTTGCTCATCGCGTGGGCAACGGGCCTGCACGCTTGCGGATCGTCGGGAGGCACAAGCACTTCATCAACGCCTTCGGCGAGAACCTGATCGTCGAGAACATCGAGACCGCCGTGGCGCACGCGGCGGGCGAGTCGGGACTCGTCGTCGGCGAGTTCACCGCGGCGCCGGTCTATCCGGGCGTCGGCACTCGCGCGGGGTTGGAACTGGTCGTTGAGCTGAGCAACCCGGCGCCCGCGGCGCTGGCGCGGTTTGCCTCCGCGTTCGATGAATCGCTGAAGAGCCAGTGTGTGGACTATTCGGTGAAGCGATCGGGGGATCTGGGGATGACCCCGCCGCGCGTGACACCCGTGGGGATGGGGACGGTGCACCGCTGGATGGCCTCGCGCGGCAAGCTGGGCGGGCAGCACAAGTGCCCGCGCTGCGCCAACTCGCGCGAGTACGTCGATGGCGTTCGCAAGGCCGGCGGCGGCGTCGATGTGCTGAACTCGAAAGGCAGCACGGCCAACGCAAGCGAAAGCATCACCGTCGAGCTGAAGCCCGAAGCGATGCCGTCGTAATCAGAATCTTCCCCTCAGCCCGAGTATTCGGAGCTGAACACACTCAGGGCTTGTCTTCCCAGTTGGGGTAGTACTCGGGCTTGATGCCCCACGTCTCGGCCGCGAAGCGTGCGATGATGTCCGCGGAGGCGTCGATAGCGCTCGAGCTGCTTGCCAGCGCGCCCGAGATCGGCCCGAGGGCGACAATCCGGGCCTGTTCGACACCTTGGCGGTTGAGGTACTTCGCCTCGACCGCGACCGCGCCGTCGCCAACGCCGTAGAACGGTGAGCCGAAGAGGTTGGCCGCGCCGGAGATTCCGCGGGCCACGACGTTGCCCGAATCGAGGTGCACGAAGCGGTAGCGGATAACCAGCCGCTCGTCGGCGGCATTCGCCGCACCGGCTTCCTTGAAGTTGCTGAGCGTGGTGAGCTTCTTCACCAGACGGTCGCGGAACTGCTCGGCCTGCTCTTTGGTCAGTTCAACAAGGCCCTTCTCCTGCTCGACACTCACCAGCGCCACCGGCGCAAGCCCCCCGGCCTGGGGCGAGGGCGGCATCTGCAGCACCAGCGTCTGCGCCGGGGTGCACCCGCCCGCCAACGACAGCACCAACCCAGCACATCCCAAGCCCAACCCACGGATGATTGCCTTCGACACAGCGCCACGAGTCCGATTCATGCGATGAACTCCACAAGCACCCACACCCCGCCGAACGAACGATCCAATCCAGCACCAACCATGATGCCGAGCGCGGAGGCGAGATTCAAACCCCGCGTGTACGACTGGCACCTTCACACGCCCACGTCGCCGATCGCATCGGGTGATGCCCTCAGTACGCGATACATGGCGCGAGGGATGGACAATACACCCTCCGATCAGTAAATCCCGTTTTTGAGGGCGTGAATCGGGTGATGGCCCGTGCAGCGAACACTCGGCGGGCTTCGTGCCCCGGGGGCTTGAGGCGGGCGGTTGACTTGCGTAAAGTCTGGACCTGTCACCGAAGGACCCGGCTTGGCCCCGCCAGCCGCCCGACGGATGAATGGGGCGGTAGCTCAGTTGGTAGAGCGCGTCGTTCGCAATGACGAGGTCGGGAGTTCGACCCTCCTCCGCTCCACTTCCCAAACAAGCAAGGCCCTCCGCACGTCGGGGGGCCTTGTCGTTTTTGTCGCCTCTGGGGCTTGTTTTTCATGCCTCGACGACGCCGCTGGTCCGCGGGCGACCGGGTTTTTGTAAAGCCATCACATTTCCGGCTTTCCCGGGGCTTACCCCATGATCAGGTGTTATGCTGATGTTGCAGCGCCAGCCCCTTGGCGTGCGGAGGTCTCACCATGAACCGACTTTCCTTCACCGCCGCGGGCCTGATGTGGTCCGCCGGGGTGTGTTGTGCGCAGCCTTTCCCGGCCGTCAGCACCGGTTCGCTCAGCGGCGGGCCGAGCATCGCTTACTCCATTTCTGTCACGAGCAATACCGCCGTTGGTCATTCCGACTTTACCAGCGGGAGCCAGCGGGCCTTCCTGTTCGCCAGTCCCACGCTCTGGCCTGTACCCAACGGCACGGGTTTTCCCAGCGGCACCACCACGCCGTACATCGGTCGTCGGATCAACAATGCCCTGACGACCGTCGGAGCGGGGATCACCGGGATCAACTCGCGGGCATTCCGGTTTGACGGCGGCACGATCGACCTCGGCACGCCCAGCGGCTTTCCCACACTCGTGAACACCGACGCCTTCGGGATCAACAACAACGGTCTGATCGTGGGCAAGGCGTGGGACTCGGCCGTGAACCCCAGCACGTTCGCTTTCAAGTACGTCCCCACCGGACCGACGACCGGCAACATGACGCTGATCTTCCTGCGCGAGGCGTACGACGTGAACGACACGGACTTCGCGGTGGGCATGAGCACAAGCGGTTCGGCCCAGGGGCTCAACCTCGTGAACAACACGTTCACGAACTTCGGGTCCTTCGGCGGCAGCGGCGCGGGGGCCGGGCTCTCGGTGAACAACGTTCGCCAGACCGTCGGCTATACCAGCCACTCATCGGGCTTCACGCACGCGTTCTTCTGGTCGCCTTCGGGGGGCATGACGGATATCAACCCTTCGGTCTTCGGGGCCGTCACGTCGATCGCGTATGACATCAACAGCATCGGCATGGCGGTTGGGTATTATGTTTCCGCGTCGACGGGGATCGGCAACCCCGCGGGCAACAACGGGCACGCGTACGTGTATTACAACGGGCTCTTCCGCGATCTGAACACGTGGCTCCCGCCCAGCAGCGGGTGGGTGCTTGAGCGTGCGTACGGCATCAACGATAACAACTGCGTTGTCGGCCGGGGCAACTTCAATGGCGTGACGAAAGGCTTCGTCATGTGTATTCAGCCGCTGGCACCACTCCCCCCGCCCTGCCCGCCCATTGTGACGGACCCGATCGGGATCGCGCAGCTCTGCCCGACGAACCCGATCGCCCTCTCTGTCGGCGCCACGGGCGACGGGCCGATCGAGGTGCAGTGGCAGTACGTCTACGCGGGCGATCCGCACCGGCGCTGGAATGTGATCGCCGATGGCGTCAACGAGTTCGACGGCACGCCGATCTTCAACGCAAGTGTTTCCGCAGCCGGCACAAACGCGGTGGAACTTACGCCGCTGGGAGGCACGCGCGGCGGCGGGACGTGGGGAAAAGTCCCAGCTGCGTACATGGTCCGCGCGGTCGCGTGGAACCCCTGCGGCGTGGCGATCTCGAACTCATCGACGCTGCGCATCCTCGGCTCCTCGTGCTCGCCAGCGGATGTTGCGTACGACGACGGCACGCCCCTGGGCACGAACGGGACCTGCGGCAGCACCTCAACCAACGGCGGCGTGAACGAGGGCGATTACAACGCGTTCTTCTCCGCCAACGGCTTCTTCGATCAGGCCTCGATGGGCCCGGCGGCGATCGGCATGTTCTGCGACGTGGCGGACGATCAGGGCGAACCGCTGCCGGTGGGCTTGAACGGCGCAACAACAAACGGTGCGGCGAACTCGGGCGTGAACGAGGGCGATTACAACGGGTTTTTTAACAGCTTTTTTGTGCCGTGCGTGTGAGAGGGCGTGACGCGGCTGAGATCTCCAGCGCACCGACCTAGCAATATGAGCGCGTTCAGTCAAGCCGATGATACGGGCTGATTCGGTGAATCATTGAAACTGGCGAACGTATGAAGCTCTTCGCGAACGTTGCGGAGCGTTGCAACCTGGGTATGTCGGCCCTCGAATAGAGGTCGCCGGGCGTGGCATTCAACTGAATGTGACGCTCGGCAAAACCCCTGAGGAGGCCCACATGCTCGCCCACGTTTGGACGAAGAATCGACGCCGTTGTCTGGATGTTCGCAGCGGAACCCTGCTTGGAATCTGCGGCTTGATGGTCGGGTTAGGCAGCCCCGCGGCCAGCATGGGGCAGACGTGCCAGGGAGGGTGGATTGCGGCTGATCCGCAGCGATCTTTGTTCTCGCTTACGACCGAAGCCATGACCTTTTGGGATCCGGATGGAAGTGGGCCGGCGACCGGTAGGCTCGTGGTGGGTCTACGTGAGTCATCACTTGTGCAGTTCTCACCAGAAGCTGGAGGTTGGGTCAACCTCACCGGCTGGAACGGGCAGCCCTCGGATCTCAAGTCGCTGCGATCGGGCGGGCTTGTGATCGTGGGTACCGGTCGAGCTGACGGTGAGGCCGCAATCGGTCCCGGCGTATGGCTGATGGAACGCGGCACCGTTCGGCGCCTCGGTGGAGTCCCGAACGGCAACGTCAACCGTGCAAGCATCACCAACGAAGGCGAGATTGTCGTCGGTGGCTCGTTCACCGCTATCGGTAACAACTTGGTCCGCCGGGTTGCTCGGTGGGACGGAGTTGAGTGGCAAGGTTTCGGGGAAGGACCGGTTGCGCAGGTCACGAGTTTGTTGGCTGAGTCTCGCGATTCAATCGTGGTTGGTGGCGGCGGAATCAACGGCACAGCCCAATGGAACGGTTCGACCTGGACCGGCCTCGGCAACTTCCTCAAGCAGCCATCGGACTTCCTGTGCACACCGGAGGGTGATCTTCTTGCGGTGGGGCATTTGGGCAACGGACTGAACAACGTTTCGTTAAACGGAGATGTCATCCGCTGGACCGGCGAGGGCTGGATCAAGACATTCCCAGGCTCCAGCGTCTCGTCGAACGTGTTCCCCCGTATCATCCGAATGCAGAATGGTCGGTACGTTACCACCAAGGGCAACTTTGGCGGACCGCCCGGGCCCATCGCTTTCGACGGAACAACGTGGACGGAACTGGGGAACTTCATCACGGGATCCGGCGATGTGTTGAACCTCGTCGCAATGCCTTCCAACAGCTTCGGGACGCTGACTCAAAGCGGTATCCCGTTTCGTTGGCAAGACGGCGTTTTCTTCGAGGTTGCCAAGGGGCTCTCCTCCGCCGCCGCGTCGCTTGCAGTGCATCCGGACGGCTCGCTGATCGCCGGTGGTTCGTTCACCTCGGGCGATGGAAAGGCGATTCGTCGCGTCGCACGGCGGATCGGCAACGAATGGCACCCCATGGGCGACGGGTTCAACGAACCTGTTTCGTCGGTGGTCGTTGCCGCCGACGGCACCATCTTCGCAGGCGGCTCGTTCTCCGCTTCCGGGCAAACGGTCATCCGCGGCGTTGCTCGCTGGACAGGGCAGCAATGGTCGCCGGTGGGCACGGGCCTGGGCGGCAGCGTTCACTCGATCGCAGCGCTCCCGAGCGGCGGACTGGTGGCGGTCGGCACGCTCGTCGGGCCGCAGGCGGAATCATGGAGCGGCGCACGCTGGGACGGGCAACAGTGGACCGCACTGCCCGCGACGGGCTTCCCCAGCGTGCTGCAGGTTCGCACGAACGACGCGGGGAAGATCTTCGTTTCCGTGGGCGATGTTGCCGCGGGAGCGAACCCGACCAACTCTGCCATTCTGACGCTCGAAGGCGATGCCTGGGTGCAACTCGGCGGCACGTTCAGCCACAACATTTCGTCTTTCGCGCTGGGCCCAAACGATGAAGTCTTGGCGGTTGGCGCGTTCACCACGATCGGAGGCGCGGCCGTTCGAGCGTTTGCTCAGTGGAACGGGCAGAGCTGGTCGGTGGTGGCGGGAACTGCACAGATCGGCAATGGCAACCGCGTGGAGCGATCACCGGCGGGCGGGTATGTCTTTGATGCTCTTTCGACGAGTTCACAGGCTGTTGGGTTCTACCGGTGGAATGCGAACCAACTCCAACAGTTGCGGAATCCGCAGGGATCGTCGCTTGTGTTTCCTCGAAAATCGGAAGCACTGACAATCTATCCCAACGGTGATGTGGCAACCGCGACCGCGACGGATTTCTCTCTCGGCCTCGGAAGTCCAAACAGCCGCGCACTCTGGTTCTTCTCCAACGCGGCCGCACCGAGCATCGCACGCCAGCCCGAATCGCTCACCGTCTGCAACGGCTCCGACGCACGCTTCGATGTTCAACTCTCCGGCGTGCTCACGCCCACCTTCCGCTGGCGGCGCAACGGGCAAGACATCGACCTCGCCCGCAAGCCCACCGCCAATCAGCGCGTGCTCATCCTTCCCCGCGCAACCCGCGGCGACGAGGGCACCTACGACTGCGTCATCTCCACGCCCTGCGGGAACTCCACATCCCAGAGCGTCACGCTCACCATCACCAACACGCCCTGCTCGCCGGCGGACATCGCCGACGACGCGGGCAACCCGCTGCCGCCGTTCGCTGATTGCACCCAGACGGGCGCGAACTCGGGGATCAACGAGGGCGACTACTGCGCGTTCTTCTCCGCCAACGGCTTCTTCGAACAGGCCTCGATGGGCGTCAACGCCGTGGGCATGTTCTGCGACATCGCCGACGATCAGGGCCAGCCGCTGCTGCCCGGCGGGCGGAGCGTCAACGGCGCGGCAAACTCGGGCGTGAACGAGGGCGATTACAACGGGTTCTTCAACAGTTTCTTTGTGCCGTGCGTGTGAGAGGTCTAGCGATCTTCGGTCATGAACGCTCGACGATGGATGATTCTGGGATTCATCCTCGCCGCCACAATCGGGCTGGGCGTGCGTCTTGTTTACTCCCGCGGAATCGCGAGCGTTCTCCCTCCGACGGTTTCAGCAAAGTGGTCATCTCACCAACTGCAAAACGGACAGACTGTCTACGTCATCGATTCGTCGCACCCGTCGTGGAATGTGGTTTATGCGTATCTCCAGTTCTGCATGAACCGCTCGGGATGGAAATCGGTGATCTCGTACGCTCCAAAGCTGTCGATCAGCACAGACGCGATCTCGGTGAACATTCGTTCTGAAGATGTGATCGTGAACCGCTGCGTTGATGGTGCCTTCGAGCAGTGCGTCTGCGAGAAAGTCGAACGCGATTCGCAGATTGAAAAACTCCTCCTGTCACCATCGCTTCCACGTTCGAGCGAGCCGTAGCGTTTCTGTGTGAGTTCCCGAAGAAAAGAGAAAGCCCCGCAATCTGTCTGCGGGGCCTTCGTTAAACTGATGTTGTCCACATAGCGGAGCGGTCTTCCGCTGCTTCGCTCACTCCTTCGACCGGCCCAGGTACGACCCGTCGGCCGTGGAGATCTTCACCACTTCGCCCTGCGCGATGAAGTCCGGCACGCGGGTCTTCAACCCCGTTTCCATCTCCGCGTCCTTCTGAACGTTCGTCACCGTGGCCTTCTTCACGCCCGGGGCGGTGTCCTTCACCGTCAGGTCCACCGACGCGGGGAGCTCAACCAGGATCGGGCGGCCTTCGTACAGCAGCACCGTCGCCACCGCGTTGGGCCGCAAGTACAGCAGCGATTCGCCCAGCACCGCCTCGGGGATCGTCACCTGGTCGTAGTTCTCGGTGTCCATGAAGACCGCGTCCTTGCCCTCGGGGTACAAGAACTCCATCGGGCGGCGGTCGAGGTCGATGGCCTCAAGATCTTCCGAGGGCTGGTGGCGCTTCTCGATGATCGCGCCGCTCTGGACGTTCTTGTACTTCAGGTTGACGAAGGAGCGGAGGTTGCCCGGGTTGCGGAACTCGTAGCCAACGACGACCCAGAACTTGCCGTCCATTTTCACGCCGTTGCCGGGACGCATGTCGATCGCTTTCATCGGAACCTCGCAGAAGTTGAGTGATGTGCTGGTGAACGTGCAACGAACGGACCTGAACATGCCGGGAATGACCGAGCGTGCCCCGGTGAACGATGCTCCCGAGAGGGCTGGTGAGCCGAAAGGGGGTCGATTTTAGACCGACAGGGCCCCCGGGGGTAGCGGCGCGGGCGGATCTCTCGGCAGATGATCCGTACATAGTCCGCACAAAATCTCGCCAACCTCGCTGTATCTTCCTTGAGCGTCTGCACGTTTCACGCTGTCGGTCGCTTTCATCGAACCCGCAGCGCCACCATCGGCGTATGCTCCTGAGCTTCTTGCAAGCCGGTTGCATCTGGGTCCGTTCTGGAGCCTTTACCGATGAACACGATTCTCGCTCCCGTCGCCGCGGCGTTTGTTCTGCTCAGTACCCACGGCCTGATGCTCGCGCAAACCACCAGCATCAACCCCGCATCATCAACCGCGGCCAAGGCCACCACGCCCGTTTCGACGCCGTTGAATGTCGTTGTCTCGATCCCGCCGCTGAAGGGGTTGATCGAGCCGATGCTGCCCGAGGGGTCGAAGATCGAACTGCTCGTGCCGCCGGGGGTCAGCGAGCACGGCTACGAAATCCCGCCCGGGCGATTGGCACAGCTCGCCAAGGCCGACGTGGTGGTGTGGGTGGGGCTGGGGATGGAGCCGCAGGTTGAGAAAGCGCTCTCGAAAACCGCGCGTGCGAACGCCGCGGCGGGCACCGGCACTCGCGTCGTTATCAAGCTCGAAGACGTTCCCGCGGTGAAGGCCTCGGTCAAACCCGAGTCCTCGGACCACGCGCACCACCATCACGACCCGCAGACGGGCGCGTGCGTGCACGAGATCGACCCGCACGCGTGGCTGGACCCGATGATGGCCCTGGCCCTGACCGACGAAATCGCCGAGCAGCTCGCCAAGCGCGAACTGGGCGCGAACGCCGGCGAGCCGCAGATTCGTGCGTGGATCGACGCCCGACCGGCGATCGCGAAGCTCCAGCGCCAGATCATGGACACGCACCTGCGTTTGCAACAGGTCACCTCCAACGCCGAGCGCCGCACCATCGTTGTGGCGCACGACGCCTTCGGCTGGCTCGCCCGGCGTTACGACCTCAGCGTCGTGCCGCTGGCGGGGTTGAACGCGCAGGAGCCCAGGCCCGATGATCTTCGCAAGGCGGCGGAGACCGTGCGCGAGCTGAAGCTGACGACGGTGTTCATCGAGCCGCAGGTGTCGAAGGCGAGCGCCGAGCGCGTCGCGAAGCTGGCGGGGGCGAAGCTCGACACGCTCGACCCGCTGGGCGATGGCGACTGGTTGAAGCTCATGAAGGCGAACACCGAGGCCCTTGAGCGGGCGCTGGGCCGGAAGACCGCGGCGGGTGCTTCTTCAACTTCACCGACCCAAGCCCCGGGCGAGAAGCCCGCCGGCGCGGTACGCTAACGCCGCACGGGCCGGAGCCCGTTCAACCCGCCGCGACCGCACCTCATGCCCGCTCCACAACCACCGGCCGTCGAAATCGCCGACCTCTCGTTCCGCTATAGCGGCGCGGAGCAGTTCGCACTCGAAGGCGTGGCGCTGAGCGTCAACCAGGGCGAGCGTTTGGGGATCCTCGGCCCGAACGGCGGCGGCAAAAGCACACTCCTGAAAATCATCCTCGGGCTCGTCACGGGGTATCAGGGCACGGTGAAGGTCATGGGCTTGCCACCGACACAGGCCCGACGCACCGGGCTCATCGGCTACGTCCCGCAGCGCGCCGAGGTCGAAACCGGCATGCCCGTCAGCGTGCGCACGCTCGCGGGCCTGGCCGCTTCGTGGAAGCTCAACCCGCTTCTGCCCGTCCCCGCACGCGTGCGCACCAACGTGCAGCGTGTGCTCGATCTGGTCGGCGCCTCGGCCTTTGCCGACAAACCCATCGGGGCGCTCTCGGGTGGTCAGCTTCAGCGAGCGATGATCGCCCGTGCGCTGGCGTGCGAGCCGAAGATCCTCATCCTCGACGAGCCGACGGTGGGGATCGACGCGCCGGGGCAGGCGAAGTTCGCCGAACTGCTCACCACGCTGCACCGCGAGTTGAAGATCACGATCCTGACCGTGAGTCACGACCTGCGCGCCATCGCCGCGGGTTCTGATCGTGTCGCGTGCCTGGCGCGAAGGCTCCACTTCCACGACTCGCCCAACGGCCTGACCCCCGCGGTGCTCTCCGAGCTCTTCTCGCACGAGCTCGTGGGCATGCACGTGCACGTGCACTCCAGCAGCGAGCCCTGCCCGCTCGATCACCCCGCGGGCGCGAGCACGACCAGCGTGCAACTGGGCATCTCCGCTTCGCGAACCACGAAACCCGCCGACGCGGAAGGCGGTGGCGCGTGAAAATCATCGAATGGCTCAGCGACGAGATGACGCGTCAGCTCATCCTGCCGCCGATGGTTGCGGGGCTGGGCGTGGTGCTGCTGTGCGCAGTGCTCAGCGTGCTGGTGGTGGTCAAACGCATGGCCTTCGTCGGTCAGGGCGTGGCCCACAGCGCCTTCGGCGGCATCGGTCTCGCTTCCGTCATTTCCGTCCTGCTCAGCGCCCCCGCCTGGGCCGGGCACGGCTCGGTCTTTGAGCTCGTCGTCGTGGTGGCGTTCTGCGTGCTGACAGCGCTCGGCATGGCGTCGGTTGCGGAGCGTCGCGGCGGCGCGGTGCAGGTCGATACGGGGATCGGGCTCTTCCTCGTCGCGTCGATGGCCCTCGGCGCACTGCTCGTCGAAGCCGCCCGGCAGATCGCCAGCGCCAAGGGCATCCCCGCCGCCACGCAGCCGTGGGAGAGCCTGCTCTTCGGCTCGATCCTCAACGCCTCGTGGTCCGACGCGCTCGCGGCACTCTCGATCGGTTCGCTCGTGCTGCTGACGCTCTTCCTGCTGCGACGGGGGATGCTCTTCTACGTCACCGACGAATCCGCGGCCGAGGCCTTCGGGCTCCCCGTCAAACTCTACCGTACCGCACTCATGGTCCTGCTCGCCATCGCCACCGTCGTGGCCATGCGACTCACCGGCGTGGTGCTTTCGTCGGCACTGCTCGTCCTGCCCGGTGCGGCGGCGCTGAAACTCTCGCGTCGATTGGGCGTGGTCATGCTGCTGGCGTGCGTCCTCGGCGTGCTCGGCGTGCTGCTGGGCTTGACGCTCAGCGTGCAGTTCAACGTGCAGGCCGGCCCGTGCGTGGTGCTCGTGCTCACGGCGTTCTTCGGGCTCTCGCTGCTGAAGCCCGCCCGCATCGCCCCGACCGCCCCGACCGCTTTGGCCGCTTCGGGCGCCGCGGGTGAATCTCAGGCGATCTCGCCGCGTTGAGCGTAAACTCGCTCGTCACGGACATTCCCCGCGCCGAACGCACACACACGAGGAACGCTTCCATGAAGGACATCAAGGCCGAGCGACTGCTGGCGGAGCTTGACCGCCTCCGCAAGGATCTGGACAAAGACCCGACGGATCTCGAATGGGTCACGCTGCACCACGTCTTCTGCTTCGTCAGCTACAAGATGACCGAGTTCCGCAAGTACGTCGAAGAAGAAGCGAAGAAGGGCTCCTTCGACGAACTCGAAGAAGAGTGATCGACCGCTGCCGTCTCGCCTTTCGTGGTTTTAGTCTGCGTCCCTTCTTATTTGCGATTTGGCCATTTGCCATTTGCCATTTGTCCCCCCCTCCGCCCATGACCGTCTACTCCAGCACCTTCTACGCCTCCACGCGTCAGCTCGCCCTGTCGAGCGCGGGGGTTGTGCTGCCGATGGTCTACGACCTCATGCACCCGCTCACGCCCGCCTCCGTGGTCGACATCGGCTGCGGCGACGGCGCGTGGCTCAGCGTGGCGGCCAAACGCGGCATGCCGCGGCTGCTCGGCGTTGACGGCTCGTACGTGCAGCGCGGCGACCTGCTCATCGCACCGACGCAGTTCCACGCCGCCGACCTGCGCACCTCGGCGGGTGTCAACGGGCGCTTCGATCTGGCGATGTGCCTGGAAGTCGCCGAGCACCTTCCGATCGACCGCGCCGACTCGCTGATCAAGGAACTCACGGACTTGGCCCCGGTGGTGCTCTTCTCAGCCGCGATCCCGGGGCAAGGCGGCACCGAGCACATCAACGAGCAATGGCCCACCTACTGGGCGGAAAAGTTCGCCTCCCGCGGCTTCGCGTGCGTCGACGCGCTGCGGCCCAAGCTCATGCCGCTGCCCACGCAGACCGTCGCGTGGTGGTACGCACAGAACCTGCTGCTCTTCGTGCGTGAAGATCGCTTGGCGGATTACCCGAAACTGCACGTCGCCCGCGCGAGTTTACCCGCGCCACCGGCGTCGTACGTCCACCCGGCGCTCTACGAAAGCGTGCTGAAGCGCTCACGCCGCCCGGGGCGGACGCTGGTCTACGACCTGCGCAAAAAGCTCAAGGGCAAGTAAGACAGATTCAACGCGGAGTTCGCGGAGAGCGCCGAGGAAGACGGAGAAGCGTCCGCACGAAGACGCGATAGCGCGAAGATCTGAACGCGTGTGTTCGTGCGTTTCGCGGATCGCGGCGAGAACGCCGAATGTGTGCCGTTCTCGGACCGTTGGCACAACCGATCAGACGCCATGCACAGGACTTGACGGTCGCGACAAATCACTTGTCATTCGATCCGGAACGCCTTCAGCGCGACCCAAAGGAGTTTTCGATTGACCCACAAGAGTTTTCGATCGACCCTCAAGACTTTTCCCTTCACCCACAAGACTTTTCCCTTCACCCACAAGACTTTTCCCTTCACCCACAAGACTTTTCCCTTCACCTACAAGACTTTTCCCTTCACCCACAAGACTTGTGGATCGATCGAAAAGTCTTTTCTGTTCGCCCCACCCAAACCAGAACACCCCCTGCCAACGTACCACGCCCGCTTTTCTCGGACACACGCACGAAAGACCCGAACAACCGCACAGACCAGCCCCCAACACGTCCGAGAACGATCCGAACGCCCGCGCCCCGCTTCACCAGTGCCCAGTGCCCAGTGCCTACTCCCTACCCCCGAAACCAAATCACCGGGTCCCGCGGCAGCACGCCCACGTCCTCGTCCATCACCGTGTACCCCAGCGACCGCAGCAGTTCGCACGTGCGCCCCTTCCCCGCGTGGTACCACACGCCGTGCGCCGGGTCGCCGTCGTTCTTCGGATCTTTCCGTGGCGTGCGGTTCTGCCGCTCACGCTCGCCCTTCCACCACAGCTCGGGCATGAACCTTCGCCACTTCGGGCGGCTCTTCTTTGCCATCTCCAGCACCGGCCGCTGGGCCCCGAGCTGATCGAGGCTGTCCCACGCGCGGTTGTACTGGTCGTAGTCCGCGACCATGAGGAACGCCTCGGCCCCGGGCTTGAGCTTCCGGCGCAGGTTCGTCATGTACTCCGTCAACCCCGCGAAGGGGATGTGACAGAAGACGCCGAAGGAAAAGAAGAAATCAAAGTGCCCGTCCGGGACGCTGGAGAGCGAAAAGTCCGAGACCTGCACATAGTGTGTGCTTCCGCCCCGCTGACGATCGTGCTGCTTGCCGACATACTCCCAGAAGCCGTTGTGCTCGGCGCTCATCACGTCCAGGCACCACAGCTCTTTCGCGTGCGTCATCGTGCGCGACCACGCCCCGCGCCCCGGGCCGATCTCCAGCACCGTGCTGTTCTTCGTGACGTACGGCCTGATACACCGCAGATACGTCGCGTGCAGCACCGACATGTACCCCAGCACGCCGTACGTGCTGGAAGCCATCGGGTCCATCGGGTCGCCCTCGTAATACCCGCCCGCCCAGTGCTTCTCAAAGACCCGCACGTCCTGCTTGGCCTTGTCGTGGTGGGCCTTGCCGCCGCCACCACCGCCACCACCACCACCGGTTGACGCGGAAGCGTGCCCGGCGTCGTTCGTCGTTGCTTGGGGAGTCTGGGAGGAATGGGTGGTATGCGCGGCCATAACCCGCATGATAGAAGCCCATCCCCCCCACTGCCGCTCCGCACGCCCCTTCCACGCAACTTCTTCCCCAGCCACGCCACTACTCGGGGTATCCTGACGATCCGAAGCCGACCGATGGCCCGCGACCGCGCATGTCCACCACCACCCCTTCCAACCCGCCTGCATCACCCGCCCCACCCCCCGCCCCCCTCCCCCTCGCCCCCGCCCTCCGTCCCCCCCTCCCCCTTCCC
>JACVCS010000149.1 GCA_016741915.1 Phycisphaerales bacterium | reverse complement strand
ACCCACCCCCCACCCCCCCATTCGCCCCCACACAAACCGAGCCAAAACGAGACAATCACCAATCGCCCACGCTTTCACGAGAGGGGGGCGGGCGATTGGTGAAGATCATGTTACCGGATGCACCAAACTCGGTTTACCGACGGCGGCGACGTGCACCGACCAGAGCGCTGACAGCCAGCAGGCCCGTCGCGGCCGCCGGGGTGGGGATCACCCGCACGTTGTCGATCTCGAACTGGTACGTCGGGGTGGTGAAGGCCAGGCCCTGCGGGACGAAGATGCCGAGCTGCAGGCGGCCGATGCCCTGGAAGCCGTTCTGGGGGCTGGCGCCGAAGACGGTGGCGAAGTTCGTCCCCTCGAAGGAGACGAAGTTGGGGCTATTGGCGGCGATGGAGATCGTCACCGTCGTCCAGGTGTTGGGCTGGACGGGCGTGAAGCCCACGGCGGTGGCGCCGGGGAAGTTGTTCGCGCCGGCGAAGCGGGCGAAGGCGGAGAGGTTGAGCGGAGCGTTGTGGCGGATGTCGAAGGAGAACTGGGTGACGCCCGCGGCGATCCAGTTGCCGAAGAAGGCGTTGCCCGACGCACCGCTGAGGGCGCTGAAGAGCACCGGGGGGTTGGTCGTCGAGACCGGGTCGTTGACGAAGGAGCGCTGGGTGGTGATGGCGCCGGAGCCGTCGGGCCCGATGTTCGAGGCCCAGCCGGCGAGGGCGGGGCCTGAGGAGCCGGCCGTCCAACCCGAGGCGTTGTCGGTGAACTGTTCCGAGGCGGGGGGCGTCACCGCGAACGCCACCGACGAAAGACTGGCGCTGAGGATCAGTGCGGACGAAGTCACAGCACGATTCATCTTTGATCTCCTTCCCTTCCCAGTGTGGATGCAAACGTCGCCAAGGACGTTTGATTGCCGAACGCGGACACGACTCCGCATCTCGGCGAAAGATCGTAGCCCGTGGCCGGGATCACGCACCGAAACACGCCGCAATGCCGCGAGAAATCCGCTGATTGCCCGGGGATTTGCACGGCGGGTTGTGAAGATGGGGAATCTGACCAGGCCGCTGGGCCGCTGGGCACGCTCGTGCGGTCGGTCAGGCGTTGAGGAAGGGGTTGCTGCGGGCTTCGTCGGCGATGGTGGTGGATGGGCCGTGACCGGGGAAGAGGCGGGTCTCGGGGGGGAGCGTGAGGAGTTTGGAGCGGATCGAGGCGATGAGCTGCTGGTGGGAGCAGTTGGGGAAATCGGTGCGGCCGACGCTGCCGGCGAAGAGGGCGTCACCGCCGATGACCAGACCGGCCAGGGGGCAGTGGTACGCGACGCTGCCCGGTGAGTGACCTGGGACGTGCAGGACGTGCCAGAGGAGATCCTTCGGGGCGGGCTGTGAATCGCGCGGGGGCGGCGCGGTCATGACGATCTGCTGCCCGTCAACGACCGTCGCGTCGCCCTTGGTCGGGTCCAGCGGCGGGGCGGTAACGGGCTGACCGGAAAACGCCGAGAGGTTCTTCACCGGATCGGTGAGCCAATCGCGCTCGGCCTCGTGCACGCGCACGGCGGCCCTCGGGAACGCGGCGCGCAGCGCCGTCAGGCCCGCGATGTGGTCGAGGTGGCAGTGCGTCAAAAGGATGTGCGTCGGTTCGAGCCGAAGGTCGTTGAGCGATTCGATGAGCTGGCCGATCTCGCCTTCGGCATGTGATTCAGCCCCGGGGGAGGGGGGGTTTCCCGGCGCGTCGAAGATCCAGCACGGCGCGCGTTCGCCTTCGGGGGCGGCGGGGTTTTCGACCCAGGCGATGTACGCGTTGGTCTGGTAGTCCCCCAGCGTCATGCCGCGGAGGCGGAGCTTGGTTGGGCGCTGGCTGATGGGCTCGTCGGTCATGGCGAGGTTTTCAGGAGTGGAGGGAGGGCGGTTACTGAGCGGGGTTCATCTGCACGCGGCGCATGGCCTTGTCGCGCTTGAGCAGGAAGAGGGCGAGCATGACGATGCCGATGAGCAGGAAGAGGTCGGCGATGTTGCTGACCCAGGGCCAGACCTCGCGCGAGCCGAAGGGGGCGAGGCCGAAGGGGAACTGCAAGCCCGGCAGCGGGTGGATGAAGTCGCGAACGCAGGCGTAGACGAGGCGGTCGTAGAGGTTGCCCAGCCCGCCGGAGACGAGCAGGCCGAGGGCAATGTGGGCGGCGCGGTCGCGCGGGCGGGTCCACTTGGTGAAGACGTAGAGCGCGAAAGCCACGGCGGCGCCGGTGAAGGCGATGAAGAAGATGCGTTGCCCGGCGCCGATGCCGAAGACCGCGCCGGGGTTGAGTACGAGGGTGAAATCCAGCAGTGAGGGGACGACCTGGACGGGTTCGTGGCGTGGGATGAGGGCCCCGAGACCGAGGCCGCGGGTCCCGGACCCGGTGGACATGATGCGGAGAACGTCTTCGCGGTCGATGACGACGGGCCGCCCGGCGACGCGCTCGAAGGCGAGGTGCTTGCTGGAGAGGTCGATCAGCACCCCCAGCACGACGGTGATCATCAACGCGGCCCAGGCTTTGGGTGATGAAGAAGCAAAGACCCCCGCGCCCGCGGTCACCGGCTTGGTGACGGGCGACGAATCGGTCGGTGCTGGATCAGGAGCCTGCTCGCTCACGGGCGGATGAACTCGCGGCGTTCACGCTCGCGGGCGGCCTCGATGGAGTACCGCGTCCAGGGCAGTTCTTCGAGGCGGTCCTTGCTGATGGGCTTGTGCGTCAGCAGGCAGATGCCGAAGGTGCCGTCCTTGATGCGCTTGAGCGCGTCGTCGATCTCACGGATGAGGTTGCGGTCGACCTGGGCGATGTCCAGCGAGAGGGCCTGGTCGAAGCTCTCGGTGCCCTGTTCGGCGAGGTGCTGGGGCGTGTGCGAGAGCGAGCCGCTGGAGGCGTTGAGGGCCTCGCCTTCGAGGTTCGCCACGTCGCCGACGAGTTCGTAGCGCTTCTTCAGGAGGATGTCGCGGTAGCGCTCGAGTTCCTTCTTGTTGAAGGGGCTCTTGGGCATCTCGGCCGAACCTTCAGCGAAGACCGGGCCCTCGGTCTTGGCGTTCGGACCCGAGGGGATCAGCGGCTTCCACTTCTTATTGCCGCCCAGCAGCGGGGCGCCGAGGGAGGGCATCTCCACGGCTTTCTTGGGCGGCTTGGGCTTGCGCATCGGCTTGTTGTTGACGATCGTGATGCCCTTGGGCTTCGGACGATCACCCGGCGCACCGGCGAGCGGCGCGGCTGCGGGCGTTGGTGCGGGGGCCGGCGCGGCGGGCTTCTTGGCGCTCGCGGCGGCGGGTTTGCTGGAGGCCGCGGGGGCGGCGGGCTTCTTCGCGGATGAAGCGGCGGGTTTGGAAGACGACTTGGCCGCGGGCTTTGAGGCGGGCTTGGCGGCGGGCTTCTTCGCCTGGGCTGCGGGCTTCGACTTGGACGACGACTTGGCTTGCGGCTTGCTCGTGGGCTTTCCGGCTTTCTTCTTCGCGGCGTTGGACTTGGACACGTTCGCCTCCCGGATGTTCGGGGTGTCGGTCTCGGTCTGAAGGGGACGATAATAGGCTCAACGCGGCCCACGAAGTGCCCGGGCGGTGCTGGGTCAAGGGCTTTTCCTGTCGAAAAAGCCCGGAAGAGGTCATTGACGTGGCGGTTCTGGACCGGGTTGTCGGATCGACCGGTGCATGGGCACCCTTCGTCCTCAACCCATCACGCCTCGATCCCTTACCCCCCTGTCCCTCTACCAC
>JACVCS010000055.1 GCA_016741915.1 Phycisphaerales bacterium | reverse complement strand
TGCCCAAGCACCCCTGCGCCCCGCGCACCCTCATTTCGGAGGGCCCCCTCCCCGCCCCCGCCAAACCCATCACAGCGCCGCGGCAAGCCCCCCCCCGCCGGAACCCCCACACGGTCCCGAACCGCCCCCGCCTCTGTCAACGCCCCACCCACCCCTCATCCAACCACCTCCCACCACCCACCCCTGCACCGCCAAGATACCAATCACCATCCAAACAAACCACAAGTCATCCACTTCACCGCCCCGCAGCCTCCGAACCATCCACACCCGTCCCGCTTCGGCTCCCGTTTCATCCTCCCACGGACTCTCGCGCGACCGCGCACGTCTCAGGTCTTCCACTGAGATTGCTCCCTCGCACCGTCATGCCTTCAACTGATGACCCCGCCTCTTCCGCATCAATCACCGCGTTCTCGGAACCGCCCGCAACGTCCGCACGTCAGTTACTTGCGTCACATTCTTCTCTGCCGTTCAAGAGCGCTCATCTTCGCGCCGAAAAACTCTCCGCGGCTTGATCGGTGCACGGACGCACCCAACGCCGCGGACCCGAGAGAAGGACTACTCACATGGCGATGGACAAGGACGTTCTGACCACCGGCGAAGTCGCCAAGATCTGCAACGTGGCCCCTCGCACCGTCAGCAAGTGGTTCGATTCAGGCCAGCTCAAGGGCTACAAGATCCCCGGCTCCAAAGACCGACGGATCCCCAAGCAGCAGCTCATCAAGTTCATGCAGCTTCACGGCATCCCCCTCGACGGGATCACCTCGGGCTCCACCCGCGTGCTCATCGTCGACGACGAGAAGGAAGTCACCGACGCGCTGCAGAAGGTCCTCACCGAGCAGGCGAAATACGAAGTGAAGGTCGCCGCGTCCACCTTCGCCGCGGGGCTTGAGTGCGAACGCTTCAAGCCGCACGTCATCCTGCTCGACCTCCACCTCGCCGACAACGCCCACATGGAACTCGTCAACCGCGTCCGCCAGGAGGACGACCTCGCCATCACCAAGATCATCGCCATGAGCGGCAAAATGACCGACGCCCAGCTCAGCGGCCTCAAGAACACCGGCTTCGAAACCTACCTCAAAAAGCCCTTCCAGATCCGCCAGGTCATCCAAGCGGTCGAACAGTGCATGAGTGTGGTGTACTAAGGGGAAGGGACCGAGGGATCAAGGGATCGAGGGATCGAGGGTCCCGAGAAATCGCCGAAACGTACAAACAAAAACGCGACGAGCCATTGGGCCCGTCGCGTTTCTCGTTGTAAACGCTGAACTTGCACCGCTCCCCCACTGCCACCACTCGCGACTCGCGACTGATCTCAAAGCGTCGGCACCCACGCCGCCAGCAGATCCCGCGCCGCGCTCAGGTCGCGCTTGTGGATCATTTCCGTCGTCGTATGGATGTACCGCGTCCCGACCACCACACCCACCGCCCGCGCGCCGCGACCGGTTTGCTGGGCCGCGGCACCGTCCTGACCGCCGCGCATCAGGATCGTGCGCTGGTGGGCGATCCGGTTCCGCTTGGCGCACTGCTCCATGTCGTCGATCAGCCTGTAATCGCTGATGAACGAGCTGTCCATGATGTGCAGCCCAACGCCCTTGCCCTGCTCGGTGACCTTCTCGTCCTCCGGCACGCCCGGCGTGTCGCACGACAGCGTCACATCGATCCCGATGCCGATATCACAATCCACGATCGAACTGCTGGTCTTCGCCCCGCGCAGCCCGACCTCCTCCTGCGTGGTAAAGGCCACGATGATCTCGCAGGCGTGCGCCGTCTTCTCACGCTCGATCTGCCGGACCGCCTCGATCCCCAGCCAGCACGCCACGCGGTTGTCCATCGCGGGGGACATGCACTTCTCCCCCAGCTCCACGAACGGGTCGCTGTAGACGCAATAGTCGCCGATCTTGACCTTCTTCTTCACCTGATCCGCCGGCATGCCCGTATCCAGGAACAACTCCTTCACATCCGGGATCTTCGCCTTGTCCGCCTCGCTGGCGATGTGCACCGGGCGCCCGCCGGGGTTCAGCGCCGCGGGGTAATCGCCCGAGTCGGTCACGAGCGTCATCCGCCGCGAGAAGAGGTTCCGCGTATCAAACCCGCCGGCGTTCACCACGCGGATAAAACCCTTGTCGTCCACGCCACGGACATAGAACCCGATCTGGTCCATGTGGCACAGCAGCAGCACGCGCTGCGGACGCTTGCCGCCCGAAGCCTTGACAACCTTCCCGCCCTTGCCGCGCGGGTGTCGACGACAGATCAGGTTCCCCAGCGCGTCCGTCGACACCTCGTCGAAGAGCCCCTTGATCTCTTTCTCGATCAGCCCGCGCACGCGTTCCTCACGCCCCGGCACGCCCGGCGTCTCGCACAACCGCTTCAGCAAGTCCACGTTCATCTCTGCACACTCCACGTCAATGGATTCAATCACGTTTCAATCACGTCCCCGTCACACCACGTTCCGGGAAGGCCGCGAGCGTATCACCCGCCGGACGTTTCTGCCTTCCTCCGCACACGTTTCTACGGGACAACCCCGATCCCCCCGCATCAAATCGCTGGCTTCCCCGCTCCTTGCCCCAAGGGTTCCCATACCATCGATCATGGCCCGACTCAGCCCCATCCTCCCACTCCACGAACGCGCCGAGGCCCTCCTCGATCACTACGGCCCCGCCGACGCACCCGACGCCCGCATCCCCTTCGTCCAGGCCTACGACCGCCTCGACCTTGAGTACGCCGCCATCCGCAAGGCCGCCGCACTCATCGACCTCCCTCACCGCGCCACCCTCACCGTCCGCGGCTCAGACCGCCTCTCCTTCCTCAACAGCATGCTCACCCAAGAGCTCAAGGGCATCCAGCCCGGTCAGGCCCGCTCCGCCTTCTGGCTGAACAAGAAGGGCCGGGTCGATGCCGACCTCCGCCTCCTCATCGAGCCCGACCGCGTGATCTTCGATGTCGACGCCCACGCCGCCTCTCGAACGGTCGAAACCCTTTCCGCCTACGTCATCACCGAAGACGTCCAAATCACCGACGAAACCGACCGCTTCCACCGTCTCGCCCTCCACGGCCCCGCCGCCCTCCGCACCCTCGGCCTGACAGACCTCCCCCCCAACACCACCACGCACCTCTCCATCACGGGTGTCGATGTCCTCATCGACCGCAACGACACCACCGCCGAGGTGGGCCTCGATCTGCTGATCCCCATCGAAGGGGCCCTGAGCGTCTATCAGCACCTGCTGGAAAAAGCCCACGAGCCGCTCAACCCCGGGCGACCGAACCCCGGCGTGCTCCTCCGCCCCGTCGGCTGGGCCGCGTACAACATCGCCCGCATCGAAGCCGGCACCCCGCTCTACCTCACCGACTTCGGCCCGACCAACCTCCCCGCCGAGACCGGCCTGCTCAGCGACCGCGTCTCGTTCAAAAAGGGCTGCTACCTGGGTCAAGAAATCGTCGCCCGCATGAACGCCCTGGGTCACCCAAAGCAAACCCTCGTCGCCCTACGCCTGACCGACCCGCACCCGGAAACCTTCGCCCCCGCTTCTGTTCCGACCGGCGAAACCGAGGCTTACGCCGAGCCACCTTTGGCGCGATTCCCGTTGAGCGCCGCGCCGGTCTTCGCCAGCAATAACGCACAGAGCGAGCCCATCGGCGCGATCACCAGCAGCACGCTTTCACCCCTGCTGAGCAAGTCCCCCATTGCTTTCGCGATGGTGAAGTGGGGCTCGCACACGCCGGGGACCAAACTCTTTGTCCCGGTGGAAACGCCGCCGACGGGCGATGGTCAGAGCGCCTTCGAACTGCTCGAAGCCGTCGTGCAGCCGACGCTGCGAACACTCCCCGCGCACTCGACGAACTGATTGACAACCCCCGCCGACCCGCACAATCTCCGCGAGAAACGCCATGAGCCAGACCATCTTCTCCCGCATCATCAAGGGCGAGATCCCCTGCCACAAGGTTTACGAAGATCAGCACGTGCTGGCCTTTCTCGATGTCTCTCCGCTCGCCCCCGGGCACACGCTGGTGATCCCCAAAGAAGAAAAGGCCACGCTCGATCAACTCTCGGACGAGAGCGCCGCCGCCGTCGGCCGCGTCCTGCCGCGCATCTGCCGCGCCGTCATGAAGGCCACCAACACCACCGCCTACAACCTCCTGCAAAACAACGGCCCCGCCGCCCACCAAGCCGTCTTCCACGTGCACTTCCACATCATCCCGAAGCCGAGCGAATCGAACGGTCTGGGCATCCACTGGCCCGCCACCAAACTCGACCACGCCGAGGGCACCAAACTCGCCAACGCCATCGCCGCCGCGATTGTGAAGGCGTAACACACAGAGCCTCCGACCGAGAAACACATCGACACCGTGAAACCCAGGGTGCTCGTCTGGGTGTGGTCGCGCTTCGGTCTGGCAAACCGAGGGGTTCCCCCACACCGCGGTTTCGGGGCTTGCCAGCGATTCACGCAACCCCGGGTTTCTTCTGCCCCCCGAAGCTCGACAAACCTGCTTCCGGCTCTATTTTTCAGCCGCTCGGGCCGTGATCTCGTGTCACGCCCATCAACCAAGCCCGCCCATCGGGGGGCTATTTCGAGGAGAGAGAGATGAAGATCGCGATCGCTATCGTTTCGCTTGTTGCCCTTGCCGGTTCGGCTCAGGGTCAGCTCGCCACCTGGAACCTCAACGGCCAGGCCGGCAATCAGGCTTCCAACGCCGCTTCCGCCAGCAACGCCGCCATCGTCGGCGCTTCGCTGACCCGCGGCGCGGGCCTCACCGCCCAGACCGGCACCAACAGCATGAACTCGTCGAACTTCTCGCTGTCGAGCAGCTTCAGCAACAGCGTGACGAGCTACTACCAAGTCAGCTTCACAGTCGCTCCCCAGACGTACGTCACGCTGAACACGATCTACACCAACCTCAGCCGCAGTGCTTCAGGTCCCTCGATCGCTCGCTGGCAGTACAGCATCGACGGCGGCACCACGTGGACCAACACCTGGGCGACCTTCGCCGCCAACACCGCCGGCGATATCAGCGGCATTTCGACCTCGACCACCAGCACCGCGGGGGCCACTCGGAACTTCTACCCCAATCCTTCCGCCCCCTCCGCTTCGCCGGTTGTGTCCTCCCTCAACGGCACCATTCTGATGCGGCTTTTCGGCTGGAGCGCCACCGGCACCGCCGGCACTCTCCGTCTGAGCAGCCCCAACGCCACCAGCACCGGTGACGCCATCCGCATCAACGGCACCGCCGCCGCGAACCAGGCCCCCACCATCAACCCCAACCCCTTCACCGGGCCGACCTTCAACACCGACGTGGACACCAGCGCCTCGTTCAACCTCCTCACCGGCGCTGACCCCGAAGGCCGCCCCATCTCCTACGGCGGGCTCGTTCAGCCCATCGGCGTCTCCGGCGCCACCCTCGCCGCGAACGGCGCGTTCAACTGGAACCTCGCCGGCGTCGCCAACGGCCTCTACACCTTCGGCTACTCCGTCACCGACGAACTCGGTCTCTCCACCCAAGGCACCTTCACGGTCAACGTCATCCCGACGCCGGGCTCGCTTGCCCTGCTGGGCATGGGCGGGCTGATCGCCGGTCGCCGCCGTCGCGCCTGAGTCGCGACGAACGATTCTCGTTCGTCCCTGCAATGTTGCACGATGACAAAGCCCCCGGAGCTTCCGCTTCGGGGGTTTTTCGTTTCGATTCCGGATGTGCATGCGAGAGCGAACTTCCCGTGGAACGACCGCGAAGCGTCAACCCACCTCAAACACAAACTCGATCTCTACCGGCACATTCAAGGGCAACGACGGTGCTCCCACCGCGGCCCGGGCGTGCTTGCCCGATTCGCCGAAGACTTCCACGAGCAGTTCGCTGGCGCCATTGGCGATCTTGGGATGGTCGGCAAACCCCGCTTCGCAGGCAACAAAGGCCCCGACTCGGACGACGGAGCGGACAGCATTCAGCCCGCCGCGGTCTTTCAAAGCCTCGTTTGCGGCCGCCAGGGCGTTCAGGGTGCACTGCCTGGCGCAGGAAACGGCGGTTTCGATGGAAACTTCGCGCGGGACGAGGCCCTTGGCGATGGGTTGGCCGTTCATAACGGGGATCTGCCCGCTGATGTACAGCAGATTTCCGACCAACCGGGTGGGGACGTAGGCCGCGACAGGCTTGGCGGGATTGGGCAGGGTGATACCCAAGCGGGCGAGGGCGGCGAGGGGTGATTCTGAGCCTGCGGGGCGGGGATTCTGAGTTGACATTGGTACTACTCCGTACGGTTTGCGAACGAGGCGGTTTCTTCACCTATTTTTTCAAGGGACGGAACCGCCCCTCTTGACACAGCGAACACTATGCGTAGATTGTTGGTGTCTAAAATGGCCTGACGCGAGGGCGACGCTGCTTGGATATGCCAAGATTCGCACTTGCACTCATCGGCGGCTTCCATCCGCCAAGGTTATGACGGGCAAGACTCCCGCGATTGCGGGAACCCCTTGCTCGGGCAGCCTACCCACGACGTCAGCCGACATCTTGAGGGCCCCTCCTTCGCGTGAGCGGCCCGGGAATACGGTCGAAGCCCGCCAGGGTTGAAGCCGAATCTCGGGTTGAATCACGATTCACGATCGGGGCTGGGCCCACCAGGCTGACGCCGAACCCCCTTCATCGGTCGACAAACGACCCACTGTGCGGTTCGGTATGACGATGCGCCGCCGGCGAGAGCTTTGGCCCGGTGCTCGGTGTCTTACACTCCCGTTTCATGCACGGTCTCGTGTGCGGACGGGTAAGGTGAGATTCGAGCGAGGGTCTGCCGCCCGGCTTGCGTTGGGCTCGATTTCACCAACAACTGGAAAGCCAACAACGCGGTGCATCAGCCCTGCTGCTCGTGAAGAGGAGTGAACCGACGCTCGTTGCGGACGTTCACGACCAAACCACCGGCGGCAGCGGAGAGTCGGCTTGCAGACGTTCGCGGTGGGGATGGGGTGACGATTTTCGGGGGATGGGCGGGCTTGGGCACTGGTGCTCAGGTCCGACACACGAACTGCCGGCGTCGGGCGGAGTTGCCCGGCACGGCGCGTTTTAGGAGATGCATCGTGACGAAGTCCAAGAAGAATCGTGGTTTCACGCTCATTGAGCTGCTCGTGGTCATCGCGATCATCGCGCTGCTCGTGGGCATCCTGCTCCCCGCCCTCGGCAAGGCCCGCAAGTCGGCCCGCCAGCTGAAGGACGGCACGCAGGTCCGCGGCATCCACCAGGCCATGGTGACCTGGGCCGGTTCGAACAAGGAGCGTTTCCCGCTCCCCAGCCAGCTCGACAAGGCTGGCGCGACGATCACCCCGGCTCTGCCGGCGAGTCCCACCGCGAACGACCTCAATACGCAGCGTTCGAAGGACAACACCGGCAACATCTTGTCGGTGCTGATCTGGAACAACAGCATCACCCCCGAGCTGTGCGTCAGCCCCGCTGAGGCTTCGGGCTCGGTGAAGGTGGACGATGGCTATCAGAACGCCAGCCCCGACAAGGCCCAGACCAAGGCGAACGCGCAATGGGACCCGGCATTCGCTGGCACTCCCAATGACACCGGAGCTGGTAATCCTTCCGGCGGGCGTCGTCAGACTGGCATCAGCAACAACTCGTACGCCCACATCCCGCCGTTTGGTGCTCGTGAATCGCGTTGGCGCGACACCTACACCGCCACCGAGGCCGTGATCGGCTCGCGCGGGCCGCAGTACAACGGCACGACCGGTGCTGACCAGGCGACATACCAGACTGCCGGTTGGCAGCTCTTGACCGGTGCGACCGGCACCGAATCCGTTACGCTGAACATCCTGGGCAGCAAGAACGCCTGGGCTGGCAACGTTGTGTACAACGACAACCACGTCACGTTCGAGACGCGTCCCGACCCGATCGAGACGACCTATCGTCGTGCCGGTCAAACGACCAACGCGGTCGTTCCGGACAACCTCTTCGTCGACGAGACGGACGAGACCCAGCCGGTCGACAACAACCGTCGCTCGAACAACTGGCTGCGTCCGCTCAGCACCGTGACCGTGAGTGCGACGACCACCACGCTGACCATCTGGCGTGACTAAGTCGACTTTGGGTTGATCAGGTTCGCTTGATCAGCTCGAAGAATCGAATGACTCACTGACAGGCCCCGGGAAACCGGGGCCTGTTGTTTTTTGCTTCTTTTCGTCGGCGAGTATCTGAGAAATGCTTGATCAGTGATCGCCCGGGTTGTTCGTCGCGGTGTGCAACCCGCACGGCCGTTGATAGCCGCAACGCCGGCATGACGTGCTAAAGGGAGGGATGCATGCTGCTATGTGTGGATCACACCCGCGGTGCGGGCGGTCGTTTCGCCGCGTGCGTGCCCATCGCCTTGTGCACTTCTTCGATCAAACGCTCGGCCTGGAAGGGCTTAAACAGCACGCACTGCAGGCCTTCTTCGCTGGCGCGGACGATGGAGTGGTGCGGGTCGTAGCCGAAGCCGGTCATCAGGATGACGGGCAGTTCGGGCTGGACCTTCTTCGCGGCGGCGAAGATCTCGTAGCCCGTTTTGTCGGGCATCTTGATGTCGCTGATGAGCAGGTCGAAGCGCCCCGGTGTGGGCAACGGCTGCGTGGACTGTGCTTGTGAAGGTTGAGGTGAGGGGCCCGACGAGCGTTCGCTGCCGGGGCCTGAAGTGGAGGGGGATGGCGACGGGCCGCCGCCGCGTTCTTGGCCCGGGCGGGCGGTGCTGGTGGCGGGGTTGGCTGCGCCGATGTAGACGCCCGTGAGGGCGGCGATGGCCTCGCCGCCGTTTTCGCACAGAACGACCTCGGCCCCCAGGGCGGTGAGGAGTTGGCGGATGGTCTGGCGGATTCGCGCGTCGTCGTCGGCGATGAGGACGCGGCGGCCGGCGATAGCGGGGTCGAGGGCGGCGTCGGTGAGGGCCTTTTCTGCGCCGAGGATTGTGCCCGGGCCGCTGGCGACGTCCTTCACCCGGCGTTTGATCGCGTCGACGTCGGCGAGGATGCGTTCGAGCTGTTTGACGGTGCCGGTGTCGAGCGTGCCGGGGGTTGATGAGGCGGCGGCGGGTGATGGGCCAGCGGGTGACGCGCCGGTGATGGCCTTGGTCAGGGCATCCTTGAGCTTCGCCGCGACGATGCGGATGTCCTCCAGCGGCTCGCTGAGTTCGCCCTCGACGTTGCCGGTGACGGCCTGACCGGTGGTGCAGCGCTCGACAACCAGCAGATCGAGGATGTGCAGCGCAAGCGCCACGTGGGTTGCGAACATCTCGGCGAAGGAGCGGTCTTCCTCGGTAAAGGCGCCGGGGTTGGTGGATTCGACGTTGAAGATGCCGATGACTTTATCGCTGAGGCGGAGCGGCACGGTGAGCGATGAGCGGGCGCTGACGGCGCCGACGACGTACAACGGGTCGAGGCTCGTATCGGTGCAGATGTATGAACGCCCGGTGGCGGCGACATGCCCGGAGATGCCGTTGCCCTCGCGGCGGGCGAAGAGCTCGACTTCCATGGCCTCGGCGGGCAGGCCGTGGGACATGACGAGTTCGAGCTTGCCGGTTTTTTCTTCCAGCAGGCGGATGGCGAAGTGGTCGAAGTTGAGCAGATCGTGGGCGTAGGTAACGATCTTCTGCTCAAGGACGCGGAGTCGCTCGGTGGTGCGGAGCTTACGCACGACCTCGGCGTCGATGCGGACGAGCTCGCTGCCCGCGCGGTCGATGGCGGCCATCTTTTGCTGGGTTCGACGCAGGGCGGAGACATCGCGGATGACGGCGACGACGCGGACGGGGCCGGGTTGTGCGGGGTCTTGCGCGTTGGCGCTCGTCGCGGCGGTGTTCAGCGGCGAAACGATGACTTCGTAGGCGCGTTGTGGCAGCCCTTGGTGCGCGTCGGTGTTGGATGAGCCCGGGGCGCTCGGAGCGCCCGCGGGGGCCGCATCACCCTGAATATCGAAGCGCTGACGAACCGGCGAGGCCGGGTTGGGCGATGAGGAAATGGCCTGCTTGCACGCGGCGGAGATACGGGCCTGCGTAACAGCGGGGTACGAAAGGAACTCGGCGTTGCCCCAGAGCACCACGCCCGATTCGTCGGCAACGCAGACACCCTCGCCCAGGGCGTTGATCACCGCGGCGCTGGCGAGGATCGGGGCGCCGGCCTTCAGCGGCAGAAAATCACCCGCCGCGGAGAGGATGGCCGAGACGTTCCCGGCGCGGAGTTGTCGCACCGCGTCGGGGAGGTCGGTGGAGGTGACATCGAACTGGTTGGTCAGGGCGCTGGCGATGAGCGCGGAGTCAAGTAAACGCCCGCCCGGGAGAGGCCAGGCGTTGCTGACGATCAGGAGTTTTGGCCGCTCTTCCGCCATGAACGCTTATGCCGCCGGAACGCGTGGACCAGGTGATGCGTACGGAGTTTAGGGAAAGGAAGGATCGGCGTCCAAGGCGGGTTTTTTCGAGGAATGTGGAGAAGTCGAGGGTGCGGAGGCGAGGGTGGTTGGGTGATGTGGAGGAAACCCCTGAAGGCCGGCCAATCGAAGAGCGCTTCGGACGCTTCGAGCCTACGCTGGGCACAGTCATGATCGAAGTTGACCGCGTCAGCAAGTACTTCGGGAAGCACCGTGCGGTCGACGACGTGTCGCTGACGGTGCGCCCCGGGGTGGTGACGGGCCTGCTGGGGCCCAACGGCGCGGGGAAGACGACGCTCATCCGCATGATGACCTCGTACCTGGCGCCGAGCTTGGGAACGATCCGCGTCTTCGGGCATGACGCACTCGAAGAACCCTCGGCCGCCCGGGCGTGCATCGGCTCGCTCAACGAATCCGCGCCGCTCTATCCGGAAATGCGCGTCGGGCAATATCTGAAGTACCGCGCGGGGTTGTACGGCGTGGGTCGATCGGCACGCGGGGCGGCGATCGAGGCGGCGCTGCAGCGGTGTGCGCTCAGCGACGTGGCGACCAAACGCATCGGGCAACTGTCGAAGGGGTACCGCCAGCGGGTCGGGCTCGCGGCGGCGACCCTGCACGACCCGCGCGTGCTGATCCTTGACGAGCCCAGCAGCGGGCTGGATCCGTCGCAGATCCGCGATCTGCGTTCGACGATCCGCACGCTGGCGTCGCCTTCGGCGAGTCGCCCTGAAGGACGCGCGGTGCTGCTGAGTTCGCACTATCTGCCCGAGGTGCAGGCAACCTGCGACGAGATCGTGATCATGGCGCGCGGACGCGTGCGGGCGCAGGGGACGCCCGGCGCGATCACGCAGAGCTTCGGGCGATCGGCCCCGTACGAAGTGGTGGTTGAAACGCCGCCGGGCTTGAATGAGGCGGACGAAGCGGCGCTCATGCAGCGGCTGCGGACGCTGCTGAAGGTTGACGGGGCGGCGGGCGTGACGATCGAGCCGCGGACGCTGGGGCAGACGCGGGTGCGCTGCGGCGTGGTTCCACGGGTTGCGACGACGACGGACGGAACATCGTCGGCGGCTACGGGCGCGGTGGGATTGAATGCCGCGGGCGCGGGTGATCTGGGCGAGGCGATCTTTAGAGCGGTGAGTGCGGCCGGGCTTTCGCTGAGCCGATTGTCGCGGCGTGAAGCGACGCTGGAGCAGGTCTTTATCTCGGTGGTTGAAGGATCGAACGAGCAAGCAGCGTCGCAGGGATCTGCGGAGGTGGCCGCGTGAGAGCGTTGGTGATCGCGGGGCGCGAGCTGAGGTCGTTCTTTCAGATGCCGCTGGGCTGGCTGCTGGTGGCGTTGTGTTTGCTGGGCTCGGGGTTTGCGTTCACGAACGCGACGCTGGAGCCCGGCGCGCCCGCGACGATGCGGGCGTTCTTCTCGCTGTGGTGGTTCATTCTGGCGCTGATCGCGCCGGCGATTTCGATGCGGCTGATGAGCGAGGAGTATCGCGCGGGGACGGTTGAGCCGCTGATGGGCGCGCCGGTGGGCGAGCTCAGCGTGGCGCTGGGGAAGTTTCTTGGTGCGTGCGGGTTTCTTGCGTGCTGCTTGCTGCCGACGCTAGTCTACCCGCTGGCGCTGATGGTGATTTCGAAGCCTGATCCGGGGCCGATCGTTGCGGGGTATCTGGGGGTGATGCTCGCGGGGATGTTGTATCTTGCGGTGGGGCTGGTCTTTTCGTGCCTGACGGCGAGCCAGACGCTGGCGTTTCTGTCGACGTTCTTTCTATTGGTTGGGTTTGAGATCGCCCTTGAGGCCGCGACGCGGCGCTGGCCGGACGCGCTCGGTGCGCTGAGCAAGCACCTTTCCGCGAACGCCCGCATCGCCGATTTTGCATCGGGGCTGGTCGATACCTCGCACATCGCGTACTTCGTGATCGTGTCGGCTTGGCTGGTGGTCATCAGCGCGTTGATCCTTCGTGCACGGAGGTGGCGATGATCGTGCCAACCGACAACACGAACGCGTCGAATCCGCCCGTCGCCTCGCGTCGGTTCGCTTCGTCGATGCGGGCGCTCGTGGTGCTCTTCGCCTCCACGATGGTCGCGGGGATGCTGCTGGTGCTTGCGCACGACCCGCGGGCCACGGGGCGGTTTGACCTCACCAGCACGCGCGAGCATGAGCTTTCGCCCGCGACGTTGGCGCTTTTAAGCGAGCTGCGCGGGCCCACGCGCCTGGTGGTGGCTTCGTCGCACGCGCTGACCGATCCGACCTCTCGCCGCCGGCTGTCGGATGTGCTGTCAACGTTTGCGCGGGGGTCGGAAAAGCTTAACGTCAGCGAGATCGATACGTCTTCGGTTGAAGGCGCCGAGCGGTTCGACCAGTTGCTGCGCGAACTGGCCCAAAGCGAGTCAGGGTTGGTCGATCGGCACCGCGCGGCGGTCGAGTCGGCTCTGACCGCGGCGGAGCGGGTCGAGTCCGCCCTGAAGTTCTCCGCCGACGCCTTCGACCGTTCGGGCACGGCCCTGATCGCCGCCATTTCCGCCAGCGAGCGGATCTCGGCGGTCGATCGCACCGCAGCGGTTGACCGCGTGAAGTCGCAGACCTCGCAGGAATCAGCCCAGCTCCGCACGATGGCGGATCAGGTTCGCGCTTCGACGGCTCAGGTCCGCACACTGCTGGGCGAGAATATCCCGGGGCTTGGGATTCCCAAGCTCGACCAGGCGTCGACAAATGTCCGCGCCGGTCTTGCTTCGGCGCTGCCGACGCTTACAAAGGTCAGCGACGAGGCGGATCGGCGCATCAAAGCGCCGGGAACGGAGATCCCGCAGGCGATCCGCGACATCGCCCGCGAGCTTGCCGACGCGGTGAACCCGGCGCGCGATGCCGGTGCCCGCGCCGTGGCGGCCCTTGACGCGCTGCCCAAGCTGCGCGTGCTGACCATCGCCGGCGCGGTGCAGCAATCGCAGGTGGCGCTGGTCATCGGGCCGCCGACGAAGAGCACCACCGACGCCGCGGCATCGCAGCCGCTTCCCGTCACGGCGATCCCCATCGACGAACTTCTCCCCGCGCCGATCACCACGCCCGATGGAAACGTGCTCACCGCGCCCGATCTGCGCTGGAGGGCCGAGGACCGCATCGCCGCGGCGTTGATCGCCATGACCGACCGACCGCGCCCGCTGGCGGTTTTGACGCACGCGCTCCCCGGGCGTGCCGCCCCCGCGTGGACGGGCCTGCGCTCGCTGGCGGAACTGCTGGCCTTGCGCGGGATCGACCTTGAAGAATGGCCAGCGGGGCTCGATATCAACCCGCCGAAGTCCATCGAGCAGGCCCAGCGCGACAAGCGCCCGGTGGTCTACATCATCCTCACGCAAGCCGCGGCTTCGACCGCCGACGCCACGCGCGTGGGCGCACTGGCGAAGGTTCTCGACACGCTCTTCGAAGCGGGCGAGCCGATGCTCTTGTGCGCGAGCTTGTCGAGCACGAAGGCGGCGCGGGCCGCGGATCCGATGACGAGCTTCCTGCAGCCGATCGGGATCGAAGTGGAATCCGGTCGCCCGCTGCTCAGCTCGGGCATTTTGGGAGGCCGGCGGATCGCACTGGCGGATCTGGACCTGGCCTCACCGATGTCGGACCATCCCATCGCGCTGGCACTCGAGGCGCTGCCGCTGCGGCTGCAATGGCCCCTGGTCGTCCGCTACCCGGGCGATACGGTCAGCAACGCCAGCGAGATCAAGACCAGCGAAGGCGTCCGCGTTCGACCGATCATCCGCGTGCCCGTCGGTCCGTCGCGCTGGCTCGAAAGCGAGTGGAGCACGTTCGCTTCGATGAACGAAACCCAGCGCCAGAGCATGGCCCGCCCGCCGGCCTATGACAGCCCCAGCGACGACGACGCCGGCGCAACCCGCGCGGGGTCGAACGATCTGTCCGGCAAGTTCTGGACGCTGGCGCTCGCGGTGGAGCGGACGGTGAAGACCCGTTCGCAGCCGCAGCGGATCGTGGTCGTGGGCGCGAACACCTGGCTGCTGGACACGATGCTGGGCGCTCGCGTGACGGTCGACAAGCGCGAATCGCCCGCACTGCCGGGGAATGTCGAGCTCGCCGCGGCGAGCGTGAACTGGCTTGCCGGTCGTGACGCGCTGATCCGCCGGGGTGCAGAGGCCTCGGCCCAGGCGACGATCCCCGCGTTGTCAGATTCGCAGCTCAGCGCCCTGCGCTGGGGCCTGACGCTCGGGCCCGCGCTGCTGGTGCTGATCATCGGCGCCGCCCGGCGCATCGCCCGCGGGTGATGCCTCGGACGATACACATTTCCGCCCCGCCTCATCATCACCCTTTCGGGCCGCCCGAAGTTCCGCAAGATTCCGCGTGATCCGCGCCGCCGTCTCCGGGTCTTCGAACTCCAGCTCCAGCGCCTTCTTGCGCATCTCAATGGCCTGCTTGGCCTGCTGTGGGTTCAGTCGCTGCGACCGCATCGACGCGAAACCGTCGGCGGGCATGCCGCACTCCGGACACACCGGGATCTGCTCGTGCGCATGACCCGACAGGTCGTACCGGCAGTAAAGACACCGCACGCGACCGTCGCTCCGCGGGGCGCTGGCGATGATCGTGCCCACAAAGAAGACCGCCGCACCCTCGGCCCAGAAGATCACCTTCAACAGATCGAGCCGATCAACCTTGTCGCTCACGCCGCCGAAGTACTTGTCGCCGATGATCGCCAGCAGCAAGACCGCCAGCCCGCCCGCGGCGCTCACGGCATACCCGCGCCACGTCCGCCGCCAGCGGAACGCCAGGAACCAGATGTACAGCGCGTACAAAGGCAGGATGATCACGTCGCACGCTCGCGGGTTCTTCGCTGGTCTGAATCGCAGCTTCGCTTCGTTGCCCGCGTCCGCAAACAGTTGAACCGATGAACAGGTGGGTGGTTTGAAATCATAGCGCCGCAGCCGCCACCGGCCCGCTCATCGTCCGGCCTTGAACAGGACCCGCAGCGACTCGAGGATGTCCTCCCGCTCGTTCACCCGCGTGGTGATGACCTTGCTGTCGGCTAGATCCGCCGGAGCCGCACCACTCTGTACGGTCGCGCCGCCAACGTCCGCACCGCCGAAGGCCGAACTGGGGAACGCTTCGCGCAGGACGTTCAGAAAATGCCCCGAGCCGTACGCCGACTTCACCTGACAGTACCCAAAGAGGTTCACCGAGTTGAGAAGGTCCTTCCGCAGAATGTCGCAGCACTCGCGGTTGTCGGCATCGGATGAGTTGTCGCCATCAGAAAAGTGAAAGACGTAGATGTTCCAGTCGCTGGGGTCGTAAGCGTCCTCGATGAGCTTGGAACAGCACTTCATGGCCGAGCTGATCTTCGTGCCGCCGTCTTCACGCACCGAGAAGAACGTATTCCGATCGACCTCCTGTGCGGTGACATCGTGCACGATGTACCGGCTCTCGATCCCCTCGTAGTTCCTGCGCAGCCACGTGTCGATCCAGAAGGCGTGCAGACGCACAAGGTTCTTCTGCTCATCGCCCATCGAGCCCGAGACGTCCATCATGTAGATGATCGCGGCGTTGCTCTGCGGCTTCTTCACCTCGACCCACGACCGGTACCGCATGTCCTCCTTCACGGGGATGATCACCGGGTTGTCCGGGTCGTACATGCCCATGGCGAGCTGGCGACGAAGGGCCGTGCGGTACGTGCGCTTGAAGTGCCGGAGCGCCGCGGGCCCGACGGGGCGCACGCCGCTGTACTTGTCCTTCACCGTCGTGACGGTGTGGTGACCCTTGGGCTGGATCCGCGGCAGCTTGAGTTCTTCACCGAGAATGTCCGCGAGTTCATCAAGCGAAACATCGACTTCGAGCGTGTGCTTGCCTTCGTTCTCGCCGCCCTCGCCTTTGCCGCCGCCGACGGGCTGCCCCTCGCCGCCCTCGCCCATGCCCACGCCGCCGGCGTTATCGCCGTAGCGGAAGGTGGGGATATCGATATCGTGTACGGGGATGGAGACGAGCTTCTTGCCCTCGCGCCCGATCATCTCGCCACGCGCGATGAAGCGTTTGAGGTCCTTCCGAAGCTTGCCCTTGACGATCTGACGGAAGCGTCCGTGATCTTGCTCGATCGTGTTCACCATCGAAGCCGCCCTCCTTGGTCAGGCCCGATCCGTCCGTCGAACTTGCCCGCAACGCCGAGATGCCGCGCTTGCACACACTGAAACCCGATGCGCCGGTTCGGACGCGCCGGTTGCCGACGCCGCGGGCTTTGTGCGTGGCGCACGGAACCCCGCGACCCGTGAAACATCGACCGATCCGCCGCCGATCTTGGCGCGTGCCGCACCGATCGCCCAACAAACCCCCGGCGTGGTTATCGGATCGCGGTTCGCACGCCCTGGATGACCGCCGCCGCGGGTTGACTATGCAAACACCCTGCGAACCGCGAAGCCTGTGTCCTGACTCATTCCATACGTTCAAGCCGTAGGTGCGGTTTGCCCCGCGCGTGCCCACGCTCGCATCTTCAGCAGGCAGAGCCCCCCCACCGAAAGCGCGCCGATGAGCTCCGCCGCTCGGTTCAACAGCCCCGCCGAGAGCCCAAGTGCCAGCAACGCCTCGCGTGAATACTCGCTCCCACCCATGATCACCGGCTCGCCTTTGCCCACCAGCAGCGCCAGCATCAACCCCGCCGCCCATTCCGCCAGACCGATCTGGATCGGCAGCAGACTCGCGATCTGCGTCGCGCTGGCGATCACGACGATCTTCGTCGCGTCCAGCGGGATGCCCAGCACCCAGAAGGCGCACGCGAACCGCAGCGACCAGACCGCCAGATCACCGCAGCGCATGAGCACGGCCATCAAAAATACCTCCGGCACGCTCGCGCCGCCGCCGTCACTCGGCGCCCGCACCGTCTGCACATACGCCAGCAGCGCAGGAACGAGCAAGACCACCGACCCAAGCACCAGCCCCTCGCCGCGGGCTTCGCCGCCGCTCATGCTGCTGGTGGCCTTGACGATCAGCACCATCAAGAGCCCGGAGGCAAACGCCGCCACCAGCCCACAGACCACCGCGTGCAGCAACACCTTGATCGAGTCGGCCACGGCGATGTTGTGCCGAAGTTTGTGCAGCAGCACACGCCCGAAGAGCCCGGGCTTGAGCGGGAGATAGTTCAGCAGCCACGCCGCACCGACCATCGCGTGCATGTCGCCGCTGGGCACGCGCCCGAAGCGCCGCGTGAGCGTCAGCAGCACGCCGGAGGTGAGCAACCAGTTGATAATCGGCAGCACCACCGCGAAGACCACCAGCCACGCCGGCGCCCGACCCGCCCGTTGCCAGGCGTGCGAAAGGTCCCCCCACTGACGGTGGATGATCCACGCCGCGAGGGCCAACAGGACCGCGCCGATGACAAACCCCAAAGCACGCTTCAGCCCCGTGCCCGAGCCATCACCCCTGTCGGACGCCAAAGCCGCGTCGCCCGTCGTCCGGGCTTGCTCCGTGGGCGCGGGGCTCACTTGCCCCCGCTCCCTCCGCCGCCGCCGCTCCCACCGCCGCTCGGCGTGCCCGTCGGCGCTGCCGCGGGTGTGGCGCTGGGCGTTGATCCGCCGGCCGGCGCAGCACCCTTCGCCGGGCCGCTCCCCGCAGGTGCGGCGGCGGTCGTCGTCGCGGGGATCCGCACCGCCTTCATGTTCGCCAGCACGCTCGCCCCGGCGCTCAGCCGCTGCTGGTGCAGCTTCGCAACCAGCGCAACCTCCGCGTCCTTATTCGCGAGCATCGACTTCAACCACGCGTCATCGGCGCTGTTCACGCGCGTGACGATCTTCGCGATGTTCACCGCCGCGTCCGTGTCCTCGATCGCCCGCGCACCGGACGAAAAAACGCCCGCACCGGGCGTGCTGGGAACCCGCGTCAGCAGGAACAACCGTCCCTCGGCATTCTCCTTCGCGTACCGCTTCAGCAGCGCGTTGCAGAGCTGCTGCGCATCGCTCGAAGCCATGCCACCCTCGGTCCCCACACTCGCGAGTTTCATCTGCGACGAGGCAACCGCGTGCGCAAAGTCCGCACCTTCGCCCTTCTCCAGGCGGTCCATGAGCTCGCCGATCGGCGCTTTCATCCCGCGCAGACCCTCGCGCCGAACCTGATCAACGTCCACCGCCAGGCAGTGCGAGCCTTGTTTCGTCAGCCCATCAGCCACCTCAAAGCCCTGCAGCACGCGGTACCGCACGCGCGATGAATCCACCGCGACGTTGTCCATCAGCCAGCCGCCGTACCCCGGATCGGCCCACACCGTCACCGCGATCTCCTGCCGGGGTTCAAGGCTGAACCGCCGATCAAGCCGGATCACCTCGGGAACGCCCGTCTCGATCGTCGCCCCCACACGCACATCGGGCGAGAGCAGGAACCGGCTGTTCATCGGCCCGTCCGCGCTCACCCGCAGCGTCGTCTGCCCCGTGTTGCGCATCTTCACCGTCATCTTCACAAAGTCCAGCGCGCCCACGCTGGGCTTCTCCGGCGCCGCCGCGATGGTCATGAAACTCCGCGGCGAACGCATCATGTCGTCGATCCACTTGGGCACCCCCTGCGCATACCCGCCCGCACGCTGCCCCACCAACGCCGGTGGCGGCGCTTTGCCCGAAAGCTTCTTGCTCATCGCCCGCGCGTACGCGCCCAGGTACGTCTCCGATGCCCCACGCCACACCGCGGCGTACATCTCCGCCGCCCGCGTCTTCTCACCCTCGATCTCCGCCAGCGCCGCCCGCCCGAGCTGCACAAACGCGTCGCTCGCCTCACCCTTTTCAAACCAGCCCCGCGCCTCGTCGAGCTTGCCCTTCCGCAGTGCCAGCCACCCTTCCAACCGCGCCGACACCGCGGGCGAAAGCGCCCGCTCGTCCTTCAGCGCACGCAGAGCCTCGATCTGCTTCTCCGCGCCGGTCAGGTCAAGCCCGACCAGCAGCATCAGCAGGGGACCATCGAGACGCCAAACTTCCTTGAGCAGCTTCACCCGCTCTTCGGTCATGCGCTTCGGGCGTGTATCGGGTTTCTCGATGTACCCGTCGAGCGCCGCGATCGACGCGACCATGTCCTGAGCCGATTCCGAGAGCGACTCCTGATCGCCCAGCGCGTGCGCCGCGAGAAGCCGCGTCCGCTCGTTCGCCAGATCGAGCCTGATGGTCGAAACCTCGGGGATGTCCGTCACCGGTTTCTTGGCTTCTTCAAGCTGCCGGCGCAGGCTCGCCAGATCCCGCCGCGCATCACGCACCGTCTTGTTGAGTTCCTTCAGCGCCGCCTCGGGTCCGTCGGCCGCGAAGAACACGTTCGACCGCTCGGTGGCGATCTCCAGTTCGGGCTGCAGCCCCTCGATCTCCGTCAGCGCCATCGCGTTGCGATAAAACCGCATCGCCTCGCTCGACGCGCCCACCGCCGCCAGCAGCCGGGCGATCTCCAGGTGCGTCGCCTCGTCGAGCGGGTCGGCCCCCAGCAGGTTCACCAGCATCTCCAGCCGCTGCACCTCGTCCCCGCCCGTCTCGCGATAGAACGCGTACGCCAAAGCCGCGGCGTCCTTGTTCGTCTTATCAAGCTGCGTCGCCTCCGTCAGCCGCTTCTGAAACCCCGCCGCATCGCCCCGCTCACGCAGCAGCAGCGCCAGATCCAGCGCCAGCCGACTGCGCACCGTCGCATCCAGCCCCGCGCCGCGCGGGCCCAGAAAGACCTCGTACTGCGCAATCCGCGAGGCGATGTCCTGCAGCCGGTTGATCCGCGCCGTGATCAGCGACAACTGGCTGACCGTGTCCTCCGGATCGGCCTTGACGATCTCACGCAGAATCGCCTCCGAAGCGCCCGTCTCCCCCGCCTGCTCCGCCGCGTCCAGGGCCAACCTCAGCAGATCCGAATCCCCCGGCATCACCTCGCACGCCTTCCGCAGCAGCGCCAGCGCGATGCGGTAATCCTCCGTCGTCGCCGCCGGGTTCGCGCGAAGATCCGTCAGCGCCGCCCGAACCAAACCACGCGCCGCCAGTTCCTTGATCGTCGGCGCCGTCAACGGCTTCTCCGCCGGCGCTTCAGGCTTTGCCGGCGCCTCGGGTTTCGCAGGAGTCTCAGGCTTCGCTGTCGCACCGCCCGGCGCCGTCACCGGCTTGCCGGGTTCATTCGTCCCCTGCGCACGCAGCGTCCCCGCGACACCAAGCCCAACCGCCACACCCGCCAGCACCGCCAGCCACTTCGCGTCCTTGCCCTGTGTGATCACCGAATCACTCCTGTCAGCAGTAACCCCAGCACCGCCAGCCCCGCCACATACACCAGCCCCGAGACCCCTTGTATGCTCCACGACACCCACGGGTTCACCCGCGGGAACAAACGGTCCGCAACCAGGGCCGCAAAGACAAACTGCCCCATCGCCAGCGCCGTCCCCCCGCCGATCAGGCACGCCCAGCGATACGCAGGAAATCGATCGGTCCAATCCACCATCACCCACAGCCCAGCAACACACAAAAGACCGGCCCATAACGTCGCAAGCACCACCCGAAGCACCAGCATCCGCAAAAGCCCGCGCGCGTGCCGCGACATCGGCGCTCTGCTCACCCCGCCACCACGCTCCATTGGCTGCACCGACGAAAAACCCTGCGACGTCTTCATCCTCGCCGTCGCCACGCCGAGTGCCGTCCCCCCGCCCCACGAGTTGGGACCGCCGATCGCCGCCATAGGCCCAGTGTAACGCCAATCACCCAGCTTTACACCCGCGCCAGCTTCTGCACATCGCCGCGCCAAGCCCGGCACGCGCCCAATCGCCCGCCGCGCACGCCACCGCCCGCTCGGCCAGCACACAGCCACCTCGCGCAACCAACCGCCGCTCGATCCTCAACCGCCGTCGCCCCACCGCTCAGCCCATCGCCATCGACATCAGGAACTCGGCGTTGGTCTTGTACTTGCCGATGCGGCTCTTCAAAAGCTCCATCGCCTCGACAACGTTCATATCGCTGAGCACCTTCCGCAGGCGATAAACCAGCTCAAGCTCCTTGCGATCAAGCAGCAGTTCCTCGCGCCGCGTGCCGCTGGCCGCCACGTCCATGCACGGATAGATCCGCTTGTCCATGAGCTTGCGATCAAGGTGCAGCTCGCTGTTGCCCGTGCCCTTGAACTCTTCGAAGATCACCTCGTCCATCTTGCTGCCCGTGTCCACCAGCGCCGTGCCGATGATCGTCAGCGAGCCGCCGTTCTCGATCGCACGCGCCGCACCAAAGAACTTCTTGGGCCTCTGCAGCGCACCGGCGTCGATACCGCCCGACATGATCCTTCCACTATGCGGCATCTCGTTGTTGTACGCCCGCGCGAGCCGCGTGATCGAGTCCAGGAAGATCACCACGTCCTCCCCAAACTCCACCATCCGCCGGGCTTTCTCGATCACCATCTCCGCCACCGCCACGTGACGAACGCTCTGCTCGTCGAACGTGCTCGCCACCACCTCCACCGCCGCCGGCGTGTTCCGCTTGAAGTCCGTCACTTCCTCAGGCCGCTCGTCCACCAGCAGCACAATGATCTTCACGTCCGGATAGTTCTTGCTGATCGCCTTCGTCATCTTCTGCAGCAGAACCGTCTTGCCCGTCCGCGGCGGCGCCACAATCAACGCACGCTGACCCTTCCCCAGCGGCGCAACCAGGTCCACAATCCGGCACTCGATCTCGTCCGGCGAAGTCTCCAGAATAAACCGCTCCTCCGGGTGCAGAGGCGTCAGATCCTCAAAGTTCCGCCGCTCAAAGACCTTCGCCGGCGGCCGCGCATTCACCTCATCCACCCGCAGCAGCGCGAAGTACTTCTCGCTCTCCTTGGGCGGCCGAATAAACCCGCGCACCGTCATCCCCTTCCGCAGCCCCGCCTTGCGGATCTGCGTGGGCGACACGTAAATGTCGTCAGGCCCCGCGAGGAACGAGTTCTCCGCCGAACGCAGGAACCCGAACCCGTCCGGCATGATCTCCAGCGTGCCGTCGCCGACAAGAATCCCGCGCTTCGCCGCACCGGCCTTGAGGATCTTGAAGATCAGGTCCTGCTTGGGGATCTGCTGGAACCCCTCCAGCCCTTCCTTCTTCGCGATCTTGTGGATCTCGTCGATCTCCATCCGCTGAAGCTGCGAGATCGTCAGCGCTTCCTTGATCGCCGCCCGATCCGTCGTCGAAACAATCCGCTCCAACTCCGCGGCTTCACGTTCCAGCTCATCATCACTCGGCAGGCCCATCGCACTCTGCCGCGAGGCAAAGTCCCCGCCTCCACCACCACCGCCCCCGCCGCCACCTCCCCCACCGCCCGGGCCGTCATACCCACCGAACCCGCCACGCTTCTTCTTCTTCTTGCGTCGGCCGAACCCCCCGCTGCCATACCCACCGTACCCGCCGCCATACCCGTACCCACCACCGCCGCCACCACCACCGCCGCCATATCCATTCCCGCCACCACCGTTCCCGCCGCCGTTGCCCGAACCACCCGAGCCCTGCGAAGAACCGGGTATGCCGCCGCTCGATCCACCCATCGAGCCCGCGCCGGGACCCGGTCCGGCGTTTCCACCACCTCCGCTCGATGACGAACCGCCGCCGTTCCCACCGCCGGTGGCGCTCGACGATCCACCCGAGCCACCGGGCGCGCCCGCACCACCCGAATCCCCGCCGCTCATCCGCGGCTCACTCCGCTCCGCCCGCTCCGGTCGCTCACCACGATCAGGCCGCTCCGCGCGTTCCGCACGCTCAGGGCGCTCGCTCCGCTCCGCCCGCTCCGCCCGCTCCGCCCGCTCGCCCCCGCCGCTGCTCCGCGACGACAACGCCGACTTGGGAAGGAACGACCCCTCGCCCCCAGCGCCCGCCCCCCCCGCGCCCGACCCACTCGCGCCAGATTTCGACGCCCCGCCCTTGACCTCATCACCCGTCGTGCTCGACTTCGCCATCGTTCCATCCTGATAAAAAAGATCCGTCCGGTTCAACCGGCCGCCCGACTCTCCAGAGCCGAATGCTCTTTGGTGGCACGGCTCTTCAGAGCCGTGCGCCCAGCATCCCCTCCCAACCGCAGACGCCCAGCGCCCGCAACGCATCAACGCCTCTTCAAAACCAGTCACCATCCGTCCCGGCGCAAATGTGTTGATAAGGGGAGAACCAAAGCACCCGCTCCTCACGCGGCCTCTCAGCCGCGGCTCCCAGACTCGCCCCTCTCGGGGCACTCCGGGTTCGGTGCTGCGTTCCATCAATACTAGGGGCCCAACCCACCCAACGCCAATCCCCGTCACTGTGTTCCTCCGCCGACGAACAGTTCCGGAG
>JACVCS010000148.1 GCA_016741915.1 Phycisphaerales bacterium | reverse complement strand
GTGATGGAAGTGGCAGCGGGGCTGGGCGGGATGAGAAGTATGGCGGCGCGTCGGGGCGTGGTGGGTCTGGCGGCGGTCGCGGAGGCGCTGGCGTGGCGGGTGGTGCAAGTGGTGAGGGATCGGAGCGGAGTGGGCGAGCGGGGAGTGCGGGTGGGTTGAGCAGCGGGTCGGGGGTGAACCTGCCTCGGCTGGTGTTGGATTCGGACGAGTTGGGTTTGCCTCGGCTGGAGATGTTGGTTGCGGAGTCGCCGGTGGCGCTGCCTGTGGGGACGGACCCGGCGATGCAGCGTGCGTTGACGCGTGGGGCGTTTGTGCTGCGGATGCCGGGGGTTGAGGAGGCGACGATCAGCGGCGGGTCGATGATGAGCGAGCAGGAGCGGATGACGCTGGCGGCGGCGCAGATGCGTGAGCGGCTGATGCGGCAGCAGATGGAGGATGCGCAGCGGTTGGTTGAGGCGGGGTTTGCGAGCGGTGGGGCGGGGGGAGTTGGCGGCGAAGGGTTTGGGGCGCTACCGGTGGGCCTTGATGAGCAGAGTGCGGCGGCTTTGGGGCGCGGGTTTGATCTGGTGTGGGAGGTGTATCCGTACAACACGCAGGCGGGGCCTGAGCGTGAGGCGATTGCGCGGGTGGTGCTGGCGAGCGGTGTGACGGCGATGCGGTGGCAGTTTTACAAGACGAATCAGCAGATGCAGCTTGAGCCGCGGGCGGCGGCGAGCGTGACGGTGAAGACGGACCTGCCGGCGTATGCGGAGGTGGAGTTGACGATGGTTTCGGGTCGGCGGGTGAAGTGGATGTTTGAGATCGGGTGGACGGTGGCGGCGGAGCCGGACGGGGAGATGCTGGCGCGGGATTTGAACTTTGATCGCGCGAACGACCCGGCGGGTGAGGAAGAAGGGGGATCGCGGACGGCATCGGGCTCGGGCTCTCGCGATTCGGGGGCGACGCCTGCGCGGAGCGGCTCAAGGTCGGGGAGTGGGCCCGGGTCGGGGGTGGATAAGGAGCGGATTCACGATCAGCGGAACCGCGGGAAGGAGCCGAACTGATGGCGGCGCGGGCGCGAGAGGTTGCGGCGGGTGGCGCGGGTGGCGCGGGGGGCGGGCGTGCTGGACGGCGCGTGCGCCGGGCTCGGCGTGGGTTTGCGCTGGTGCTGGTTGCGATGGTGGCGCTGATCGCGGGGTTTGTGGTGGTGCTGCTTTTGGAGCGTGCGGATACGCTGAAGCGTGCGCAGAAGCGCGAGATCGATGCGTACACGGCGCACCACACGCAGGCGGGGTTGAAGGAGTTTGTGGACTGGTGGGCGGGGGCGTTTCGACGGCGCGACGCGGGGGTTGATGAGTCTTCGGGGACGGTTGGGTTTGATATGCAACTCTCGGGGAACCAGCGCCTGAAGGTGCGGTTCTATGACGCGCAGGGGGCGATGCGGCTGCGGACGGTGGGGGAGGAACGCTCGCACCCGTACATTCTGAATCGGGCGGCGGCGGACTTGGTTGCGCGCGGGTTCACGGGGCCTGAGTACATCCGCGAGCGCGGGCCGGGGCGGGTGAGTATTCACTCGGCGCCGCGGGAGGTTCTGTCTTCGCTGGCGCGGGGTGTGAGCCCGGACGCGGCGGGGGAGGCGTTTGCGTCGGCGGTGATCGCGAAGCGGCGCGAGGGGCGGATCAAGCTTGGGGACTTGCGGGCCTTGACGAGCGAGACGCGGATGCAGGAGGTGGATCTGCACCGGCTGGAGGCGTGTCTGTCGCTGGATTGTGAGTTCTGGCGGATCGAGGCGGAGGCGACGGATGCGCTGGGGGATGTGGCGGTGAGGCAGGGCGGGTGGGCGGTTGGGAAGATTCGCAGTGAGAACAGCGCGCTGGTGCAGCCTTGGGCGATTGTGTGGTGGGGCCCGCTGGAGGAGATGCCGGCGCGGGTTGAGCGGGAGTGAGCGAAGTGGCTGAGTGGCTGAGTGGCTGAGTGGCTGAGTGGCTGAGTGGCTGAGTTTTTTCGCGCCGCTGCCGCTTGTCAACTTGTTTTGTCACTTTGACACTTTGACACTTTGACACTTTGTTACCTTTGAAACGTGTGCGGTGGCTCGTTTGTGATTGTGCGTTCAGCTCATCAACAGGTTGAGCATGATGAGGATGATGATGCCGGCGAGGGCGTTGTTGAGTGCGTGGGCGGTGATGGAGGCGATGAGCGAGGTGCGGTGTTGGCGGAGGATGGCGAAGAGGCAGCCGAGGGTGAAGACGGGGGTGAGGAAGAAGAGTGGGTAGTGGTGGACGATGGCGAAGAAGAAGGCGGAGATGGGGATAGCGAGGAAGATGGGCAGGCGGGTTCGGAGTTGGCGGTAGAGCCCGCCGCGGAAGACGAGTTCTTCGGTGAGGGGTGCCCAGATGGTGAGCATGGCGAGGAAGAGGATGAGGCTCCAACCTTGAGCGCCGGCGGCGAGGTCGAGGATGCGGGTGTTTTGCTGTGGTTGTGAGTGGGTGACGGTTTGGATGAGGAAGAGGGCGACGAGGGAGATGACGAGGGCGAGGATGAGGAAGGGGAAGGCGGTGAGCCAGCCGAGGATGCCGGAGGAGATTTCGCGGGTGATGCCGCGGGGCGCGGTGAGGCCGAGGAGTTGGCGTGCGTGGGCGAAGGGGATGCCGCGGAGGGTGGGGTAGATGAGGACGAGGGCGGTGAGGGACCAGGGGAGGATGATGGCGAGGAGGTTGGCGGTTTCGGGAGAGAAGGCGTGGGCGGCGATGGTGATGATGGCGCGCATGGCGAGGAAGCCGGTGAGGAAGAGGGCGGCGATTTCGATGGGGAGGCTGCCGCCGGGGAGTGGGGGGAGGAGGTGTTGGGGGGGGCCGGGCATTGGTTTGTCGATGGTGACGAGGCGGTAGATGAGCAGGCCGAGGCCCACGAGGAAGGCGGCGATGAAGCCGAGGACGAGGGCGAGGGAGAGGATGAGGATGATCTCGATGCCGGAGGTGGCCTTGATTCGTGCGGGTGCGAAGGTTGGGTCGGCGTAGCCGAGGGTTGCGTCGGCGAGGAAGCCGTGGCGCTGGCGGAAGTTGTTGACGGCGGTGGGGTTGAGCGAGTCGGGGGTTGGGGGTGTGGTGGAGGGTTGGAGGGAGTAGACCTTGGCGGCGAGGAGGAGGTCGGATCTGAGGCGTTCGTCGGTTTGGGCGTTGGCTTGGTCGGTCAGGCGTGTGACGGTTTGCGAGAGGTCTTTCGGGCTTGTGAAGGAATCGATGATGGCGTCGGCAAGGTCGAGGCGGGCGGTGGTGATGGGGTCTTTGCCGGCGGACTTGCGGAGGTCGGCCATCGCTTTGCGCGATTCGACGGCGTTGTACGAGACGTACTTGAGGGTGAAGCGGAGGGTGAGTGAGGTGGGGTCGGCGTCGGGCGGGTCGATCGGGGCTTGTGTTGGTGCGGCGGCGGGGGCGGTGGGTGTGGCGGCGGGCTGCGCGGGGAGGAAGTGCTCGATCTGGTTCTGCACCGCGATGGTCAGCGAGCAGACGATGAAGATGATCCAGGCGATGAGGGCGGCGCGCTTGCTGCCCGGGTCGGGCCGGCGGGCGGGTGGATTGGATTGCTCGATCGGCAGATCCGGCAAGCGCGGTGGGTTGATCGCGAAGGGGTTGGCGTTTGGGTCGTTGGTGTTCATGAAGCGGGCTCGGGAGGGCGGGGTTGGGTTGCGCGCACGCTTTGCGCGGGTTGGTCAAGGTGATGTGGCCGTGTTGTAGATCGGTTGTCGCGGGGAGGGGCCTGAAGCGGCGCGGGTTTTCTGTGGATGATGGGGGCG
>JACVCS010000147.1 GCA_016741915.1 Phycisphaerales bacterium | reverse complement strand
CCTCCGCCCTCCCCGCCCTCAACCTCACCCCGCTCCAGCTCACCCTCACCCGACTCCTCCAATCCGCCCTCACCGGGCCCATCCTCATCGCCTCCGACAACGAACCCCTCGCCCGCCAAGCCGCGGGCAGCCTCGCCTCAAACCCACGCATCCGCTTCACCACCTTCCCCCGCCGCGTCGAACGCTACAGCCCCGCCGTCCGCAAAGCCGCCCGCTCACTCGCCCGCCACAGTTGGCGCGGCGGGCTCGGCAACCTCACCGTCTACGACGAACTCATCGACCCCGCACTCCTCCACCAAACCCTCACCGCCAACAACCTTCAAGCCGCCGTCGTCCTCGCCAGCGACTGGTGCTTCGTCGACCCCGCCCTCACCAGCGATATCGCCCGCCGATACCTCGAAGACCCCCCCGCACACCGCTTCAGCTTCTCGCAAGCAGGCCCCGGTCTCGCCGCCTGCGTCATCGACGCCACCCTCGCGAGCAACCTCGCCAAAGCCACCGCCACCGCCGGCATCCACGCCTCCCTCGGCGGCACCCTCAGCTACATCCCCGTCGTCCCCATGTCCGACCTCATCACCCGCCCCATGTGCGTGCAGGTCGACCCCATCGTCCGCGATCTGCCCCTCCGCGCCATCGCCGACGACCCGCACCACACCGCCGCCCTCCTCTCCGCCATCACCGCCGCAGGCCTCGACCCCATCACCGCCACCGCATCGCAGATCTCCCGCGCCATCACCGACGCGATCACGAAGGGCCGCCTGACCCCCGACGCCCCCGAGCACCTCCGCCTGATCATCAACCCCTTCGACACCGACCATCCGGAGATCCTCCCCGCGGGCGAAGCCCTCTCTCGGGATGCCGCCGCGCAGATCATCGAGTCCTTCGCCTCCTCAACGCGCCCCGGCGCACTGACCATCCACGACCCGCTGGGCGATCACCCCGCCACGCTCGAGCTGCTCACGCTCGCCCGCACCAAGAACATCCCGCTCATCCACCTCCGCTCACAGTTCGCCCTGGGCTCACTCGAAGCCACCACGCTGATCCCCGATGCCGCCACCGCGGCCCAACCCCTCGCCGACGTGATCTCCTTCGACATCGTCAGCGACGACGCGGAGACCTACGCCAAGCTCTCGCCCCGCGCGGGCCTTTCGGGCCACGCCACCTCGCGCCGCCGACTTGCCGAGCTCATCAACCGCCGCCGCGAAACCGAATCCGACCTCAACGCCGGCATCCCCCTCCCCTGGATCTGCCCACGCCTCACCCGCCGCGACGAGGTCTATTCGCACGTCGAGGCCGTCGTCGATTCCTGCATCATGCTCACCGGCTGGTGCGTCCTCGATCCCCTCCGCGCCCCCATCCCCGGCTCACGCATCGAGCCCTTCCCGCTCCCCACCCTCGCCAACCTCCGCAACCGTCTCACCACCCTCACCGTCGACGCCTCCAAACTCCGCAACCTGCCGCCCACCTCCGCCCTCCCCACACTCTGGCAACGCCACCTCGCCTCAGGCGTCACCGCATGAGCGAGCACCACTCCGCCATCGCGATCATCCTCGCCCGTGCCGGCAGCAAAGGCCTCCCGGGCAAAAACACCGCCCCCGTCGCGGGCAAGCCCTGCATCGCCTGGACCATCCAGCACGCCCAGCAATCCAAACGCCTCAGCGAAGTCGTCGTCAGCACCGACTGCCCCCACGCCGCCGCCGTGGCGCGCGAGCACTCTTGCCTCGTCGTCGATCGCCCCACCGACCTCGCCAGCGACCGCGCCACCGTCGACGACGCCGCCCGCCACGCCTTCACGCTCCTGAACCAGCGCCGCCAGCGCCCGCACACCCACGCCGTCATCCTCTACGCCAACGTCCCCGTCCGCCCAACCGACCTGACCGACCGCGCCCTCGATCTGCTCTTCACCTCGCGCTGCCACAGCGTGCAGTCCTACGCCCCCGTGGGCAAGTACCACCCCTGGTGGACCGCGCGCCTCGATCCGACCACCAACCTCGTCTCACCCTGGGAAGGCTCCGTCCTCAACCACAACATCTTCCGCCGCCAAGACCTCCCCCCCGCCTATATCCCCGACGGCGGCATCATCGCCCTCTCCGCCGACGCGCTCCTCCTCCGCATCCCAAACACCCCGCCCGGCCCGCACGCCTTTCTGGGCCTCGACCGTCGCGGCGTCATCAACCCCGAGGGCAGCGTCATCGATATCGACGCCCGCACCGACCTCCTCGTCGCCGACGCCATCCTCCGCCCCTCCTCCACCTGACCGATCCACCCAACCAAGGCCCCGCGCATGCTCATCGCCGACCGCACCATCGCCCACGACCAACCCCCCTACCTCATCGCCGAGCTCGGGGTCAACCACGACGGCTCGCTCGACAAAGCCCTCCACCTCATCGAGCTCGCCGCGACCCACGCCGCCCACGCCGTGAAGTTCCAGATCTTCGACGCCCACCTGCTCATGAGCAGGGCCCGCCGCCTCGCCGCCTATCAGCAAACCGCCGGCGAGTCCGACCCGCTGACCATGCTCCAGCGTCTGCAACTGACCGAGAACGAACTCGCCACCTGCGTCACCCACGCCCACAAACTCGGGCTCCACGCCATCGCCACCGTCTTCTCCCTCCCGCTGGTCGAAATGGCCCAGCGTCTCTCCCTCGACGCCTACAAAACCGCCTCCCCCGACATCATCCACCGCCCACTGCTGCAAGCCCTCGCCTCCACCGGCAAGCCGCTGATCATCTCCACCGGCGCCAGCACCCTCAGCGAAGTCGCCCGCGCCCTGACCTGGATCAAGTCCGCCCGCGCACGCCTCGCCGTGCTTCAGTGCGTCAGCAGCTATCCAACTCCCACCGAGCACGCCGCCCTGGGAGGCATGGCCGCCATCGCCGACATCTTCCGAGGGCCCGTCGGCTACTCCGACCACACCGACAGCGACCAGACCTCCCTCGACGCCTGCGCCCTGGGCGCCTGCATCCTCGAAAAACACTTCACCTACAACCGCGCCGCCAAAGGCCCCGACCACGCCGCCTCGCTCGAGCCGCTGAGCTTCCGCCGCTACGCCGACGCCGCCATCCTTGGCTATCAAGTCCGCATGCGCTCCGAGCACCTCGACATGGACGAAGTCGCCCAGCGCCTGCCCCCGGGCTCGCCCATCATCGCGGCACACCAAGCCGCCGCCGACTTCGACCGCACCGTCCTCGACCGCCTCCCCAAGCCGCCGTACAGCAAAGACGTCCTGCCCATCGAGCAGGACGTCCGCGCCGTCTCGCGCCAAAGCATCTGCACCCTCCGCGACCTGCCCAAAGGCCACACCATCCGCGAAAGCGACCTCTGCTTCAAACGCCCCGGCACCGGCATCCCCCCCTACCGCCTCTCCGAAATCCTCGGCCAAACAACCTCCCACACCATCCCCGCCGACACCCCCATCACCGAACACGACCTCGCCAGACAACCCGCGGCCACGATCACAAAGTGACCAAGTGACGAAGTGAAGAAGTGACGAAGTGACCAAGAGCTCCCACCTCTGTGCCACTTCGCCACTCTGCCACTCTGCCACTCAGGCACTCAGGCACTCTGCCACCTCCCACGCATCACGCATACCGCCCCGCCCGCGACTCACTCCGCGCATCCAGATTCGTGATCAAGTACCGCAGCGCATCGCACGCGTGATCACTCCCGTCCTTCCGCGGCTCAAGATTCTCCCGGTTCTCCTGGTCATACCGATACCGCGACAAACTCTCAATCAGCTTCACACACCGCGCATGCACAAACAGCCGCGGCCCAATCCCCACTCCCCCCACACCCCCCTCCCCCCCCCCCACGCCCCCCGCCCCACCGCCCCACTCCCACCCCCCCCCCCCCCCCCCCCCCACGCCCCCCCCCCCCCCCCCCCACCTCCCCACCCCCCCCCCCCCCCCCCCCCCAC
>JACVCS010000054.1 GCA_016741915.1 Phycisphaerales bacterium | reverse complement strand
CCCCCATCCTCTTCTCACACACCGCTCAAACCACGCCGGATCGCCGCCGCCTCCGCCAGAACCCGCTTGGCAACCTCCGGCTTCAGCATCGTCGCCCCATCGCTCATCGCGGTGCTGGGCTCCGGGTGCACCTCCAGGAACAGGCAATCCACCCCCGCCGCCACCGCCGCCCGCGCCAGCAGCGGCGCCCGATCGGGCCTCCCGCCCGTCTGCTCACCCGCCATCCCCGGTAACTGCGTGCTGTGCGTCACGTCAAAGCACACCGCCGGGCCAAGCTCCATCATGTCCCCCAGCCCCAAAAAATCATTCACCAGCCGCCCATAGCCAAAGAATGTCCCCCGCTCGGTGAGCATCACGTTCTCCGTCCCGCTCTCGCGCAGCTTCTTCATCGCCCCGCGCATCTCCCCGGGCGACATGAACTGCCCCTTCTTGACATTCACCGCCCGACCCTTCGCCTTCGCCGCCTGCCCAGCCGCCATCAGCAAATCCGTCTGCCGGCACAAAAACGCCGGGATCTGCAAACAATCCACCTTCTCCGCCGCCGGCGCCGCCTGCGCGGGCTCATGGATATCCGTCGTCGTCGGTACCCCCAGCGCCCTGCCGATCCGCTCGATCCACATCAGCCCCTTCTCCAGCCCTGGGCCCCGCGGCGAGCTGATCGATGAGCGGTTCGCCTTGTCAAAGCTCGCCTTGAAGATGTAGCTCAGCCCCAACCTCGCGCACTCATCACGCATCACCCGCCCAACCTCCATCCCCAGCTCTTCACTCTCAAGTACGCACGGCCCCGCAATCACCGCCAGCGCACCGCCCGCCCCGATCTGCACCGACCCAACTTTGCACACGTTCTTGCCCATAACGCCAGCGTAGCACCCGCGCACCGCCCCACGCCCGAGTCCAACCCTGCACGCACGCCAGATTGCCACTACCATCGCCCGTCACCAAGCACGCAACGCCCCGGAGCCTCACCCGTGAGCCAATCCTCCTCTCCTCCCGCCTCCACCAAATCCTCCCCCGTCGTGCGCTCGCCGATCACCATCGCCGATCTGCTCTCCGACCTGCTCTGGCCCAAGCTCCTCCGCTCCGCCTCCCTCGCCCTCTCCTCCTCACGCATAGGCCTGGCCTACTTCGCCATCGTCGTCGTCTTCATGCTTGATACCGTCGGCTCAAAGATCTTCGGCTCCCCCACAGGCCCCATCGCACAGCTCTCCAGCGACATCGGCCGCAGCGTCCTCGCCCTCTACGCCGCCGCCGCTTCGGGCAACGCCCACGCCTTCTCCCTTTCCACCTACGACCTCCTCGTCGCCCGCCCCTTCTCCCTCATCTCTAACGGCTGGAAACCCGCCCTCCTCGCCTTCCTCGTCATCCTCCCGGGCATCTCCCTCTTCGCCGTCATCGGCGGCGCCATCTCCCGCTCCGCCGCCTGCGAAGCCTCGCAGCGCGTCAAACTCACCTGGACCCAATCCCTCGCCTTCGCCCTCGCACGCTGGCGCAGCCTCGTGGGCTGCATCCTCGGCCCGCTGGTGATCATCTGGTTCGTCGCCGGCCTGCTCTGGATCATCGCACAGGGCTTCAAGGTCCCCTACCTCGACGTCATCACCTCCCTCGTCTTCTCCTTCTCGTTCATCGCCGCCCTCGTCGCCGCCGTCATCTCCGTCGCGTTCGTCTTCGGGCAATCCATGCTCATCCCCGCCGTGGCTGCGGAGGGCGGCGACGCCTTCGACTCCGTGCAACGCGCCTACGCCTACACCCTCGCCCGTCCCGGCCGACTGGTCGTTTACTCCGTCATCCTCGCCATCCAAGGTCTCATCGCCATCGGCGTCGTCGGCGGCATCGTCTACCTCGTCTTCCTCTTCACCGCCACCGCATCGCGCTTGCCCGTCGATCACTTCCCCTCCGTCTCCGCGATGGCCAACCCCCTCTCCGTCAACCCCTTCTCCTCCGCCCCAATCCCCAACCTCAACCCCGAACTCGCCGAGCAATCCGGAACGCTGAAACTCGCGGTCAACATCGTCAACTTCTTCGCCGCCATCCTCGCCGCGGGCATCGCCGCCTACGCCGTCTCCTTCTATTTCACCGCCTCCACCATGCTCTACCTCGTCATGCGTCAACTCGTCGACGGGCAAGACGTCCACGAGCTCTGGATGCCCGGCATGGTCGACGCCACCCTCGCCCGCGCCGACGCACCCAGCCCCCTCCGCCCCGGCGGCGGCACGCCCACCATCGCCAATCAATCCTGATCCGCTCCTCGATGGCACGGCTCACTGGTGGCACGGCTCTCCAGAGCCGTGCGCCCTCAACCCAACTCAACCCCTCGCTCACTTTCTTCACTCCCTCCTCCCCTCACCACGCATGCCCTCCATCCCCCGCACGCCCGAGAACGCACGCACCATCGCGGGCCTTCTCGCCGAATCCTCAATCACGCAGCTCACCCTCGCCGCACCCGGGCAATCCCCCAGCGTGCTCGCTTCCCGCGAGACCGATCTCCCCGCGCTCCTGCAATCCTCCCCCGTCGGCACAACCCTCTCTTCGCCCGCTCATCCGCTGATCATCCGTGTCGATCACGACACCTTCACCCTCGCGCGGGCCGATGAACAACCCGAATCACACCTCCTCGCCGCCTGGCGAGCCGCCTTCAAACCGCACGCGCCAAGCAAGGACCGCTGATGACCGCGAAGCCCGAGAACTCTTCCGCCAAACCCGCCGCCCACGCCGCCGCGAGCCCGCACGCGCTCGCGAGCCACCTCCCTCAACACCTCCTCCCGCTCCCCGCCGGGGCCCCTCCTCACAAACCCACCCTCATCCACGTCACCCACGAAGCCACCGAGCATCTCGGCGGCATCGGTACCGTCCTCGCCGGGCTCCTCACCGCCCCCAGCTACCGCGACGCCGTCGCTCGCTCCATCCTCGTCGCTCCCCTCTTCCACCCAGACCGCCACGTCGCCGATCCGCGGCAGCGCATCGGCGAGCACGCCCACGCCGTCTTCTACTCAGGCCCCGATCATCACGACCCGCTCGGCCTCGGCGCCATCCTCCGCCCCGTCGAATGGGCCCTGGGCACACGCATCGTCTACGGCACCCGCACCCTCTCCTCACCCGGTCAGCCCGACGCCACCGCCGAGGTCCTCCTCTTCGACGTCTCCAACCCCGACCGCACCCGCCTCGCCGCCCTCAAATGGCTCCTCTGGGAGCACTACCACCTCGACTCACAACGCTACGAAACCGGCTGGGATTTCGAGGAATACTGCCGCCTCGCCGACATGGCCTACCACACCCTCTGCGTGCTTTTGAAGCCGCAGGAACTCCCCGCCGTCGTCGTCAGCCACGAGTACATGGGCATGATCACCGCCCTGCGCTGCGCCGTTGACCGCGCCCGCTTCCGCACCGTCTTCCACGCCCACGAGTGCACCACCGCCCGCCGCGTGACCGAGAACCTCCCCGCCTACGACTCCGCTTTCTACCCCGCGATGCGCGCCGCCGCGAAGCGCTCCTGGTCCATCGAGACGGTCTTCGGCGATCAATCCGACTACGCCCGCCACGCGCTGGTCAGCAAAGTTCACCGCCTCGACAACGCGCTCGCCGTCGGTCCGGAAACCGCCGAGGAGCTGCGCTTCCTCTCCGCGCAGATGAACGCCTCCGACATCCGCATCGCCTACAACGGTCTCCCCGCCCCAAAGGTCGATCTGACCGCAAAGAAACGCTCCCGCGCCATCGTCGACGCCTGGCTCAAAGCCACCATCGGCTACGCCCCCGACGTCCTGCTCACCCACGTCACCCGACCCGTCCCCAGCAAGGGCCTCTGGCGCGACCTGCAGGTCGTCCGAAACCTCGCCCACATCCTCCGCGCTCAAAACAAATCCCTCGCCTACATCCTCCTGACCTGCGGCGGGCCCGTCCGCTCCCCCGAAGCCGTCCGTGACATGCACGCCAAGTACCGCTGGCCCGCCAACCACCACCACGGTTATCCAGACCTCACCGGTCCAGAAGGCGACCTCTACGCCGGCATCCAAAACCTCAACGACCACTTTGCAACGGTGGGGGGGGATGCGGGAACAGTGGGGACAGGCAATCAAGCCAAGGCCCTGCTGATCAACCAGTTCGGCTTCACCCGCGACCGTATCGGGCCCGATCTCGACGCCGCTGCCACCACCACCGACCTCCGCACCGCCACCGACGTTGAGTTGGGCCTCTCCACCTACGAGCCCTTCGGCATCGCCCAGCTCGAACCCCTCTACGCCGGGGCCATCTGCCTCCCCAGCTCCGTCTGCGGCTGCCTAGGCCTCGTCAAACGCGCCATGCAGGAACTCAACCTCACCGACAGCCCCCTCGTCCTGCCGGGCGATTTCACCCGCCCCGAACTCCTCCCCGATTCCGCCCGCGCCGCAGTCGAGAGCGCCGCGAACCCCAGCGACCTGAACCCGATCATCCGCATGAATGACCACGATCGCGCGCGCATCGAAGCCCAGGTCTGCCAAGAGCTCGCCACCGAGCTCGCCCGCCGCTTGCCGAAGTCCGACAGCGAGCGGGCGGCCCTCATCGAGGCCGGCCAGAAACTCGTCTCGCACATGAGCTGGGATTTCGTCGCGCGCAGCGACTTCCTCCCGGGCGTCCGCGCCGCGCTGGCCAAGTAATCCAAGCCGACCGTCGTTCCCCCCGCGCCCGCGTCCGGATTGGTGTTATCCCCGAGGGTGGAACTTGCGGTGCACGTCCTTCAGGTGCGTGCGGTCGACGTGGGTGTAGATCTCCGTTGTGCCGATGTCCGCGTGCCCTAAGGGCTCCTGCACCACGCGCAGGTCCGCCCCGCCCGAGAGCAAGTGCGTCGCGAACGAGTGCCGCAGCGCGTGCGGGTGCACCTTGCTCAATCCCGCGGCCTTCGCGTTCTTCTTCACCAACTGCCACACCGCCACACGCTCGAGTGGCCGTCCGCTCCGCGAGAGCAAAAGCGTCTCGCCCGACTTTGCGCGCGCAAGCATGGGCCTGCACCGCTTGAGGTACTCCTCCACCGCCCTTTGCGCGGGTTTGCCGATGGGCACCATGCGTTGCTTGTTGCCCTTGCCCGTGACGATGATGACCCCGAGGGTCGGTTTCAGGTCGTCGATGCGCAGGGTGCAGACCTCGGTGGCGCGCAGGCCGCAGGCGTAGAGGAGTTCGAGCATGGCGCGGTCGCGCAGGTGCAGCGGAGCCCCGGCCGGCGTTCGGGGTGATTTCGAGCGCGTAGAGCTGGCTTTCGCACCCTCTTCCCCGGCGTTCGAAGCTTTCAGAATCTTGACCTCAACCGCCGCCGCCTCCGCCGCCTGCCCGGGGGCTTCCAGCAGCTTCTTCATCTGCCCCGGCGTGAGCACGTTGGGCAGCTTTTTCCAGCGTGTGGGGCGTTCCAGCAGGTCGGCGGGGCTCTTCTTCAGGCGCTGGGTGCTGACGAGGTAGCGGTACAGGACGCGGATGGTCGCCAGGTGGCGGATGACGCTGGAGCCGGTGAGGTTCTTGTCGGTCTTCAGGCGTCCAACGTGCTCGCTGAGCTGGCGCGGGGTGATGGAGGTGAAGAGTTTCAGAACATCAACCGTCGCGGCCTTTTCGCCATCCGGGTTTTTGCCCAGGTCGTTGATCAGGTCGCGCAGGTCGCGAAGGTATCCCTGGAGGGTGTTGTCGGAGAGGCCGCACTCGACGCGCAGGAAGCTCTTGAACTCCGCGAGGAACGGGTCGCTTGGGAGGTTGGGGATGGTCATCGGTCTGCGTGGCATCACTCCTGATCGTTGGCGGGGTGGGGCGATGAGGAAGAAAAAAGCCGCCCAGGGAGGGTGTCCCGGGGCGGCCTTGGAGATTCAAACTTTCCGTCACGATCCCGGGCGGGTCAGACCCGGGCTGGTTGCGTCAAGGCTGATTAGCCTCGCAGCAGGGCCAGGGCCGACTGGGGCTGGCTGTTGGCCAGACCCAGCGAGTTCTGAGCGGCCTGCGAGAGGATCTGCGAACGGGTGAGGTTCGCGGTCTCGCTGGCGAAGTCGGCATCGCGGATGACCGACTCAGCCGCCGAGGAGTTCTCGAGGCTGACGTTCAGGTTGCGGACGGTGCTGCCGACGGTGTTGCGCTGGAAGGCACCCAGGCGACCGCGGAGGCTGGAGATCTGGCGGATGCCCTCGTCGACGATCTTGGCGGCCTTGTCCAGGTTGCCGTCGACGACGTTGTTGCCCTTGCCGGAGGCCAGCGAGTTCAGGAACCCGACGTCGCTGTTGCCCAGCTTACGGGCGGCGACGTTCTGGATACCCAGGGCGACCTTGCCACCGATGTCCACCTTGGAGGCGAGCTGGAACTCAGCGCCGCCACCGGCGATGGTGAATGCGCCCGCGGTACCCGGCGCGCCGACCGCACCGAGCTTCGTCGCCGCATTGGTCGTCAAGGTGATCTCAACGTCCAAGAAGTCGGTGTTGACGCGGATGTTCTTGCCCTTGGCGGTGGCGGCGACGCCGTTGATCGTCGCGGTGAGGTCCTGACCCGTATCGCGGATGCCGTTCTTCGCCGCGGCGGCGTTGAAGGCCGTCACACCACCGGTGTTGGGCTGCGTTGCCGACGCAGTGACGGCGGTGTACACGCCGTTACCGCCGGTGATGCCCGCGTCGTTGACGACCTTCACGGAGACGAACGAGTCGCTGCCGTAGTTGGTCGACTTGAGGCTGATGCTGGTCACACCACCGGAGGTGAACGTCGACGCGGCAACGCCGGTCACTTCGGTATAGGTGTTCACCGCGTCGATGATCTGCTGACGGGTGGTGCCCGAGGCGAACGACAGTTCGCGGCTGCCCAGCTCGCCACCGACTTCGATGGTGAACAGGCCGTTGGCGCTACCACCGAGGTTCACCGTCGTGCCGGTGGAAAGGAAGAGCGAACCCGTCTGCGCCGACTTGGTGATCAGGGCTTCGACCTTGATACCGTTGCTGCCCTTGGCGATCTTCGCGGCGTTGACGCGGAAGTCACTGACGCCCGTGTCAACCGTGTTGACGTTGAAGTCGAAGTTGCCGTTCAGGAGCTTCACGCCCTGGAAGTTCGTCGACTCGGCGATGCGGTCAACGGTCTGCAGGATCGAGTCGATCTGCAGCTGGTTGGCCTGCTTCTCTTCGCGGGAGAGACCGGCGTTGTTGGCCGTGGAGGTCACGAGCCCGCGCAGGTCGGTCAGCAGGTTGCTGAGCTCCTGGAGGCCGCCTTCGGCGATGTTGACGAGCTGGTCAGCGCGCTCGGCGTTGCTGATGGCGGAACCGAGGGCCGACTTTTCGGCGCGGAGGTTCTCGCTGGCGATCAGACCCGCGGGGTCGTCCTTGCCGCGGTTGACGCGCAGACCCGTCGAGAGCCGCTCAAGAGTCGTGTTCAGACTCTTGTTGTTGCTCTGCAGGTTGCGCTGAGCGATGAGGGAGTTGGGATTCGTGTTGATACGTGACATGCGATTGAACCTCCGTGCTTTCGGGCGCTTGGGCCCCGCGACCACCCCCGACCTGGGGGACCCTGCGAAAGACAGATCCGCGTCGCGACGGCCTGTCCCAAACACCGCGTCGGCATCCGTACCGACCCGGGTGCGCATCGGCCCGAAGGCCTCACGCACACTGTGGACATCGGAGCCGGTGGGCCCCGCGATGAGCCCCGGGGTTCACGTGAATGTGTGGAGCGCCCGCACGCCCGCCATCGCCCGCACACGCCGAATAGACGGACCTTGTTATGGGGCAAAGCGGTGTTTTCCACAGGGTTTTCGGGTCTTCTGCGGTCACTGCGGTGGTGCGGAGTGGTTTCAAGGCGGAGCCTTCGTCACCAAACCGAGTCACGCGTGGGGAGACCGGCGAGAGGTTCGAACGTGCGTTCAACGCACGGTTTGGAGAGCCTTGCCACCAGAGACCATGCACGGCTCTGGAGAGCCGTGCCACCAAGAAAAAAGAACACCCCGCCCGAATGAACGGGCGGGGTGCCTGGAGGTGATTCACGTCAACTTTGAATCAGCGATCCACGGACGTCGTCAGGGGCTTAGCTCCGCAGCAGCGAGAGCGCCGACTGCGGCGCGGTGTTCGCAAGCTGGAGGGAGTTCTGTGCCGCCTGAGAGAGGATCTGCGAACGGGTGAGGTTCGCCGTCTCATTCGCGAAGTCGGCATCACGGATGACCGACTCAGCGGCCGAGGAGTTCTCGAGGCTGATGTTCAGGTTGCGGATGGTGGCGCCGACGGTGTTCTTCTGGAATGCACCGAGGCGACCTCGCAGACCCGAGATGGTGCGGATGGCCTCGTCGACGACGTTCTGCGCCGCGGTGAGGTTGCCGTCCACGACGTTGTTGCTCTTGCCCGAGGCGAGCGAGCTGAGGAAGCCCACGTCGCTGTTGCCGAGCTTTCGGCTGGCGACGTTCTGGATACCCAGGGCGACCTTGCCGGCGATATCGACGCGGGTGGCGAGCTGGAAGTCAGCGCCGCCGCCGGTGATCTGGAAGGCGTTGATGGAGGCGAGCTGTGTCGACTGACCGGTGGTGAAGGTGACTTCAACGTCGAGGAAGTCGGTGTTGACGCGGGCGGTCCGTCCACGGGTGGTGGCCTGAACGCCGTTGATGGTGGCGACAATGTCCTGACCGAGGTCGCGGATGCCGTTCTTGGCGTTGTTGTTGCTGAAGGCGGTGGAACCACCGGTGGCGGGGCGGACGGTGTCGCTGGCGGAAAGGGGGTTGTAGATGCCGGTGGTGCCGGCGGTGCCCGAGGCGTTGACGACCTTGACCGAGACGAACTGGTCGGAGCCGTAGGTGGTGGAGTTCAGTTTGATGGTGGTGAAACCACCGGAGGTGTAGAGCGAGCCCGAGACGCCGGTGACGTCCTTGTAGGTGTTGACGGCGTCGATGATCTGCTGACGGGTGGTGCCCGAGGCGAAGGAGAGCTCGCGGCTGCCCAGCGAGCCGCCGACTTCGATGGTGAAGAGGTTGGAGTTGCCCGCGAGGTTCAGCGAGGTGTCGGTGGAGAGGAAGAGTGTGCCGGTCTGGGCCGACTTGGTCACGATGGCCTGCACGGTGATGGGCGGGCCGCCTTTGGCGAGCTTGGCGCCGTTGACGCGGAAGTCGCTGACACCGGTGGCCACCGCGGTGGTGTTGAAGTCGAAGTTGCCGTTGAGGAGCTTGACGCCCTGGAAGTTGGTCGAGTCGGCCAGACGGTCGATGGTCTGGAGGATCGAGTCGATCTGGAGCTGATTAGCGCGCTTCTCTTCGTTGGAGAGGCCGGCGTTGTTGGCGCTGCTGGTGACCAGCCCGCGGAGGTCGGTCAGGAGGGTGCTGAGCTCCTGCAGGCCGCCCTCGGCGATGTTGACCAGCTGGTCGGTGCGTTCGGCGTTGCCGATCGCGGCGGAGAGAGCGGTCTTCTCGGACCGGAGGGCCTCGCTGGCGATGAGGCCGGCGGGGTCATCCTTGCCGCGGTTGATGCGCAGACCTGTGGACAGACGTTCAAGAGTCGTGTTCAGACTCTTGTTGTTCTGTGTCAAGTTCCGCTGGGCGATCAGAGAGGAAGGGTTGGTGTTAATCCGAGACATGCGAACCTCCGTGCGAGAACGGCCTGGGTTGACGTTTCCGGGCCTGACGATTCGAACCGGCGTCCGTACCGGCTCGTGCGGGAGGGGTCCGAAAAGGACGTCCCGCCTCTCGGACATCGGGGGCTATCGGGCACGACTTCACGTTACGGGGCGCAATTGCCTCAAAAAGTTCGGAATATCCCCTCCAGACCGCATAAACGGTCGTGCGGGTTGTAGCGGTTCGGACCCCGGAAGGGGTTTTTCCGAGCTCGCGGCCCGCGCCCGCCCGTGCTGTCTGCGGGCAAAAAGCAGCACGGGCCGACTGTGTCAGTCGGCCCGTCTGTGACGATTTTCCTTGGGATTACCGGGCTTTTTCAGCCTTTGAACCGTTCAGAACGTTACTGCCTCAAGAGCTGCAGCACGTTCTGCGTCTGGCTGTTGGCAAGCTGCAGCACGCTGGTGCCCGCGCTGGAGAGGACCTGAGCCCGCGAGAGCTGCGAAGTCTCGGCCGCGAAGTCCGCGTCGCGGATGACGGACTGCGAGGCGGTGAGATTTTCAATCGCGGCCTGCACGCTGCGCACGTTGGTATCGAGGGTGTTGCGTTCGAGCGCACCGAGTCGACCACGCAGCAGCGAGACTTCGTCGATGGCGCTGGTGAGCACGTTGGTGGCGTTCTGGAAGTTCTTGCTGTTCAGGTCGTTTCCGCCGCCGGAGCGGATGGAGTCGAGGAAGTTGATTTTGCCGCTGATGAGCGTGCCGCCGAGGCGGCTTGATGCGATGGAGGGGAGGCCGACGTTGATCTGTTGCGAAGAGTTGATGTCGCCACCGAGCTGGTAGAGCGCGCCGCCGCCGGTGATGTTGAAGGTGGTGGAGGAGCCGTTGGTGGTGCCGAAGGTCTGGGTGAGGAGCATGTCCAACGACAGGGTGGAGGCGTTGGGGAGAGAGATGCGCAGCCCGCGTCCGGTGCCGAGGGCGCCGTTGACGATCGCGAAGACGTCGCGACCGGTGTCCTGCTGGGCCGCGACGAGCGTGCCGGCACCGATGAGCGTGGGGATGTCCGCGGCTGCGGGGACGGAGGCGTTGTTGTTCAGGGCGTAGGTCTGGAAGAAGCCGCCGGCGGCGACACGGTCGATCTGCTTGACGGAGATGAACTCGGAGGAGCCGAACTCAACCGAGGAGAAGACGAGGCCCGAGTTCTGGTTGTTGTTGTTGAGGGTTGCCGAGACGCCGGTGGATTCTTTGAACTGGTTGATGGCGTTGCGGACGTTGGTCAGCGTGGTTCCGGAAAGGAACTGGATGGTCTGCACGCCCTTGGGCCCGGCGATCTCGAGGGTGATCGAGGATTGCAGGGCGCCGTTGCCGAAGGGGCCTGCGTAGTCGCCGCGGACGTACAGACGCGCGGTCTGGGCCGAGGCGATGGTCTGCACGTTGACCGAGAGGGCGGTGCGGTTGGTCAGGTTCGCGCCGAAGATCTGGGTCTTGGCGATGGCGGTGTTGCTGACGCCCGAGAGGACGTAGTCCAGCGAGCCGTTGAGGAGCTTCAGCCCGCCGAAGGAGGTGGAGTTGCTGATGCGGGTGATGGACTCGATGGCGGAGTCGATCTGGAGCTGGTTCGCGGCGCGTTCGTCGGAGCTGATGGCCCCGGTGTTGGCGGCTTCGACGACCAGCCCGCGGATGGAGTTCAGCAGGTCCTGAACCTCCGCCAGCGCACCTTCCGCGGTGGAGATGACCGAGCTTGCACGCTCGGAGTTCTTCACCGCCTGGTTGAGCCCGTTGATCTCCGAACCCAGTCGGTTCGAGACGATGAGCCCCGCCGGGTCGTCCTTGCCCCGGTTGATGCGCAGGCCCGTGCTCAGACGCTCCAGGCGCAGGTTGAGGTCCTGGCTGCTGCGGTTGAGGTTGGTCCGGGCGATGAGACTGGGAATATTGCTGTTGATCCGTGACATGGCAATCCTCCGTGATTGCGCCGACTTCCACCGACGATGACAACCGATTCCTCCGGCTGACGGCGTCCGCTTTGAACGCCGCGACGAACGATTCCTTCAAGCCCCCACCCGACCGACCCGACCGTGAGGCGTGCTACGCCTCTGCCGCGGGTGGCAGCCCGCTGCGGACCGGTCGTGCGACCCCGGGCCCGGCCTGGGCCGAGGCGCTGGTCACCCGACTGGTGGCCAGCCGGGGCCTGATCACCCCCGGGCTTGCCGAGCCTGAACCCAAGGGTCCGACCGAGCCCGCGATGGCGGGTCGGGGGAGCTTCAGGTCCGAGCCGGCGATCTGCGCCGCCCGTTGGTTCTCCGCCTTGATCGCGTCGTAGACCTCTTTGCGGTGTACGGCGATGCGGGTCGGAGCGTTGATTCCCAGGCGAACCTTGTCGCCCCTGATATCCACGACGGTGATCTCGATGTCGTCACCGATCATGATCGTTTCGTCGCGCTGACGGGAGAGCACCAGCATGCGAGGGTCCTTCCTTGCTTGGTGTCTGCGCGTGTCGTCCGCGGCGTGCCCAGGTGCGCACAGCAATGCCGCCCTTTCGCGATCGTCCCTGATCGCGTCACATCCCCGGCCCGGGCGCGGGATCTGTAGCCGCCCGGATCTCCTGAGTTCACGAACCTCGGCGTGCCGAGCGTGCGTTGACCTCGGCTTACGCCGACGCCGCGGCCTGCTGAGCACCCGAACCGCTCGCCACACGCATGAGCGGGTGACGGGTGGTCCAGCGCTTCTCCGCGAGGACGAACTGCTCGCCCACGCGCGAGAGCGTGTTGATCACCAGCGGGCCCTGCATGTTGCCCGTGAGTGTCTGATCGACCTTGTTCACGATGATGAAGACCTGCGCATCGCCCAGGCTGTCGAGCTTCAGCTCGCCCATCTGCTCGGGGCGGATGGGCACGGTGAACTCGGGGACGAAGAACGCCGGGTCCGTCACCACGAAGGCCAGCGACGGCTCTTCGATGGACTGGAGCCAGAAGAAGCAGGCGTCGTCGGCCGGCTCCAAGAGGCAGAACTTCGTAAAGCTGGAAAAGCCCAAAAGGCCTTTGGGGAAGGTGATGATGCGGTCCTCCGCGATATTCACCGTTCCGAATCGAGTCGTTCGCACGTCCATCTGTGCGCTCCTGGTTCACCAGGCGGTCCCGGCGTCCACGCCGGGCGACGTCCTGTCGTTTCGTTTGCTCCGCAAAGGCCGTGCCAGCCCGTGCGGGTTTCTGCTCATGCCGTCCGTCAAGCCTTCCGTCAACTCAGAAAATCAAAGAGCGATCTCGAACCCACCGTCCCCGAGACCCGAAGCGACGCCTCCAACTGCGTCTGCAACTGGCTGTACCGCGTCGCCGCCTCGGCAAAGTCCACGTACTGCAGGTCGGATTTGGTCTTTTCGTCCAGCACGTCCTGATCCGCGAGCTGGTCCTTCGCCTGGTCCACCCGCTGGGCGTACGTCCCCACCAAGGCTGCGGCACCGAAAAGCCGGTCCCCGCTGGCGGAGAGGTTCTCCCCCGCGACGGTCAGGCCCGACTGGTCGTCCTTCAGCAGGGCGTCGCGCAGGTCGATCAGGTCGCTGAACAGGTTGTTCACGCGGACCGTCGCCTTGTCCTGCGCCACGTACGCAGAACTTGCGCTGTCGAAGGTCAGGTTGTTCAGCCCCAGATCCTCCGCCGCGGCGGAGTTGTTCAGCGAGCTGGTCCGTACAGCCCCGGCAATGGGGGAGGAGAAGGCCAGCCCGTTGATCCCGTTGGTGATGGAAGCGGTGAAGTCACCCGCCGCAAGGGCCGGGGCGGAGGTGTTGTTCTGGGTGCCGATGGCGCTGGTGAACTGGGCGTTGATGCGCGCCAGCAGGGTTTGCACGTCGGTGAGGTCTTGGGGGCGGAGGTCAACGTCGAAGTACTGCCCGTTGCCCAGGGTGATGCGGAAGTCGGTATTCAGCGCCGGATCGACGAGCCCGGTGGCGGGGTTGACCACGCTGTCGACGATCCGCACGCCGCGACCGTTGTTGAAGTCGGCGATGCTCGTGGTAAGCCCGAGGGATCGGATGCCGAACTCGGTGGCGGTGTTGGTCCCGCCGGGGACTTCTTCGATGGCGATCGAGACGCCGGCGATCTCGTTGAAGAAGTTGATGCCGTTCTTGGCGTCGTTGATCTCTACGCGCGTGCCCGGGGCGGCGGTCTCGATGATCGAGCGCACATCACCGAGCGTTGTCGCGGTCGAAAGGTCGATGTCCTTGATCGACGGGACCCCCGCGGTGAACGAGCGAATGCGGATCGAACCGGGCGGGATCGTCACGCCGTTGAGGGCGCTCAGCGGCGTCTGCCACGAAAGGCCCGGCGAGACATCCTGTCCGGTGTTCACGAGCGCCGTGTAGCTCGTGCCCACCAAGCCCAGGTCGGCGGCGGTGGTGCCGTTGGTCGGGTCGGAAAACGTCAACTGCGGCGCGCCCGCGGCGACGACGTCGATGTAGATCGCCTCGCCCGAAACACTCACGCCGCCGGGGCCCAGCACCGTCACGGAGTTGGCGGCTTCGTACGCGCGGATCGACGCGGTGACCTTCGTCACCACGTCCGAGATGGTCTTCGCGTCGGTCAGGTCCACCGAGCCCACGGCCGGCGAACCCGAGAACTGATAGTTGATGATCCCCGGCGCCACACCCAGCCCCCGCGCACCGGAAACATCGCTCAAGGCGGTGCCGATCCACAGGTCCGGGTCCAGATCGCGCTGCGAGCGCACGCGTGAGGACAACTCGCCCAGCGCGTTCGAGCCGCCCAGGGTGATGGGGATCTGCTCGGCGAGTCCGAGATCGGTGTACGTGGCGCTGCCGCGTCCGACGTAGCGGTACCCGCCGTTCTGCTCGATGACCGGGGGCGTATCGGAGGTCGCGCCGCCGAAGAGGTAAACCCCCCGGCTCGAACCGTCGTTGGTGCGGTTGACCAGCGAGAAGAGCTGACGCAACTGCGAGTTGACCACTTCCGCCTGCTGACGGCGCGTGGTCGCGTCGGAGGTCAGCCCGATCTGCGAACTGGCCAGCGATTGAGCCTGACGAACAAGGTCCGAGGCTTCGCTGAGCGAGGTATCAAGGCGATCAAGGACGCCCGAGGCGTGCTCGATGGAGCGTCCGCGTTGCTGCGAGGCGAGTCGGCGGTTGTCCAGCAGTGTAATGGCCGCGGCGCGGACGGGGTCGTCGGAGGGTCGGTTGACCTGCCGGCCCGTGGAAAGCTGGTTGGTAACGTCAAAGAGCGAGACGTTGGTGCGTTGGATGTTGCTGAGCGACGAAACGCTGAACAGGGCGGTGGAGACGCGCGAGATGTTCAGGGGAGGGATGCTCATCGCGGGGTATACCTCGCAACTTCCGTGCCAAGGGGTGAATCAGCGGATGATCGACAGCAGCGACTGGGTAAGTTCGTCCACGGTGGAGATGAACCGGGCCGAGGCCTGGTACGCACGCTGGTAACTCAGGAGGTTGATCGCCTCTTCGTCGAGCGAAACACCCGAGAGACTCGAACGCTGGGCGTCGAGGTTCTCACGCACCACCCGCGTCGCCCCGGCGTTGGTCTTCGCGGCGCTCGTCCGCACCGCGATGTTCTGCACCGTCTGGTCCCAGCGGTCGGTCAGCGTCACGTTTCCGAGGTTCTTGATGCGCTCGGTGCGAAGCCCCGCGATCGCCATCGCCGTCCCGTTGGCGCTCGGCGAGCCTTTGACGACCTGCCCGGCGTTGATGAGGTTCGGGTCGGCCGAGAGCTCATCGCGGACCATGATGTCCTGCGCGTCCTTGCCCTTGAAGTACGTGTTGATCCCCAGGGCCGCCAGCACGCCCGAGGTGTCGTCCGAAAGCGTGATCTCGTACCCCGTCGCCGCGTCGATCTTCAGCTTGCCGTCGGCCGTCACGCTCGCGGAAAGGTTCGAGATCCCGTTGAAGGCCAGACGAAGATCGTCCAGCGAAGTATCGTCGGTGAACCCCGGGGCGAAGGTGTTATCAATGCCGTCCAGATCGATCTGGATCGTGCGGCTCTGCTGCGCGCCGGTGGCGGTGTTGGTGACGGTGACGGTGAAACTGCCGCTCTCGGGTCGAAGCGCCGGCGGCAACGCCGAGATGGTCTGGTTCGCCGGGTCGTTGAAGGCCAGCGGCTGATCGCTGGTGCCGAATGAGAGTGTGCCCGTCGCGGAACGCAGCGGCGTCGACGACGTGCCCACCGAGTGCAGCCGATTGACCCGCGCAATGAGGTTTGTGGCGATCTCGTCGAGCTTCACGATCGCGTCGTTGACCAGTTCGGTCCGCTGATTCAGCAGCGAACCCAGCTCGCCCTGCGCGATCGGCAGCGTCTCTTTGTTGTCCTTCGTCACCACCGCGATCTGCGTCGCGCCGTTCACCGTCGTGGTCTTCAGCTCCACACCCCGGCTCCGCCCCGCCAGCACCACCGGGGTCGAGCCCACCAGCAGGTCCAGCGTCCCGTTCTGCTGAGGCAAGGGCGTCACGTCCACCAGTTTCGACAGTTCAGTCACCAGCGCGTCGCGCTGATCACGCAGCGCCCCGCTCTCGCCCTGCCCGCCCTCGGCCAGCACGATCTGCGTGTTCAGCGACGCGACCTGATCGAGCAGGTCGTTCGCGCGGACCGTCGTCACCTGCAGGTTCGTATCCACCTGATCGCGCTGCGAAACAAGGTTCGCCCGCAGATCCCGCACGTACGAGGCCAGCTGCCGCCCCGACTGCACCACCAGCGAGCGGTTCCCCGCCGTGCCGGGCTGGTCCGCCAGGTTCGACCACGAGTTGAAGAAACTGCCAAGCCGGGCCGCGAGGTTGTTGTTCCCCAGGGGGTCGAGCGCCGTCTCGACGTTGCTCAGCAGATTCAGGTCCGAGTTCGCCCGCCCTTCCTGCGAAAGGCTCGACCACAGACGCTGCTGCAGCGCGCTGTCGGCCTGCCTGCGGATCCCCGAAACATCCACCCCGCGCCCGATGAACGCGTTGCCGAAGCGACCATCACCAGTAGGGTTCAGCCCCACAACCTGGCGCGAGTACCCCGCCGTCGACGCGTTGGCGACGTTGTTGCCCGTGACCTGGATCGCCAGTTGGCTGGCGTTCAGGGCCGACCGTCCGATGTTCAGTGCGCCGCCGAGTGACATGCTCGCTCCGCTCTTGGTTCGTTCTGCTCAGCTCGTCAGGTCCACCGACGACATCACCACGCTGGCGCCGTGCCCGCCCATGACGGCCGTCCCGGGCCTGCGGTACGTCCCCGTGTGCGAGACCGCCCGCGACAACCGCTCCATCAGCCCGTTCATGTGCGAGAGCAGCGATCGTGCGGCACTGCTGAGGATCGACTGCTCACGGGCCACCGTCGCCGCGAGCGCCCGCAGAGCCTCCGCGTTCTTCCTCAGTTCCGTCCGCGCCGGCTCCGAACATTTCTCAACCAACTGCGAGAGCGTGAGTTTCACCGCCGCCCCGCCCGGCGCGGTGAGGGCCGCCGCCAGCCGCACGGGGGCCGAGCCCTGCACGATCACCCGCACGAGGTTCAACCGTCGTGCTTCGATCTCCGCGAGCTTCTGGGCGCAGACCTTCTGCCCCTGCGTGCACTGCGCCATCGCCTTGTTGTCCGCCTTCGCGATCGCGGCCCGGTGCTCACGCACCAGCGCCAGTTGCTCGGTCTGCTGCTCGTGCATCGCTTTGATCAGCCGGGCCAGCTCCGCCGCGTGGGCCTGCTGAAGCGTCGGCACGCTCCACGAACCCGCGTTCATGGTCTCGGGCGATCGCTGCTGATTCTGCGGGTTCATCGTCGTGGTCATGCCTGGCCCTTCCTTCAAACGAACCGCGGACAACTCCTCATCGCGAACCGCGTGCCACCGCACCCGCACCCAGCGAGAACGAACGAACACCGGACGAAACCGCACTCATCGCCGCCTGGTTGGCGATCTCGTTCGTCGGCAGCGCCGTCGAATAGCCGCCGCGTTGCCGAGCGGTCTTGAGCGTCTGCTCCGCCACGCGCTCCACGAGCGGGAAGTTGCTCGCCCGCACCATCTGCTTCGCCATCGCGGCGTCCATCATCGATCGGAACTGCTTCTCCGCCGGGCCCTGGTTGAACGGCGCCGCCGAGCGGTCGCTCTCGCGGAGCTGTTTCAGCACGGGCTGCACGAACGCCACCGCGACAAAGTCCTCCGCCGCCTCACGCGCCCGCTGCTGATCGCTCTTGCCCGCATCCCGCGCCCGGCTCAGCACCCCCGCGAACGCCTCTTGCCGCTCCGTCAGGCTGGTCATGCGCGTCGAGGCCTTCGCCTCCAGCGGCAAAGCACCACCCGAAAGCCCCGCAGTATTGATCGCATCGTTACCGGTCATGCAAACCTCACAAAGTCAGTCGCCCACCCTCGTGCCGACCAAATACACCTGTTTCCCCTCCGGCTCTTCTCTGTGCCTCCGTGACTCCGTGGTGAGTCCTCTCCCCATCACTCGATTACAAGCTGCGCGTGCAGCCGCCCCGACCGGTGCATCTGCGTCAGGATGTTGATTTGGTCAGCCACCGGCACATCAAGCTGCTTGAACGCCTGCAGAAGATCCTGGATCCGCGCCCGGTCCGACGCCCGGTTCGTTGTGCCCGCCGCCGTCCACCGTGTCGTCCGCGTCTGCGGGTTCGCCGGTGTCGGCAGCACCGCCGGCGTCGTTGTCGTCACCACCAAGTCCTTGTGCGCAATCGCCACCGGGCTGATCTCGACATTCCCCGTCACGATGATCGTCCCCGTCCGCTGGTTCACCACCACCTTCGCGGGCAGTCGCAGCTCCGACGGGTCCATCGTCGCCGTCAGGCAGTCCGAGATAAACCCCGCCGGGTTCTTTCGGCTTTCCATCGGCACATCCACCTCCACCACCGCGTCATCGATCGCCCGCGCCATCGGCACAACCTCGGGCTGCGCGCTCGGATCCGCGAACGAGCCCGGGTCCTGGAACCGCGCGTTGATCGTCGAGGCCACCCGCTCCGTCACCGAAAAACTCCGCAGGTGCGGGTGGATCACCAGCCGGATTCTGTCCTGACCCACAGGCATCAGGATGTCGTGCGTCACCATCGCCCCGCCGCGGATCACCCCGCTGGTCAGCGTGTTCGGATCCTCAAGGGAGATCGACCCCTCCGCAAAGGCGAAAACACCCTGCCCGGGCAAGGGCCCTTGCAGAGGCGAAAGGAACAGCCGCCCGCCCGCCAGGCTCGTCGCCGAGTGCGAAACCGTCACGTGCACATCGAGCTTGTCCTGAACGCGTGCCCCACTGGCGGGAATGGTGCAGGTGATGATGACCAGGGCCGCGGACTTGGATTTGGAAAGTTCGCGCAGATCGCCCAGCGGGTTGCCGTTGGATTCGTAGATCTTCGCCAGAGGGCGCGCCAGCACAAGGTCCTGCCCCGAGTCGCCCGTCCCCTTCAGCCCCGTGACGATCCCGATCCCGCGCAGCACCACCTCACCCTGCCCTTCCAGACGCGCAATCTCCTGGATGCTGATCGCGTCGATCCCCTGCCGCGGCTCCTCCGCCCCCGGCGGCGGCACAGGCAGCCCCGGCAGCGGGTTCGTCAGCGCGTTCATCGCCGGTGTATTCGGATTCGTCGCCACCCCCTGCCCAAACGCAACCCCGCTCAACCCCAGCACGCAAAGACCGCCCATCAGGTGCGCAACAACCGCGCCCAACCGCGCCGCAATCGCCCGCCGTGTGTACGTGCTTCCCGTCATGGCTTCGCACTCCGTGCGTTTTCCGTCGTCTCGTGAGGCATCCTGCCCCACGCTGAAGCGAATCCGGTGCCAATCAGACGTGCGTGCACACCCGCAGCGCCGAATCCCGCTTCAGAAACCCCCCGCGTTGTGTGTCTCAGAAGTTGAAAAGCTGCTCCAGCGTCCGCGGGATCAGCCCCTTCTCCGACGAGTCCTTCACCTGCCCGGTGTTGTTCACCCGGATCGTCAGGTCCGCGATCTGCGACGACTGCACCGTGTTGCTCTTGGTGATGTCCTTCGGATCGACGATCCCCGACAGCACCAGGTGCTGCGTCTCGCTGTTGGATTCCACGGTCTTGCGGGCCTCGACCACCAGCAGCCCGTTGGGCTTCACGTCGATGACCATCGCGGCGATCCGGGCCGTGAAGTTGTCCTTCCGCTCGTACGCCCCGGAGCCCTTGAAGTCATTCGAGGACCCCAGCCCGATCTCCGGCGGGGTCTCAATCCCGTTCCGCAGTTCATTCTCCAGCAGCAACGCCTGCAGCGACGGGAACTGCGTCAACTTCCCCTTCAGGTCGTACGACTTCTTCGCGTCCAGCTTCTGCTCGTGCTTCTGGTTCGACGTTTCGTTGACGATGATGTCCACCTTGTCGTGGATCTGGAACTTGTGCGGTTCCGGCGGCACCACCACCATCAAACTCACTTCCTTCAACGCCGGGGGCTGCGTCATGAGCGCCGCACCCGTCACCACCGGCGCAGCCGCGGGTGCCGCAGGTGCCGGAGCAGCCGGCGGCGTCTGCGCGGGCGTCGCCGCGGGCGCCCCGGTCGACTCCGCACCCGCCGGTGCAGCGGCGGCGGGCGCGGGCTGCGTTGTCGTCGGCTGTGTCACCGGCGCCGGCATCGGCGCTCGGAACAGGTTCTGCCCGCTCGCCGAGCCCGCCAAGGCCGCGAGAGCCAAAGCCGCCGCCGCGATCGACCGCACGCCCGGGCGAGATGAATCCGGGGTGAACGTGCTGAGGTGATGCTGGGTCGTCATGGCTGGGCTCCGCAAGAGAATGCGCCTGAAAGGTCAAAAAACCGTGAAAAGGCTGAGAATCGATCACCGCTTGCCGGTGGCGCGGGGCTGGTTTGAGCGCCCGCGGACGGTCTTTTCACCCGCGTTGAGTTCGTCCTCGGTGATGATGACCTTCGGGGTCATTCCGGGGTTGCTCGGTGGTGCTGTTCGGGCGGGATTTGCCGCCTGATCAGCCCGGTTTGGCTTGTTCTGAAAGACCATCAGCTCGGCGGGAGATTGCTCAGACTCCAGCGCGGTTGACGGTTGCAGCTCGATCACGGCCACCCCGCGCCCGGACATGCGGGCCATGAAGGTCTTTTTATTCTGAAAGCTTGTCGAACGCGCACCGGGGGCCAGGGGGTTCCCCTCGGTCTGAAAGGCCACGAGCTGCCCGTCACGCCCGGCACTCATCGCCCGGGCCTTGGTCTTGATCACGAAGCCCCCCGACAGGCAGTGGACCCAGACCGTCTCGCCCTTCTGGACAACCACCGGCGACTGCAGGTCTTGCGCGGTGATGATCCGACCGGCCTCAAGCCGACGCCGGGGGGTCGCCCCGATGACCTGGGTGACGTCGGCGGGTGCGTCGGCGGCGGGGCTGACCCAGCGCTGCTCACGCTTGAAATCCTCTTCGGTGATGATCTGGTCGCGCTCGATCGTGCCCATCGGCACCACCACCCAGCGACGGACCTGAACTTCCGCGGTGTACTGGCGATTTTCCACCAGCCGGTCCCCCTGGTACACGTCCACGTTCAGGGGCATTCGGCTGGAGTTCCTCGCGCCGGGGGTGATCTCCACCCGCTGATCGCTGCCCATCGGCACGTCCAGATACGCCTCGTCGGCGCGCGTGGGGCTGGCGACTTTGATCCGCAGATCGCCCAGCGTCACGCCCTGCAACTCGGCCAGACGAGAGGCGATGATGCCCCGCAGGGTGGTTTGGGAAACCTCGGCCGCGGGTTGGCTGATCTGCTTGCGACCCGGGACAAACTCGGGGACGGGCGGGCCGGCGGGGACGTTGCTCAGATCGTCGGCTTTCCGGAGCAGGCACGTGGAGCCCGAGAGGGTCACGCGGCCCCAGGAAATGCCGCCCGGGATGCGGGAAATCGCCTCGCGGACCTGTTCGAGCTCAACGGCCAGCCCGCGGGAGAAGTCGGCCTTGGCCAGGTCGTCGCTGGTCAGGACGACGGCGTTCTTCAGGCGGTGGGCGTCGGGGCCGGTGACTTCGGCGATGTCGCTCAGGCGCAGGTCTTGCGCATTAGTGGTGTCGGCGGCGACGCGGGGGAGCGTCGCTGCGGGCTTGAGGACCACCGCGGTGGACTCGGCGCGTGCGGCGCGGGCCTGCGCGGGGGTGAAGAACCCCGGCGCGAAGGTCGCGGGCGTCAGCGTCAAGGCCAGCAGCGGCAGGAGCAGGTTGGTGGCGTATCGCGTCATGCGTGGTTCTCCGGGTGCGTCCTGCGTTCGGAGGTTCAGTTCGCGGTGATTTCAGGCTTAGCGGCGGAGCTGGGCGACGGTCTGGAGGACCTGATCGGCGGCGCGGATGGTGTTGGAGTTCATCTCGAAGGCCCGCTGGGTTCGGATGAGGTCGATGAGCTCGAAGGTCGGGTCGACGTTTGAGCCTTCGAGGAAGCGCTGGGTGACGGTGCCGCGTTGATCGACGCCCGGGTTGCCCAGGGTGGGTGCGCCGGAAGCGGCGGACTCGGCGTAGAGGCTCTCGCCGATCTGCTTCAGGCCCGCGGGGTTGATGAAGGTGGCGAGTTCGAGCTGCCCGATCTGTTCGAGGCCGACCTGATTCGGGAGCTGAACGAAGACCCGCCCGGTGGAATCGATGGAGAGCTTGGTGGCGGTTTCGGGGATGACGATGTTGGGTTCGAGTCGGCGGCCCTGGTCGGAGGCGAGGACGATCTCGCCGTCGGAGTTGACGGCGAAGGAGCCGGAGCGGGTGTAGGCGAAGCCGTCGCCGATCTGGTCCTGAACGCGGACGCGGAAGAAGCCGTTGCCCTGGATGGCGACATCGAGCTCGCGGCCGGTGTCGAGGAGGGGCCCTTGTTTGAAGTCGACCTGGGTGCCGGTGGCTTTGACGCCCAGACCGATGTAGAGCCCGATGGGACGCTGGTCGCCCTGGGCGTTTTCGACGCCGGGCTGCTGTTTTTCGACGTAGAGGAGGTCCTGGAAGTTGGTCCGGCTGGTCTTGTAGGCGGGGGTGTTGACGTTGGCGAGGTTGTTGGAGATGACCTCAAGATGGGTGTTGAGGGCGGAGAGACCCGAAGAGGCGGACTGAAGGGCGGTGATGGACATGGTGGGGGTCTTTTCGCAAGGGGTGTGCCAGGTGAAGCCAAATGGCCAAATGGCAAATGGCCAAATAGCAAATGAAGACGGGAACCACGAGTTAGCCGACTCGGCCGAAGGTGCTGATGGTTCTTTGCATGACTTCGTCGTGCATCTGGATCATGCGGGCGGCGCGGGAGACGCCTGATTCGGCTTTGGAGACGTCGAGGGTGGCCTTGATGGGGTCCACGGCGGAGCGTTCGACGGCGCTTTGCTGGAGCTGCGCGGTGGAGGGGGTTCGGCGGGCGAGGATTTCGCCCGGGGCGCTCAGGAGGTTTTGTCCGGCCTTGCGGAGTTGGGTGTTGTCTGCGATGGAGGCGATCTGGATGCGGGCGATGATGGCGCCGCCGCCGGGGCCCTGGCGGATGGTGCCGTCGGTATCGATGCGGGCGGGCTGGGCGGGGTTGAGGACGATGGGGGAGTCGGAGGTATCGAGGACGGGGAGGCCCGAGGAGGCCTGAACGAGTTGGCCCTTGGCGTTGAGGGTGAGGCGGCCGTCGCGGGTGAGTTTGAAGTCCTCGGCGGTGCCGGTGTTCCGATCGCGGACGACGAAGAAGCCGTCGCCGGTGATGGCGAGGTCGAAGGGGTTGGGGGTGGTTTCGATGGAGCCTTGGGTGGTGGAGACGCGGTTGGGGGCGATGAGGACGCCTCCACCCAGGGCTTCGAGGAGTTGGTTGGAGGGGAGAGAGGAGAGGCGGTCTTCGACTTTGGCTGTGTCGCGTTGGCGCACGGCGGCGGAGTCAGGCTTGTAGCCGATGGTCTGGAGGTTGGCGAGGTTGTTGGCGGCGACGTCCATGCGGTACATGGAGGTCTGCATGCCGGAGGCGGAGAGGTAAAGGCCGTAGTTCATGCGCGGGCCTCCGTGGTGGATTGCGCGGTGAGCGCAAGGGTGGCGCGGGCCTGCGTGGTGAGCAGGCGTGCGTGGTGCTCGCTGGCGGCGAGTTGGGCGAGATGGCGGATGCGGGCGCCGAGGTGGTTGAGTGAGCGGGGTGTGTTGGCGTGTAGTGAAGGCGGGGGAGAGGTGTGTGGGGTGTGGGGGTTGAGGGGTTTGGGTGCATCCATGGGCGATCCTCGCGACGGATGAAGGGTGGATGGAGGGGCGTGGACAGGGAACGGCGGGCTCCGCCCGCGAGGGATGAGGGAGCAAGGGCGGTGCCAGATGAAACGGGAAGTGGCTGAGTGGCTGAGTGGCGAACTGGCGGGGGGTTGGGGGTTGGGCGGCGCACTTTGCCACTTTGCCACTGGACCACGTTGCCACTTGACCACACCGGAACTGGTCGGCGCCGGAGGAAAAAAGTGAAGGGGATTGGGGGTGGGGGGGGTGGGCCCCTAGGAATGATGGAACTGAGCACCGAACCCGGGAGGCCCGGCGAGGGGGGGGGCCGGG
>JACVCS010000146.1 GCA_016741915.1 Phycisphaerales bacterium | reverse complement strand
CTCCTCCAACCGCTTCAACCATCACTCATCCCGCTCCTGCTGCTGCGCCGATTCCCCCCACCCCACCGACTCCACCGCTGCGGATCTACGCCCTCGACGACGACGAGGACTTTCGGCAGTACCTCGAATCGATCCTCGCCGCCGAGGGGCACGAGATCACCGCCGTCGCCACGCCCGAGGAGCTCTACGCGCTCATCGACCCGCACGGCACCACCGCGTCGGCGGCGGCCACGTCGGGCGGCTTCGCGGGTTCGTCAGCATCGCCGTCTCCGTCTATCAGCGCAGGTTCGCCCGCGGGCGCGGGGGGTGTGAACGAATCGGCGATGCCCGACCTGGTGCTGCTGGACATCAACATGGGCCGAACGCGCGGCGAGGCGGTGCTTGCGGAGCTTCGACGCCGCTGGCCGAAGCTGTGCGTCATCGTCGTGACGGGGTACCCGTCGATGGACTCGATGCGCCAAACCTTCAAGCACGACGCCTTCGACTACCTCGCCAAGCCTTTTTCGATCGACGAGCTCAAGCGCGTGTTGTCGCAGGCGGCGAGCAGTCTGGGGCTGGGGCAAAGGCCGCACGATCGCCTGCGGGTCGAGCTGGGCCGACAGATCCGCCTCGCCCGCACCGAGCGGGCATGGACGCTGAAGGACCTCAGCGAGCGCTCGGGGATTTCCGTCAGCCAGCTCTCCAGCATCGAGCGCGGCACGCACCTGCCGAGTTTGGAAAGTCTGGTCGACATCGCCTCGGCGCTGGGCAAACCGCCGAGCGCGTGGATGAGCGCGGCTGGGCTGTGAGGGGAAAGTCGCGAGTCGCGAGACTCGAGTCGCGAGACGGAAGACAGGGGTTTTCACCACAGAGGCGCAGAGGCGCGGAGAAGAAGGCGGAGTGGTGAGTCGTAAGTGTTGAGTGCTGAGGTTCTGAACAAGATCAGAATCAACGCAGAGTTCGCGGAGGACGCAGAGGAAAACAGAGGAGATCAGAAGGGGAGAGTGAGAGGGATGTGGGCCGAGGTTTTTCCATCTTGCTGCTTTGCTGCTTTGCCCTTTACAGCTTTTCTCTTTCCCCCCCTCCGTGCCTCCGTGACTCCGTGGTGAATGCCTTTGGTCTGAACCCGAAGACGCACGGCGACAGAGCCGAATGTTCAAGCGCTCACGTCGATATCGGACCCGAACGGATGAATGACGAAGGTGCCCGCCGGAGGAGTTCCGGCGGCCGCGGGAAGAGTTTTTGTGCCCGCGTCAATAATCCAAGCGGCCACGTGAGGAATCAAAGCGGCCGCGTCAGGAGTTCAAGCGGCCACTTGAGGAACCTAAGCGGCCACGTCAGGAGTTCAAGCGGCCGCTTGAGGAACCTAAGCGGCCACGTCAGGAGTTCAAGCGGCCGCTTGAGGAACCTAAGCGGCCACATTAATGATCAAAGCGGCCACGTCAGGAACCAAAGCGGCCGCTTGGATGATTCAAGCGACCCAAACGACGACCGATTCGCCCGCTCGGGAAATCGAGTTTGGCCCAAGAAAAGCCGATTTTGGCGTTGGCAGCGCCGAAACGCCGGTCGGGGCGGGGCCAAACCCCGCCGGCGATGCTGATGTGCCAAGGTCCAAGAACTTTTCGCCTCACGCGGCGGTGCTGGCAAAGACTCAAAGCTCAAAGCTCAGAACTCAAAGCGCAAGGCTTCAAACTCAGCACGCAGCACTCATCGCTCAGTACTGCCCTCCCCCCGCTCAGCACGCTTCTCCGTCTTCCTCCGCGCCCTCCGCGACCTCCGCGTTGAATCCAGCCTTGAACTCAGCACTCAGCACGCATCGCTCAGCACTGATCCCTCACCCCACCGCCCGGCGCACGGCACCTTCCGCCAGCAACGCCGTCGCGTCGTACGCCGGGATCGGCGAGGTCACTTCGTCGATCAGCAGCGGGGTTTCAGACGAGCCCAGGATCACCCCCTCGGCCCCGCGTTCGGCGAGTCTGCGCACCACGGCGAAGACCAGATCGCGCGACGTGTCGGTGACGACGCCGTGGACGAGTTCGTCGAAGATGATGCGGTTGATCGCGTCCGCGTCGGCTTCGTTCGGGGCGATGACCTTCACGCCCTTCAGGCCCAGCACGGTCTGGTACGTCGAGCCGAAGCAGACCATTTTCGTGCCGATGATGCCGACGGTCTTGCGCTTGTCGGTGGTGATCGCCTCCGCGACGAGATCGGTCATCGTCAGCCAGGGGATCGGGCTCCGCGGCTCGGCCAGCTGGACCGCGTGCTGCATGAGGTTGTCCGGCGTAATGCAGAACGCCGCCCCGGCCTTCGCGAGGACTTCAGCAGACTTGATCAGCAGCTCGCCCACCGCGTGCCAATCGTCGCGCTGCACCGCCGCGAGGTAGCTCTCAAACGGCTCGTTGTGGATCGTGACGATCGGGTGCCCGGTCTCGCCGAGGACTTCGCCCGCGTAGCGAAAAATGTCGCGGTAGCAGAGGGCGGCACCCTCGGGGCTGACGGCGGCGATGCCGATGTGCTTGGGCAAGGCGGGCTCCTGCTTGGGGGATGGGATCGAGGGACCGAGGGATCAAGGGATCGAGGGGGGAAACAGGGGGAAGTTTTTGCACGAAGACGCGAAGGCGCGAAGGAGAACGGAGAGGGTTGAAGGTTGGGTCGTGTGAGAACTTTGGGACTTGGCGACAGGATAGGGGGTTTTCGGCCGCTGCGTGCGTCATCCGGCCGTCGGGCGTGCGCTGCCGACCTTTAGCGGGTCGGTGCTTCGCCGTCCGTGTACGATGGGCCCGATGAGTGCGCGTGCGATGGATAGCTTTGATCTGCTGGGCGTGCCGGCGCGGTTCGATCTGGACCCCGCGGCGGTGCGATCGGCGTTCCTGCGCAAGATCGCCGCGGCCCATCCGGATCGTGCGGCCTTGGATGGGCCCACCGCCGGAACAGACGAAGACGACAACGACGCCGAGGCCCTCGCGGCGCGCTTGAACGCGGCCAAGCTCGAACTCGAAAACCCCGAGTCGCGGGCGACGGCCCTGCTCCGTCGGCTCGGCGGGGCCGAAAAGACCGACGACCGTTCCCTCCCCGCGGGGTTCCTCATGGAGATGATGGAAACCCGCGAGCGCATCGACGCGGAACTGAACGAAGCCGTGTCGCGCGGGCCCGAAACAGCCCGCCAAGCCCTCGCACGCTGGGAAGCCTGGGCCGCCGAGCAGCGTGCCGCTCACGCCGCGGAAGTCGGCAAGCTCTTCGCCGAAGTGACCAACGCGAACCCGACGAGCAACGCGACCAACGCGAACGTGCACGCGGTCCTCAAAGCCATCCGCACGCGCCTGAACGCCTGGCGCTATGTCGAACGACTCGTCGAGCAGCTCCGCGAGCGGGCTCTCGGCGGGGAAGCAGGACTCGGCGGGGGAGGCATCTAGATCGCGATGGACCTTGCCACGATCGTCATCCTGCTGGTCCTTCCCGCGCTCGTCGTCCTCGCGGCGTGGTGTGCGTCGATGGAGACCGCGCTCTACAGCCTCAGCTATCAGGACCGGCTTCGCCTGCGCAAGCTCAACCCCGCCGCCGCACGGGCCGCGCATGAACTGCTCGCCCGCCCGCGGGCCACGCTCGTCAGCCTCCTCTTCGTCAACATGATCAGCACGACGCTCTTCATGGTCCTCACGGCGGTGCTCGAAGAATCCGTCACGTCACAGCTCTGGTCGATCGTGCTCGTGGCCTTCAACGTCGTGGTCATGACCGTCGCGGGCGAAGTCATCAGCAAGGTCCTCGCGGCGCGGCAACGTGTGCAGTTCTGCGCCTGGTTTGCCCAGAGCGTGCTCACCGTCGTCCGCGCCATGGGCCCGCTGCGCACCGTGCTCGACGGCATCCTCATCACCCCTCTCGTCCGCGTGGTCTGCGGCGTCGAAGCAACCAACGGCGGCGCGGGGGGGGCGGGGGGCGGGGGGGGGCGGAGCGACCCACGCTTAAGGGAAGACGAAATCGCCGC
>JACVCS010000002.1 GCA_016741915.1 Phycisphaerales bacterium | reverse complement strand
TGCAGCGATAGGATTGGTCGACGACGACCAGCTTCTCGATGCGATGCTGGTGCAGAAGGCGCTTGGCTTCTTCCTTCGACACGCCCTCGGTCACGGTGACCAGCTTGTCGCGGGTCATCAACTCGCTGACCTTCTGGCGCGGATCGCTGGCGAAGCGCACGTCGCGGTTGGTCAGCACGCCGACGAGGCGGCCATTCGCTTCGGTGACCGGAATGCCGGAGATGTGATTTGCCGCCATCATCTGCAGCGCATCGGCCAGCGTGGCGTCCGGGCGGATGGTCAGCGGATTGACGACCATGCCGCTTTCGAACTTCTTCACCTTGCGCACTTCCTGCGCCTGAAGCTCGATATCGAGATTCTTGTGGATGACGCCCATGCCGCCGGCTTGCGCCATCGCGATGGCGAGCGCGCTTTCCGTCACCGTGTCCATCGCCGAAGACACGAGCGGAATGCCGAGTTCGATATTGCGGGTGATCCGCGTCCGGGTGGTGACGTCGCCGGGCAAAACGGCGGAGGCGCCGGGCTCCAGAAGGACGTCGTCGAACGTAAGCGCTTCGCGGATATGCATGCCGCCTCCTGGGGTCGCGGGAAGTGGCGCGCATCTATACACCCCGTTCGTGAAGATCGAAATGGGGTCGAATCGCGTTGAAATGACGGGGAAATCAGCCTTTGAAGCCGGTCGCGGCGAAGTAAAACTCCGCCGACTCGGATCGGCTGGAGGGCGGCTTGATGCGCTGGAGCTTGGCGAAACGCGCCTGCACCGCCTTCATCAGTTGCTGCTCCTCGCCGCCCTGGCGCAGCTTGCCGACGAAGGCGCCGCCCGGTTTCAACACGTCGCAGGCGAACTCGAACGCCGCTTCGACCAGCGCGATAATCCGCAAATGATCGGTCTCGCGATGGCCGGTCGTCGACGGCGCCATGTCGGTCAGGATCAGATCGGCCGGACCGTTCAACGCAGCTTTGACCTTTTCCGACGCGGCGGGATCGAGAAAGTCGGCTTGCAGCACGACGGCGCCGGGCAATTGATCCATCTCGAGGATATCGAGCGCGACGATCGTACCGGCTTTGCGTTCGATCGCGACTTGCGTCCATCCGCCGGGGGCCGCACCCAGATCGACGATCTTCATGCCCGGGCGGAACAGCCGCACCTTGGCGTCGATCTCGATCAGCTTGAAGGCCGCGCGGCTGCGATAGCCCGCATCCTTCGCCTTGCCGACGTAAGGATCGTTGAGCTGGCGGCGCAGCCAGTTCTGCTGCGATGTGGAACGGCCCTTGGCGGTCTTCAGGCGTTCGGCGAGGCGGCGGGAATCACTCATGCCCGCGCAATAGACCCATCAGAATGCCTTCGCGCAAGCCCCGATCGGCGACGCGCAGACGCCCGACCGGCCAGCGCGCGCAAATCCCCTCCAGCAGCGCGCAGCCCGCGACGACCAGATCGGCGCGTTCGCGCCCGATGCAGCCGTGCCGCGCGCGCCCTTCCAGATCGGCGGCGGCGAGGTCCGCCGACAGTGCCTTGATCTGCGCGAAATCGAGCCATGAGCCGTCGACCAACGCGCGCTCGTAGCGCTGCAAGCCCATCGCGATGCCCGACAGCGTGGTGACCGTGCCCGACGTGCCGACCATCTCGACATTCCCGGCCGCGATTTGGGCCCCGATATCGTGGCGCGCGTCGAGTTCGGCCAAGCGTGCCGAGATATCGGCGACGGCGGCTTGATAGGCCTCGCAGGCGATTTTGTCGGGGCCCAAGCGCTCGGCAATCGCCACGACGCCCAGCGGCAGCGACACGAAATCGATCCGCCGCCACGAATCGCCGTCGCGTTCCAGCCACATCACTTCGGTCGAGCCGCCGCCGATATCGAAGGCGATGGCGTGCGGCTTGCCCGCGTCGAGCAGCGCCGCGCAGCCGGCCAAGGCGAGATCCGCCTCCTCGTCCGCCGCGATGGGCTCGAGCTCGATGCCCGTCGCCTCGCGCACGCGCGACAGGAAGGCCGCCCCGTTTTCGGCCCGACGGCAGGCTTCGGTCGCCACGCCACGAAAACTAGTCACGCCGCGCCGGTCCATTTTGGCCGCGCAGACATGAAGCGCGTCCAACGCGCGAACCATCGCCGTTTCGGCGAGATTGCCGCTACGTTCCAGCCCTTCGCCCAAGCGCACGATGCGCGAAAACGCGTCCACCACCCGGAACCCGTCCGGGGCCGGTTTGGCGATCAACAGACGGCAATTATTCGTGCCGAGGTCGAGGGCCGCGAGTATCGGCCCCTCGTCCCTTCGGGCTTGCGCCGTCTCCACAGAAGCAACTCCCCAAGTTCGCGTCGCTATTTTGACCAGTACTGTAACCGGGTTTGACGATCCGGGCGAAGGGCGATATAGACAGCGCCGCTCGGTCGGGGTTTCGCCCCGTCCGGCGGACGCGTCCCGCTGGGGGATCGTCTAACGGTAGGACCCCAGACTCTGACTCTGGTTGTCTAGGTTCGAATCCTAGTCCCCCAGCCAATTTCCAGGGCGCCAAGGCGCCTCGCTTCCCAAATCCAATAAATTTTGCGGACTTAACGAGTGCAATTCCCATCCAGGATTGCGACTCGGTCGTTGACTTGGTAAACGGCCATTAACTATACTGATTGTCTTGAAAACCAACGCCACTGGAGAATCCCGATGGCAGCGTCTATCTCGCAGGCCGCTCAGCCTGTGATCGATTTCCGCAATCAAAAGACGGCCGCGTTCCGCGACGTGACCGAAAAATTCGCCGAAAATTACCAAGGCCAGATCCTCAAGGGCGTGGCGCAAGGTAACGAGATCGCCAGCAATTCGATCGCGTCCCTCCAGGGCCGCGGCGCGAAGCTGAATATCCCCCCCTCGCGCCGCCGCCTTTCCGCCCTCGGCCCACCCCGCACCGCCCCCCGAACCCGCCGCACCCCCCGAGCCTTCCTGCCCACGCCGAGGTCGAGGCGAATCTTCCTCACCCTCGCTCTCGGCCTTCTTGGGCTCTCTGGGCAACAACTCCGGCGCACACGCCAGCCGATACGCCGTGATTGCTGAGCACGTCGCCGACTGCTTGAGGTACTCCGGGATCGCCAGCGTGAACTTGTCGTTCTGCGTGTGCCAGCCGAAGCCGTAGTCCGCACGCCCGACCTCATCCCAGAAGAACCCCGGAATTCCCGCACGCACAAAGCTCGCGTGATCGCTGCCGCCGACGCCGTCGCGGAGGCTCCTGACCATCCGCACGTTCACGTTCAGCGCCTTTCCGTCCGCGGAGTCAAAGAACAAGCCGTTCACCGGCGCCGTCGCCGCTACGAGCACACGCGCCATCTCATCGGTCGACGCGCCGAGCCCGCCCTGGCTGTCCGTCCCGCCGTCGTCGACGAAGCACGCCGACCACGTGTCCCATTCCTTCTTGTGCCGCTCGACATAACTCGCCGAGCCCAGCAGGCCCTGCTCTTCGCCGGTCCACAAGATAAACCGAATTGTCCGCTTGGGCTTCGCGCCGCTGGCCATGAGGATCCGCGCCGTCTCGAGCGTCACCGCGCTCCCGGTGCCGTTATCCGTCGCGCCCTGGCTCCCCACGCCGTCCCATGAGTCCAAGTGTCCCGAGACGAACACAACTTCGTCAGGCTTTTCGGTCCCGCGGATCTCCGCCACCGTGTTGTACACAGGCACAGGCCCGGGCGCAAACTCGTGCTTCAGGTCAAACTCCGCCCAAACCCGCTCGCCGTCGGTGATGCGTGAGTTGAGATAGTCGTAATCGCTCATCCGCACCTGCACGTGCACCTCAGGCGGGATCGTCTCCATCGTCAGTTCGCGCCAGCCGCGGATCCCACCCGTCCACACCCGCTCATCCCGGCTGCTGCTGATGAACCCCGCCACGGGCAGCACCGCCACCCGCTGCATCATCGTCGGGTCCTTCAGTTCTTCGCCCTTCGCCGCCGCCTCGCGTGCTTTCGCCCGGTCGGCGTACTGATCCGCCACCCGCCCGCGGATATCCCGCATCCCGCCCGGCGCACCCGCGGGGATCAGCACCCACGCACCGCTCAGTTTGTCCTTGATGCCCTCGAGTTCTTCTACAGTCTTGGGCATGCGGATCACCTCGCCCCGCACAGGCCCGTTCGTCCCGCGCGTCCAGCTCAGCGTGGTGAACTCCAGCCCGCGTGCTTTGCGAAGCTTCGGCGGAGCCGTCGGCTCCTTGCCCTGCTCCGCCGCCACCTGCCGCCGGATACGCACGTTCTCTTCCACGTACAGATCACCCGTGCTCGGCCCGCGATCAAACGCCACCCCGACCGTTCCCCACTGGTCCAGATGGGCATTGGAAAGTCCCCACGCCGCGAATCGGTCGCGCGTCCACTCGTTGGCCTTCAGCGCCCGCTTGCTGCCCGTCAGGCGCGAGCCGATATTCTGAGTCAGGTGCTCCAGGTGGTTCATCACCTGGTTGCGTTTCGTTCCCTCTTCGATGATCCGCTCGATGGTCGCCTCATCGCCCAGCGTCCCCTTCGCCACCTCGATCGGCTTGCCATCGAGGTACCCGGTCCACGCCTTGGGCTTGGCGCCCACGACCACCGGGGCCGCATTCGAGTTGCCCGAGTTGGCCGTCCCGGCCTCGCCGCCGCCGGCACCCTTCCCGCACCCGCCGGCACTCAGCACCAGCGCCGCGATCGAAGCCCACACCAACAGGCGTCGAGCACGCCCGTTCGAGGCTTTGAACTGTTCAACCCGTTGACCATGCACCCCGCCGCTCACCCGCCCTGCACCGATGGCCGACTCGCACGCATTTCGCATCTTCAGGGCTCCCGCAGACAATGAACGGGCCGATCGGCCCGAAGACAAGACCAGGCACCGACGCGAAACCCAGAACGGGCTTTGCACCGAACGCCACGTGAACCGCCAGTGTACAGAGAAACCCTGCTTTGGTCGCGGCGGATGAAGACGATGAAAAACTGTCCCAGAATGGCCCGTTTTGCACGCTTTGCGAGCATCTGCAAAGGATCGTTCAATTCGGGCTGTATGGCATTTCAAGCATAACCCGCCCCGCCCACCCCCCGAAACGGTGGATTGTGTTCGGTGCCTCGCGCCTTCAGTGATCCCGGGATTTCCACCAGTCGAAATCTCGATCACGCCCCGCGGCTTGGGCCGGTTCTCCGGCGGCCGCGCACCGACTGCCTCGTGAGTGTGCCGAGACAGCCAAAGTGAGTCGGCGAAACCCAGCCCGCGCAGAGCGGGGCGGAGGCACGGCCCATGAATCAACTGAAGAAACTGAGTATGTCGGTCAAGATCATCGCCGCGACTGTGACGATCCTCGTCGCGGTGGTGGCGATCAACTACACGGTCTTCATGACCGGGTACAAGCGCGACATCCAGCACGAACTGACCGACGAGGCTTCGCAGTTCACCGCGCTGGCCGATGAAACCAAGAACCACGTCGGCAAGCTCATGGCCATGGGTGCCTTCGATGTCGATCAGCTCGTCCAGGAAGCCCTCGACGAAGCCAAGGCGGGCAAGCCCCTCAAAGAGACCAAGTTCTTCAACGCCATCCCCGTCGTCGCCGGTTGGACGGCCGCCGGTGAAGCCGCGAAGAAGCAGGGCGTCGACTTCAAGGTCGTCGCCTTCGACGCGCGCAACCCCAAGAACGAGCCCGAGCCCGGTTCGTTCCGCGCGCAGCTTCTGAAAGATCTCACCAAGCAGGTGCTCGAAGGCGGAGAAGAGCACCTCGGTCGCATCAACACCGAAACCAACACCCTGCACTACGTCCGCGCCATCAAGCTCGATTCCAACTGCATGATGTGCCACGGCGACCCCGCCAAGTACGACAAGCGCAGCGCCGACGGCTCCTTCGACGGGCTCGACCCACTCGGGCACAAGATGGAAAACTGGAAGGTCGGCGACATGCACGGCGCGTTCGAGATCGCCATGCCCCTGCAGGGAATGGACGAGCAGGTCGCCGGGTTCTTCAAGTCCGGCATGATGTGGACCGTCCCCGTGGTTGTCGGTGCGGTGGGCCTCTTCGTCTACATGCTCCGCAAGACCATCAGCCAGCCGATCGCGGCCCTGGTCGGCCTGTTCCAGAATGTCGCCGGTGGTGACCTGACCGTCCGCATGCAGACCACGCGTGAGGACGAGATCGGGCAGCTTTCCGCCAGTTTCAACACGGTTGCGGGCAACCTGCAGAAGCTCGTGAAGGAGTGCGCGTCGTCGAGCCAGCAGGTCGCCGCCGCCGCCAGCGAGATCGCCAGTTCCGCCGAGGAAATGGCCTCGGGCCTGTCGAAGCAGGAAGAGCAGACCGGTCAGGTCTCCGCCGCGGTCGAGGAGATGAGCGCCTCGGTGGTGGAGGTTGCCCGCAAGGCCGCCGACGCCGCCCAGGCCGCGGAGGACTCGGGCAAGCAGGCGACCAACGGCGGCACGGTGGTTCACCAGACCATCGAAGAGATGAAGCAGATCGCCTCGCAGGTGACCGAGAGCGCCAAGGCCGTGGGCGCGCTGGGTCATAAGAGCGAGCAGATCGGCCAGATCATCAGCGTGATCAACGACATCGCGGACCAGACGAACCTGCTGGCCCTCAACGCCGCGATCGAAGCGGCGCGGGCGGGCGAGCACGGTCGCGGGTTCGCGGTGGTCGCCGACGAGGTCCGCAAGCTCGCCGAGCGCACCACGCAGGCGACGGAAGAAGTCGCCAAGAGCATCCGCGAGATCCAGACGGGCACGGGCGAGAGCGTCCAGATCATCAACGCCTCGACGAACAAGGTCAGCAAGGGCGTCGATCTGGCCAACTCCGCCGGCTCGGCGCTGGAGACGATCGTCAGCGGCTCGAAGTCGCTGCAGGGCATGGTGCAGTCGATCGCCACCGCCAGCCAGCAGCAGTCCGCCGCGGGCGAGCAGATCGCCAAGAGCGTGGAGCAGATCAGCGCGGTGACGCGTGAATCCACCGCGGGTGCGCAGCAGGCGGCCCAGGCTGCCACGCAGCTCTCCGAGCAGGCCCAGAACCTCGCGACGCTGGTCGGTCGCTTCAAGGTGTAAGTCGATCGGCAGGAGCACAACAGAAGCCTCCCGAGAACGCGGCCCCGGTCAGGACGACCGGGGCCGCGGTTTGTTTTTGCTACAGTTTCCTCGATTCGCGCAGGCTCAACTCGCATCAGAGACAGGCGGGTTGAGCGACTCGCCCACGGCGTCGATCGCTTCGGTCCTCGATTCGAGCCGATCCAATCGAGCGTCGATTTGCGCGATAAGTATCGCCCGCAGCGATTCGACCAGCGCCCGCTGAGCGTTGCCCTCAGGTCCGGGATCGATCGGCGGGGCCGAGCGGAGGTGCTCGATCAGCCGATTGCGCCAATGTGCAAAGGTTTCGCCCGTGCTCTCGGGCCCGTTCGTGAAGGATTCCAGTCCGTTCATTGCCCACCCGCTTTCTGAATCAAGGAGCGCAGACGCGCCGCGGCGGTTTCGACCTCGCGGGCGTCCGGCTCGGTGTTGCTGGATATCGCCTTCACCGCGGCGGCGTGAAGCCCTTTCCACGCGTGCAGTGCCTCACGCAGTGTTCTGATCGTGTCGAGCGCGTGCGCGAAGGCCGCGTCGATGTGTACGGATTGATCGGTCGCGCCGGGCTGAAGCAGTGCCGCGGCGTGGCACGTTTGGATCAGTTCTTCGATATCGAGCAGGTCGTCACGAAGTGCGTCGGTCAGCAGATCGACGCTCGGGAGCGCCGCAGCCGCGGCGTGCGCGAGCGAGCTATTCGCGCGTGCGCGAGCGGCTTGGAGGCTCAGCAGATCCGCGGCGGAAGATGCAGCGGCGAAGATCGCGACGTTCCCCGGTACGGGCGAGAACGCGCTGGCGAGGGCCGCGAGCGAATCGCTGTAGCGGCGCAGGCGTTCGGGCTGGGTCTGGGCGCTCTGTGCGATCGAGTTCAGATCGTCGGCGTAGCGGTTGAGCGATTCCAGAGCTTTGACCCGAGCCGACCACGCGCGCTCGAAGCGATCGACCTGGGTTGGCAGATTCGCCATCTGTAGCGTGCTCTTCACCTTCGGGCCTAACGCTCGGGCTGTGTTGGTGAGTTCGTGCGTCGCGGCGGCGAAGGGCTCGAGGTTCGGCGGTGCGGCGCAGGCTCTCGTGAGCAAGGTGAACGTAAGCATGACGAGCACGAGCAGCGGCGAGATCGCGCGGGATCGCGGTGCGCGTGCGAAAAGTGCGGACGGACGGAAGCGTGAGATCATGGAACCCCCCTGAAAATGTGGGCCGGCGTGTACGCGTGGGCGATGGCCGGCACCGGTTGTGAACGCTGAGCGGGTCCCCCGTTGGCCCGGCACTGCGTGGGGAGTCTACTTCAGGCTTTGCGGGCGGCACGCGGGTTTTGCGACGAATGTGCTGATGGGCAGCAGATTGCGCGCAGCGGTGGGCCAATCTGGGCGAGCGTGAGTGGGGGGCTGGGGGCAAGGGAGAAGAAATGGGTCGTGAACGGTCGGAGTTATCCACAATGCATGGTGGTGCGGACGTCTGGTGCTTGACGCGGTGGGTTTGGGTGCAACGATCGGGGGACCGGGATTTCAAGTTCATGCTCGGTCAGTCCAGCCGTCGGTTTCGGGCGTGTGCCCTGGAATCGCGGCGTGTGTGTTTTTGTTTTTGGCTCGCTGGAGGCAACCATGACCAAGGCGCGTTACGAGGCAATTTCGGCGGCAACGAGTTGGCGAGATCATGCGGCCGGCCAGCAGCAGGCGTACAAGGTCGAGGAGATCTTCGGCGCTGACGTCTTCAGCGAGAAGGCGATGCGCGAACGTCTGCCCAAGAACGTTTTTCAGCGGCTGATGCGGACGATCAAGAAGGGCGAGCGGCTCGATGCGCAGCTCGCGGACGTTGTTGCCAGCGCGATGAAGGACTGGGCGGTTGAGCGCGGCGCGACGCACTACACCCACTGGTTCCAGCCGCTGACGGGGCTGACGGCGGAGAAGCACGACTCGTTCATCACGCCGGACGGTTCGGGGAGCGTGATGAGCCAGTTCTCGGGCGGCGCGCTGACGCAGGGCGAGCCCGACGCGTCGAGTTTCCCCTCGGGCGGTCTGCGGGCGACGTTCGAGGCGCGTGGCTATACCGCCTGGGACCCCACCAGCCCGGTGTTCCTGAACCGATCAGGGCCGAACACGACGCTGTGTATTCCCACGGCGTTTGTGAGCTGGACCGGCGAGGCGCTGGACAACAAGACGCCGCTGCTGCGGTCGATCGAGGCGCTGAGCACGCAGGCGATGCGGATCCTGCGGATCTTCAAGACGGATCAGGGCGTGGCGCGGATCAACACGACGCTGGGGCCTGAGCAGGAGTACTTCCTGGTTGATCGGAACCTGTACTTCGCGAGACCTGACCTGCTGCACTGTGATCGGACGCTCTTCGGTGCGAAGCCCCCGAAGGGGCAGCAGCTTGAGGACCACTACTTCGGGTCGATCCCGGCGCGGGTGCTGAGCTTCATGGCGGAGAGCGAGCGGGAGCTGTGCCTGCTGGGCGTTCCGGTGAAGACGCGGCACAACGAGGTTGCGCCGGCGCAGTTCGAGATTGCGCCGATCTTTGAGAACGCCAACGTGGCGTGCGATCACCAGATGCTGATCATGGAGACGCTCAAGCGCGTGGCGCCGCGGTATGGCTTGCAGTGCATCCTGCACGAGAAGCCCTTCGCGGGGATCAACGGCAGCGGCAAGCACAACAACTGGTCGATGTCCACCGACACGGGGATCAACCTGCTCGACCCGCGCGAGGACACGCACACGAACATGCAGTTCCTGGTCTTCCTCACGGCGGTGATCCGCGGGGTGGACTTGCACGCGGACCTGCTGCGGGCGTCGATCGCCAGCGCCAGCAACGACCATCGGTTGGGCGCGAACGAGGCGCCGCCAGCGATCATTTCGATCTTCCTGGGTGACATGCTGACGGACATTGTCGAGCAGATCGAGTCGGGGATGCGTCGTCGGACGAAGACGGGCGGGCAGTTGGATCTGGGGGCGACGACGCTGCCCAACCTGCCGCGGGATGCGGGGGACCGCAACCGCACGAGCCCGTTCGCGTTCACGGGGAACAAGTTCGAGTTCCGCGCGGTGGGCAGCAGCCAGACGAGCGCCTGGCCTATGACGGTGCTCAACACGATCGTCGCGGAGTCTTTGGACTTTGTTGCGTCGCAGCTTGAGAAGTCGCTGGGTAAGAACCCCAGCGAGGCGAAGGTGCAGAAGGTCGTCAGCGATCTTTTGAAGAAGCTCGTGAAGCAGCACAAGCGGGTGATCTTCAACGGCGACGGGTACAGCCAGGCGTGGCACGAGGAGGCGGAGAAGCGCGGTCTGCCGCACATGCGTGACAGCGTGGATGCGTTGCCTGTGTTCCTCAAGAAGAAGGCCGGGGACTTGTTCAGCCGGTACAAGGTGCTGTCGCGCGTGGAGACGGAAGCGCGTGGGCACATCTTCCTGGAGAAGTACGTCAAGCAGGTGAGCATCGAGGGCGAGACGATGGTGTCGATCGCGCGGACGCAGATCGTGCCGGCGGCGATGGCGCACCAGCGCCGGATGGCGGAGGCGATTGCCGCGACGCAGGGCGCGGGTGTGGATGTTGCGGATCAGCGTGCGCAGCTTGAGGAGTATGTGGCGCGGGTCGGGCGGCTGGTGAGCGCGACGGAAGCGCTGGACCGGGCGCTGTCGCATCATGGCGATGGGGCGACGCCGCTGGATCATGCCAAGCACGTTCGCGACGAGGTCAAGCCGGCGATGGCGGACCTGCGCGAGGTGGCGGACGAGCTGGAGGAGATTGTGGCGGACGAGCTGTGGCCGCTGCCGACGTACCGGGACTTGCTGTTTATCAAGTGAGTGCCGGGGGGTGGGAGTGCTGAGCAGGATCTTTCCGGGTGGTTTTTGAGTGCTTTGACCCCGCTGGCCTTCGGCGGGGTTTTTTGCTTTTGTGTGTCGGGGGCGAAGTGGCTGAGTGGCGAAGTGGCGAAGTGGCGAAGTGGCTCAGTGGCTGAGTGGCAAAGTGGCAAAGTGGCTTTGTGGCTGGGTGAACTGGCGTCGGGGCGTGGATGGGTTGTCGGTTCTGCGTCGGTTTGTGGGGTTTTGGGTGAGGGCTTGCGGCTTGGGCTCGGGGGTGATAGACTACCGAACGAGGACCGAATACTGAGCGTGGCCCGAGTGGGTGCTTGCGAGGTGTGCGGTTCGGTTCGCCGCGTAACGTGTGATCGGCGGCGACGTTCAGCGACACGTTTTTGAAAGGATCGAGTATGGCCGGGAGCTTCAACAAGGTGATTCTGATGGGCAACCTGACGCGCGACCCGGAGGTGCGCTACACGGCGTCCAACATGGCGATTGCCAAGATCGGGCTCGCGGTGAACCGCAAGTACCGCACGGCGGACGGGCAGATGAAGGAAGACGTGCTGTTCGTGGATTGCGACGCGTTCGGGAAGACGGCCGAGGCGATCGGGAAGTTCCTGACCAAAGGCCGCCCGATTTTCATCGAGGGGCAGTTGCGGCTGGATCAGTGGCAGGACAAGACCAGCGGTGAGAACCGCAGCAAGCTGAAGGTGGTGATCGACACGTTCCAGTTCATCGATTCGAAGCCGGGCGGCGGCGGTGGCGGCCGGGGCGGCGATGTGGAAGCCTCGGGCGGGTACGACGAGATGGACCAGGGCGGTGGCGGCGGTGGGGGTGGGGGTCGGCCGAGCGGCGGGGCGCGGGTCGTGACGCGGCCGACGAACGCTGGGTCGGCGCCGCAGCCTCAGGAGATTGCGGAAGAGGACATTCCGTTCTGAGTCTCACGACGTTGAGGAACCGATCTGAAGGTTCGTTTGGGGGCGTGGAAGTTCGTTTGCGATAAACGACCTGAGGGGCGTGTGTTTCTGTGTACGTGCGCTCACCAGCGAGATCGGGGGCCGTCGGTTTTCCAAGCCGGCGGGGCTATTTTTTCGATGCTCTGGACGAGTGGCAGTTCGATCCCCTTCCACTGGACGCGGAGCGTGTATGGCTTCTCCGTATCGATGTCGTACTCCCAGGTGACGTTCCCTGTGGCGAATGAGACACAATCGGGAGCACCGACAGCGTTGTAGACCTCGTTGGGCGAGGCCATTTTCTGAATGAGCGCGACGCGGGCGGCGCGATTGGTGGGCGGTGGTGAGGCGGGGACGGGGCGGCCGTCGGTGAAGTGGAGTTGTGTAGCTGGCAGGGCGGCGGGCTGGAAGCCCATGCGTCGAAGGGCGGTCTGTGCGTTCAGGCGGAGCGTATATTCCGAACTCGCCCACGGGCTGATTTCATTCGATGGAGCGGAACGGGGGCCGCCTGAACGGGAGTTGAGAATGCGGTCGCTCTTCTCGATCTCACGTAGGAGCGGAACGGCCTCTTTGACTTGCTCGCGTGCCACGATGAGCATCGCTTCGGAGAGTTCTCGGTGGAACTCGTAGTTCGTGTCGTCGACGTCGATTTTTTTGGGGTCGAACTTTCGGAGTGTTTTCATCGCCTGGGCAGTTTCCTGCACGCGTGCGGCGGTGATGACACTCTGGAGTTCGGCACCGTCAGGAACAGGCTGACCTGTGCTGAGATCAACGGTGATTCGTCGACCCCAGCCGGTGAGGTTGGTGAAGTACGAGCGGCCGTTCACGTCGATGAAGGAACTTGGCCCCCATTCCCAGAACGGACCCGCTGTGGTGTTGCTGACATGGAGGTTTTTTTCATTCTCGGGGATTTGGTCGAGAATGGGAACGATGCCGAGGGTCTTGCCGGCCGCGTCGACGACGGTGAGGCGGTACCAGCCGTCGAGGATGACGGCGCGGGCGTCGTTGCGGAGCCAGGCTTTCGTGGGTGAGGCCTCGTTCGACTCTTGCTTGCGAACCCAGAGCTCGCGACCGGATTTGGCGTCGGTTACGCGGATGGTGAAGTTGGATTGGAACGCCCGGCGGAGGCCCGGGGAGGTGCCGGTGTTGGCGTTGTCGGGTGACTTTGCTTCGAGTTTAAGAGCGTTGTCCGGGGATTTGACGCTGAAATCTGGGTAGAACCGATCGGTGGCGCGGGCGACGGTGGTGGCGAAGAAAACGAGCATGCAAGCCAACAGCGTGATGGGGGCTTGGACGGTCGGACGGGCGTTCGAGGAATAGAACATGTTCGCTCCTGGATCTCGAATGCAGTGCGCGGGGATCGGCGAGGTTCAGTGAATCGGCCGGAATGGGGCGGATGGAACGAAAAGCAGAGTACGCCTAGAATCTCGACCTCAAAACCGTTGGGGCTTGGTACGGCATGGCTGCGTCGCTGTGCGAAGTGCCCGGCTCCTAACTCTTGGACCCGCGGTTTGCGGGGTCTGAAAGGACAGCATCGTTATGGCGAAGAATCTTGAGTTGCTTCTGACTGAGAACGTTGAAGGCACCGGCATTGTCGGTGATGTGGTGAAGGTGCGGAAGGGGTTTGCGCGGAACTATCTGTTGCCGCGTGGGTATGCGACGCAGCCTTCGGACGAGATGATCAAGAGCCTGGCGGGGAAGCGGGCGGAGGCTCAGAAGCAGTTGGCCGAGCTGCGGCGTTCGCGTGAGGAGCTGATCAAGAAGCTCCAGGGCTTTGCGTTGACGATGGTTCGGTCGTGCAACGACATGGGGATTTTGTACGCGGCCGTCACGCAGCACGATATTGCTACGGCGCTGGGTGCGGCGGGGTTTGCGGGGATCAAGGACCGCGAGGTTCGTTTGGGTCAGACGATCAAGCGTGTGGATCACTACGACGTGCACGTGAAGCTGGATAGCGATCTGGACGCGACGGTGAAGCTCGATGTGCAGAGCGACCGCCCGCTGGATCTGAAGAAGAGCAGCGAGCTGAGCGCGGCGCCCGAGGGCGAGGCGGCGGCGGCTGGTGGCGAGGGTGCTGAGGCCGCGATCCCGAGCGAGAAGCGGACGAAGGACCGCAGCGCGAAGGGTGAGAAGAAGGGCGAGGGTGCGGCTCCGGCTCAGGCCGAGTCGAAGCCCGGCACGTGGGCTCCGCGTGCGGACAAGGGCGGGGAGAAGGCTGCTGAGAAGCCCGCGGCGAAGGCTGAGAAGGGCGAGAAGAAGAGCAGCAAGAAGTGAAGTGATCCGAGGCTTGGGCGATGAGGCCCGGCTCGGTTAGGAATGAAGACGCCGCCCCGGTGATGAACTGGGGCGGCGTTGTTTTTGTTGCGTGCGTATGCGGGTGGTGGGGGTTGGAGGAGAGGTCGGGTTGGCTGGCTGCAGGAGGGCTTGTGAGCCGGGGATGTGTTGCGTGCCCCAGAGGAGCATGGCCTCGAGCACCGGACGGAGGGCGAGGCCCTTGGGCGTGAGGGTGTAGGCGCACGCGGCTTGGCGGTCGGGGGCGTCGTCGGCGCGGATGACCTGCGCGTCGAGCAGGCGCTTGAGGCGGTCGGTTAGGATGTTGCTGGCGATGGACTCGGGTGACGATGCGAAGTCGCGGAAGCGCGAGCGACCGAGGAACAGATCGCGGATGATCAGCAGCGTCCACTTGTCGCCCAGGAGGTCGAGCGAGCAGGAGATCGGGCAGGGTGAACGCCGCGGCGGGTGAACGGCTTTGCGTGATGCGCGTTTCATCGGTGGGCTTCGGTGGGCGTGGTGGGTGATTCTGAGGCGGGGGAGTCGGAGCGATAGTTGTTGACGGGTGCGGATTCGAGCAGGGCCTTGGCCTCGGCCCAGGTGGGGGGCTTGGTCGAGGTCCACGGCCCGCGGTAGAAACGGGAGGTGAGCACCGCGGGCATGGCCTCCTTGATGGCTTTGCGGTGCAGGGGTGAGCCGACGAAATCGTCGGCGGCTTCGTCGCTGGTCCACAGGGTCATCGTCCAGACCTCGGAGCCAAGCAGACGGGCGCGGATGGAGAAGCCCACGAGCCCCGGCGTATCGGGCAGGGCCTTTTCGAGCTTGCGGGTGTAGGCGTCGAAGATGCCGCGGCGTGAGCGGTCGAGCGTGGCGTTGGTCAGGGCGAGGATGTAGGTGGGCTGGCCGTTGGCCTCGACGGATTCGATGGGGAGGAGCGTGCGGCTGGAAGCGTCGTACCCCGGCCCGCGGAAGGGCGTTGCGACTTCGGCGCACGAGGCGAGCACCGCCAATACGCCGGCGGCGGGGATGAAGCCCCAGAGGAGTTTTCTTTTCTGGCGCGGTGCGCGGGTGGGAGAAGCGGGGGATGTGGCGGGGGTATTCGGCGTGGGCGTGGTGTTATTGGTGTGGTTCGTGTACATGGGTGGCGTCGGATGGTTGGGCTTGCGGGCTTCAGGGGCTTGAAGTGGGTGGTCAGGAAGGGTAGCCGCTTTACTTGCAAAGTGCAAGTGATACACTCCGGGCCTTGCTGGTCTGGTCGCATGTCGGTGCGTGCGTGGACGGGCGGGTCGCGGACGAACGGCTTCGGTCGCGGCATAACGGGCTTGGTGTTGACGGGGTATCGATCAGCGAGCAAGAGCTATGACGCTAGGTAACACCTCAATGCAGCAACCCGATGAACTCCTTCGTCGGTACGGGCCCTGGGCGCTGGTGACCGGTGCGAGTAGCGGGATCGGCCGCGAGTTTGCGGTTCGCCTCGCGGAGAAGGGGTTTTCGATCGTGCTGTGCGCTCGGCGGCGGGGTGAGCTTGAGCAGCTCGCGTCCGAGCTTTCAAGTCGGTTCGGTGCGCGGACGCAGATCGAGGTGATCGATCTGTCATCTGCGGGCGCGGGGAGTGAGCTTGCGGGGCGGGTGCGGGGGATGGGTGTGGGCGTCTTGGTGTGTGCGGCGGGGTTCGGCACGTCGGGGCGGTTTGTGAAAGGCGACCTGAAGAGCGAGCTGGAGATGGTGGACGTGAACTGCCGATCGGTGGCGGAGCTGGTGTGGCACGTGGGCGGGGAGATGTCGCTGCGGCGGCGCGGGGCGATTGTGCTGTTGAGTTCGCTGGTGGGGTTTCAGGGCGTGCCGCGGGCGGCGAACTATGCGGCGACGAAGGCGTATGTGCAGAGTTTGGCCGAGGGATTGCGGGTTGAGCTTGCGGAGGACGGGGTGGACGTGATTGCGTGCGCGCCGGGGCCGATACGCAGCGGGTTTGCGGCGCGTGCGGGGATGGTGATGGGGCTGTCGCAGGGGCCCGGGGCGGTGGCGGGTGCGACGCTGCGGGCGCTGCGGAGTCGGCGGGGGACGGTTCGACCCGGAGCGGTCTCGAAGCTGCTGGGGTGGTCGCTTTCGACGCTGCCGCGGTTTGCGCGGGTGATGGTTTTGACGCGGATCATGGGGCAGATGACCCGCGGCAGAGATTGAGTGGGTGAAGTTGGATGAGAGGTGAAGGAGCGGTCAGAGCGTACCGAGGCGGCCGCCGTCGATGGGGAGGTTGATGCCGTTGATGTACCCGGCGGCGGGTGAGCAGAGGAAGGCGACCGCGGCTGCGATCTCGGAGGGTTCGCCGAAGCGCCCCGCGGGTGTGGCGGCGATGATCTCGGCGCGGATCTGGTCCTCGCTTTGGTTGGCTTTGCCTGCGCGGTTTTTCACGATGCTGGCGAGGCGGTCGGTGGCGGTATAGCCCGGGAGGATGTTGTTGGCGGTGATGCCGAAGGGGCCGAGCTCGGTGGCGAGGCACTTGGCCCACGCGGCGACGGCGGGGCGGACGATGTTGCTGACGCCCAGGTTGGGGATGGGCTGTTTCACGCTGGTGCTGGTGATGTTGACGATGCGCCCGTAGTTCGCGGCCTTCATGCCGGGCACGAGGAGCTGCGCCAGCAGATGGGCGGCGATGAGTTGGCTGTTGACCGCGGCAAGGAGCGCGTCGGCGGTGGCTTCAAAGGCCGGGCCCGGGGGTGGGCCGCCGGTGTTGTTGATGACGATGGTGTAGTCGCCTGGCTGCGAGCGGAGGTGGTTGCGCACGGCGTCTTGCACGGCGTTCGGCTGAGCAAGGTCGGCGTGCACGGTGTCGTGCGGCTGGTCGATCGCGGGGGCGAGCGAAGCGAGGGCGGTGCGGAGCTTGGTTGCGTCGCGGCCGAGGAGGGTGATGCGTGCGCCTTGTTGAGCGAGGGCTTGGGCGCAGGCGAGACCGATGCCGCCGGTGGAGCCGCAGACGAGTGCGCGGTGGGGTACGAGCGGTGGTTGGGGCATGGTTTTGGTTTGCTGAGGAGAGGAGGAAAGAAAAAAAGAACCCACCGCTGAAGCGGTGGGCTCTGAGGGGTTCGTTTACTTGCCGCGGGTGAAGTGCACGAGGGGGATGGTGGCCATGGTGTGGAGCCCGGGCTTGGCGGAGAGGAGGGGCTTGATGGAGTTGATGGTGATGGAGCTGGTGGCGATATCGCCGTGGACGCCGCCCTCGAAGGCCATGCTGATCTTCGGCTCGCCCGTGACGATGACGCGGTCGCCCGGTGCGGGGTCTTTCTGACCGATGGCGGCCTGGAAGACGAACTTCAGAACGGTCTTGCCCTTGGACTTGCCGATGGCGACTTGGCGCACGCCGCAGGCGTTGCCTTTTTTGATCGGGCCGAGGCCGCAGGACATGGTCTTGGTGGCCTTGACGGGCTCGATGGTTTCGGACCAGGAGTCGATCTTCCAGCCCATGGCGTTGGCGACAAAGAAGAGGGACTCGCCCAGACCGACGTGACGGAGCCAGCCGGCCTTGATACCGGCCTTGAAGGCGGCGTCGTCAAGCGTGGCGCCGATTTTCTTCTGGAAGGGGATTCGGCGGGTGGTGGCGTCCTGGATGCGGTGGATCTCCATCGAATCGACGGACTTGCAGGGCGTGGTGGCGAAGACGGCGGCGGCGTCCATGAGGAAGCCGGGGTTCACGCCCGTGCCCAGCAGCATCGACTGCGAACGCTGCGCGATCGTGTCGAGTTCGTTCGCCAGCTTCTTGTGACGCAGCCAGGGCCAGACGAGCTCTTCGCAGGTGCTGACGATCGGCACGCCAGCCTTGAGGATGGTGCGGAAGGTGTCGGCGCAGTTGCGCAGGTCGCTGGCGGTGGTGACGATGGCGACATCGAACCCGCCCCAGTTGCTGATGTCGTTGAGCGACGACTTGATCTTGGTGGAGGACTTCACGCCCGCGACGGCCTTGGAGAGGGGCTTGCCGGTCAGGTCGGGGTTGATGTCCACGGCTTCGACGACCTTGCCGACCTTGCGGTCGTAGAGGTCTTTGACGATGCGCTGACCGAGGGGACCGAGGCCGACGTGGAGGACTTTGAGCATGGTTGGGGTCTCAGGGATGCGTGAAGGGTTTGATGCGATGCGTAAGTGGCACGATTGAATCGAAAAATGAGGGAACGAAAGAGAGAAGAACCGTCGACTGAAGTCGACGGCTCTGAATGGTGAGTTTAGGGCTTGATCGCGAGGCGGCCGGTCTGGTCGATGCGGTTGAGAAGCAGGTGGATGTTGTTCTGCTTGAGGTATTCGTCGACGGCGTCGCGGGCGCCTTGCCAATAGCCGTAGTCGTCGATGATGAGCGGAGCGCCGGGTTGAAGGCGTGGGTAGAGGTGCACGAGCTCGTGGCGCGTGCTTTCGTACCAGTCGGTGTCGAGGCGCAGCAGGGCGATGCGGTCCGGGCACTGCGCGGGGATCGTCTGCTCGACCTTGCCCTTGATGAACTTCAAACGATCGACGGGGTAGCCCGTGCTGGCGAGGGCGGCCTTCACCGCGTCCAGCGGCTGCGCCAGGCTCTTCCAGGCTTCGTCGCTGCTGATGAGCTCTTGCAGGCGCTGCGGGGTGATGACCTCGCCGTCGTGGGCGCGGACGTCTTTTTCGGTCGGGGTGCTCATGCCCTCGAAGGTGTCGTAGAGCCAGATGGTGCGGTCGGCGACGTTGAGTTGGTTGAGCGTGTGGGCGATGAGCATCGCGGAGCCGCCCTTCCAGACGCCGCATTCGACGAAGTCACCCGGGATGTTCCGGTTGATGGCGTAGCGGACGCTCTGCCAGAGGGCGTACATGCGCTCTTGGCTGGTCATGGTGAACGGTGCGCAGAGCTTCAGGATGGCTTTGAACTCGGGCTCAAGGTCGTGGTCGGCGGGCGGGGCCTCCTTCGCGCGGACCACGCGATAGCCCAGGGGCTTGGCGAACGAGCTGAGGACGTTTCGGGCGAGACCCATGATTCAGCGAGCGTAGGTCGAGAGTCGTGCGGGTGGTGGGGGGTGGTGGGGGCTGTGGGTGGTCATGTGTGAAGGCAGAGTGGTGGGCCGTCCGCTATGCTCCGCGCCATGAGCAGGGCGAGCGTGCGAGCGAAGGCGAAGGTGGGGCGGAGTGAGGCGAAGCCGGTCGGTGAGGGTGTGACGCGCGGGCGGTTTGCGGAGTTGCACCTGCATCTGGGCGGGGCGGTTTTGCCCAACATTTTGCACGCGTACCTCCGCCGCGTGAAACACCCGTTGCTCAAGCGGTATCCGACGGTTGAGCGGCTGGAACGCTTCTTCGCCAAGCCCCGGCGCACGCTCGATGAGTATGTGCGGATGCACAAGCTCGTTGAGCACGTGCAGAGGCTGGACTCGATCCCGTACTTCGTGCAGCGGCTGGTGCGTGGGGCGGTTTTGTTCGACAACCTCGCGTATATGGAGCTTCGGCACACGCCTTGGTTCCGGACGGACTCGGGGCTGGATGAGCGTGCGCGGCTGGCTCAGATGGAGGAAGTCGTCGAAGCGGTGTCGATGGCCGCGATGGCGGCGACGAAGACCTATCCGCTGATCTTCAAGCAGGTTCTGTGCATGCACAGCACGCTGAGCCCCGCGGTGAATCGGCGGATCGTCGAACTCGCGGCGGACCGTCGCGGCGAAGTCGTCGCGGTCGATCTCGCTGGGCCTGATCGGCTTTACGACGGCATGCTGCGCGAGGTTGGCCCGCTGTTCAAGCTCGCGAAGAACCGCGGCCTACACACCACCGCGCACCTCTTTGAAACCGCCACCGGGATCAGCGGCGTTGGTCTGCGTCGGCGAGAGAAAGTCCTGCCCATGCTCGACCGCGTTGGACACGGCATCCAGATCCCGCTGCAAAGGCCCGGCTTGCTCAAAGCCATGGCGAAGCGCGGGCAGTGCCTTGAAGTCTGCCCGACAAGCTACCTCAAGACCGGCACGCTCAAACGCACCGAGGAGCTGCGCGAGGTCTTCTCACGCTGCTTCGACGCGGGCGTGGATATCGCCATCTGCACCGACAACAGCGGCATGCACGGCGTGCGCCTGCCGCACGAATACGAAAGCCTCTTGGTGAATGAAGTGCTCTCGTTTGCCGAAATGGCCCGGTGTCAGAAGGCGGCCTTCACGCACGCGTTCGGTTGGACCGGTGAGGCACCGAAGTTGTGAATGCGTCTGAGCGCACGGCTCTGGAGGGCCCTGCCGCCGAAGGCCCCGATGCGTGAATCGATCAACGCAGACCCAGATGCTCATCAAGCCCGAGCATCAGGTTGGCGTTCTGCAGCGCCTGCCCGCTGGCGCCCTTGGTGAGGTTGTCGATCGCCGCGACGATGATCAACCGAGACGGGCGCGGGCCCTTCGCGGGAAGCAGCTTCACGCTCAGGTGCACGCGGTTGGTGCGCTGCACATCACGAAGGGTTGGTGCGTCACTTCGCACGACCACGAACGGTTCGCTGCGGTACGCCTCGCTCAGCACGTTCGTCAGGGCTTGCTGGTCCATCGATTGAGCCGTGGCGCTGGGCACGGCGGTGATGGTCTCAAGGATGCCGCGTTCGATGGGCAGAAGGTGCGGCAGGAAGAGCACGCCCGGCGCGCCGCTGCCGGCGGGTGTGATGCTGGCGAGCGTCTGCTCGATCTCGGGCTCGTGGCGGTGCGTGCCCAGGGCGTAGGTAGAGAAGTTGTCGCCCGCCTCGACGAGCGTGGTGTGGGGCTTCGGTTCGCGTCCGGCGCCACTCACGCCGCTGGCGGCGTTGATGACGATCGTGCCGGGCTCGATGAGACCAGCGCGGATGAACGGCGCGAGGGCCAGGGCGGCGGCGGTTGGATAACACCCGGGATTGGCAACGAGCATGGCGCTGCGGATCGCGGCGCGGTTGAGTTCGGGCAGGCCGTAGATTGCGTGGGCGAGGTTGTTCAGGTCGGTGTGGTGGTGTGCGTAGGCGGAGTGGTACGTCGCGGGGTCTTTGATGCGGTACGCCGCGGAAAGGTCGACGACTTTCACGCCGCGATCAAGCAGCGGTGGGGTGTGGGCTATGGCGGCGTCGTGAGGCAGGCAGAGGAAGGCGAGCTTGCACGCGCGGGCGATGGCGTCGTGATCGATGGGTTTGGTGAGCGCCGGGGTTGTCGAATCGAGCCGATCGCAAAGGCGAGGGAATTCGCGGGTGATGTCGATGGGTTCTGGGCGTGCGGAGGCGAGGTAGGCCGCGTGCATGCGCGGGTGATTGGCGAGCAGTTCGAGCAGTTCGAGCCCGGTATAGCCGGTGGGGCCCAGGATGGCGACGGGGACGGAGGTGTTCATGGTGAGAAGGTGTGTGCGGGTGCGGGTCGGTGCGTTCGTGCGTGTGCGAACCTATCAGATGATCGCGAATCAGCGAAAAGCCAGATCGATCAGCTCGGGCTCGACGGTGGGCGAGCCGGAGAAGGTCGAGATTGAAGGCTTGACCACCGCGTCGAAGCGTGAAGATGTCACGAGCTTGGCGCGGTGCTCACCCCAGCGCCAGGCGACCAGGCGGTAGAGCTTGCTCGGCGCGCTCAAACCGTTCACCCCTCGCGGCGGCGCGCCGTTCGCGTCGCGCACGGTCAATGCAAGGTGCTCGCCCGTCTTGCCCAGCGGCGTGGGCGGGGCGGCGAGAACGAGGTTGCGGAGCAGCAGCGTTGGCGAGGGATTGCCCCGGCCGAAGGGCGCGAGGCGATCGAGCTGCGCAACGCTCAACGGCGTCAGTTCGTGCGCCTGCGCGGTGCAGTCGATGTGCAGCTCGCGCGTGAGGTTCTCAGCGGGGATCTGCGAGGTTGCGAAGGCGATGAACGACTCGACAAAGGCGTTGACCTTCGCGGGATCGAGCGATAAACCCGCGGCCATATCGTGCCCGCCGAACTTCGTCAGGTGCTCGGCGCACGCCTGCAAGGCGCCGTGCAGGTTGAACCCCTCGATCGATCGGCCCGAGCCGTGCGAGATGCCGTCGTGCGTGTGCAGCAGGATTGCCGGGCGGCCGAAGCGCTCGACCAATCGCGAGCAGACGATGCCGACAACGCCCGCGTGCCAGTTCTCGCTTGCGAGGACGATCGCACGACGATCTTCGCGCGTCATGCCCTGCGTCTGCGCCATCTCGATGGCCTCGCGGAGGATCTGATCCTCCACCGCGCGGCGTTGACGGTTCTGCTGCTCGAGAAACTCGGCGATCTCCGCCGCGCGTGAGGTGTCGGCGGTGGTGAAGAGCTCCACCGCTTGTTCCGCGTGGGCCATGCGCCCGCTGGCGTTGAGCCTCGGCGCGAGCTTGAAACCCACGTCGAAACTGTCGACCTTCGACCCGCCCAAACCCGCGGCATCGATCAACGCACGCAGCCCGATGTTCTTCGTCGAGCGGATCCGCTCCAGCCCGAAACGCGTGATCACGCGATTCTCGCCGATCAGCGGCACCACGTCGGCGATCGAGCCGAGGGCCGCGAAGGCCAGACTGTCGATCAGCAGCGCCCGCGTGCTCTCCCCCGCTCGGCCTGAAGACGAATCGAGCACGGACATCGCCCAGGCGAGCTTGTACGCAACGCCCGCGCCGCAGAGCTCGCCGAACGGGTAGCTGGAATCCGGTCGGCGCGGGTGCACGACCGCGAAGGCGTCGGGCAGTTCCTCCATCGTCACGGGCGGGTTGTGGTGATCGGTGATGATCAGGTCCACGCCCAGCTCGCGGGCGCGCTTGGCCTGAGCGATGGCGGTGACGCCGCAGTCGACGGTGACGATGACCTTCGCGCCGCGCTGGGCGAGTTCTTCGACCGCGTGGGTGTTCAGGCCGTAGCCTTCGTCGAGGCGGTGGGGGACATAGGTCGAGATGGGCGCTTCGGGCTGAAGGTGCTTGAAGAGGTGGTAGAGAATGGCGGTGGAGGTGATGCCGTCGACGTCGTAATCGCCGTAGATGACGATCGGCTCGCGGGCGCGAAGGGCGTCGAGCAAGCGCCGGGCGGCGGTATGCATCCCCGGGATCAGCGACGGGTCGTGCAGGTGCGTCAGGCGCGGGTTGAGGAAACGATCAAGCTCGTCGGCGTCGTGCATCCCCCGCGCGTGCAGGAGCCGGCGTGCGAGCGCGTCGGGCGTCTGCTCCATGGGCGTGGCGGCATCAATCCCCGTGCGATAGACCCACCGACGTGTCAGGCCGCGCGCGGGAAGGAGCGTCATGCCAGCGGCGTGCGTGTGGCTGCCTGTCGTTGCGTTCGACGTATCGGCCAACACACGCACAGGCGAGCCGGGCGCGATCGAACGCTCCGGCGCGTGCGTTTGCGTGTGTGAGCCGGAAGACTGCGGCGGGTTGTTTGGTTTGTGCGTCGCCACGGCACGAGAGCGTATGACCGATTGGTCGGGGTGACATTTCTCGACTTTCAGCGCGACCGCCAACCCGACCGTCATTTCGACCGCGGTTACGCCCTGCGGAGATCCACCGACGCGAGCGTTTCGGCGTGCCAACGATCACCCATGGTCAAGCTCAACCGAATCTATACCAAAACAGGCGACGCGGGCACCACCGGGCTGGGCGATGGCAAACGCGTTCAGAAAGATCACCTCCGCGTTGAGGCCTACGGCACCGTCGACGAGGCCAACGCCACCATCGGCATCTGCGTGACGCTCTGCGCACAAGCCGCCCCGGGCACCGCGACGCAACGCATCGGCGACCTGCTGCGGTCCATCCAGCACGACTTGTTCGATGTCGGCGCCGACCTGTGCTGCCCGCCCGAGAAGAACGAGAAGCCCGGCGAGCGGCTGCGCATCACCGAGGCCCAGACCCGCCGGCTGGAGCAAGCCATCGACACCTTCAACGAAGACCTGAAGCCGCTGAACAGTTTCGTGCTGCCCGGGGGCAGTCCGCTCGCCGCGGCGATGCACGTGGCGCGGACGGTGGTGCGAAGGGCCGAGCGGTGCGTTGTGTCGCTGATGAGTGAAGAGCCGCAGACGACGGGGCCTGAGTGCGTGAAGTACTTGAATCGTCTGAGCGATCTGCTCTTCGTGCTGTCACGTGTGGCGAACGACCACGGCGCGGGGGACGTGCTGTGGGTACCGGGTCAGAACCGCCCGCACGTGGTGCAGTGAAAGTCGCGAGTCGCGAGACGCGAGACGCCAGCGTTGAGTCGCGAGTGCAGACGCGATCGTCGTTGTGCAAGGTCAAATCGAGGCAATCATGTCGATGGTGGTCGGCGTTACGCCCGTGCCTGCCGCTGAACGAGCGCCATCCCCGCCGAGGCACCGACCACCGCGATCCCCAGCAGCACCGCCATGGGCACGAGCATCGACTGATCGGTGAAACTCCACCCGCGCCACACGCCGCCCTCCAGCACCAGCATCGCCCAGCGGATCGGGCTGATCACGCTCAGGTCCCGCACCAGCGGCGGCATCACAAACAGCGGCACCGCCGCCCCGCCCAGCATCGCCAGGCACATCATGATCGCCCACCCGGCGCGGTTCGTCGCCGCTTCGCTCTTGCCGACGCTCGCGGCGAACATCATGATCCCAACAAACGCCAGCGTCACCACCAGCAGGCACCCCGCCATGATCGGGTAGCTGGGGATCTGAACCTTGAAGACCACCACCGCCATCAGCAGCATCACCCCGCTGACAACGAGCATGACCAAACCGCTGGCGAGACCCTTCGCCAGAAGAATCCGTCTGGGCGTCAGCGGTGCGGCACACAGCCGCAGAAACGTGCCGCTGGTGCGTTCACCCGCGAACGAGGCGGCGAAGCCCATCGCGCACCCCATGATCCCCCAGATGATGCCTTGCGGGAAACTCACCGCGAAGGGATCGCTCGGCAGGTCGCGCTTCGCTTGAACACTTTGTGTGGTGACCTGCACGGGCTGGAAGCCCCCGGCGCTGGACTGTTGCGAGCCGCCCTGCGCGTTGTCGGTTGCAGTCCCGAGCGCCGAGACCGAGCCGCTGAGCGATTCGACGCTGCTGAAGAGCTGCGAGAAAATGAGCTTCTGCGCCGGGTTGATGTCGGATGTGTTCAGCGACGCGCGGGCCGATTCGAGTTGACGCCGCATCACCTTCGGATCGGAGAACGAGCCGAAGAGCTGCGTGTACGCCGCCTGTTGGACAAGGCCCTGAATCCACCCCGTCTCGGCCTGTCGCGAGGGATCGATGCCGATGGTGATGCCGCCGCCTTTTCCCGTGGAGATGAACCCGTCCTGAGCCGCGCCGAAGCCTTTGAGGATGTGCACGAACGCGACCTGCTGCCGTGTGAGCACGGCCTTCGTCGCCTGCTCCTCGCTTGCGATGTCAGTGACCTGCAGGTCTGCGTTGTTCTTGAGGGCTTGAACAAACCGTTGCGATGCCTCGCTCTGGTCTTCGTCGACGCAGGCGATCTGCAGGGCTTTGCCTCCTCCGCCGCCGCCGGAGAAGACATACCCGAAGAAAATCGCGAACAGTACCGGGAAAACGAACGCAAAGAACGCCGATGCGCGGTCGCGCAGCAGCAGTTTCACGTCTTTGCGGATCATGGCCAGAATGGATGGCATCGCGTCTTCTTCCGTTTCTGAGGTGCGAACCGGCACAATCATCAGTCGCGAAGGCTCCGCCCGGTCAAGTTGAGAAAAACCCTCTCAAGGTCGGGCGAGTCGATCGTCGCCGATTGCACATTGCCTGTGCTCAGCGCCGCCGAGAGCACCTCCAGCGGCCGGTCGGTCTGTGTGATCTGTTCGTGCGCATTTCCAGCGTGCAGGACGCGCACGGTGCTGTGCCCGCCGTGGGCTTTCACAAGCGTCGGTACCGTGTCGAGCGCCAGCAGCGTGCCGCGGTCGATGATCGCCACGCGGTCGCAGAGTCTCTGGGCTTCTTCCATGTAGTGCGTGGAGTAGACGATCGTTTTGCCCTTGGATTTCAAGCCTTCGACAATCTCGAAGATCGCGTTGCGCGACTGCGGGTCCACGCCCGCGGTCGGCTCGTCCATCAGCACAAGCTCAGGATCGTGCAGGATCGCCGCCGCGAGATTCAACCGGCGTTTCATGCCGCCCGAGAACGTCCCCGAGCGATGGTCGCGCCGATCGCTCAGCCCCACGCGCTCCAGCGCCACATCACACCGCTCACGCAGCACTCTGCCCGTCAGCCCGTACAGCGAGCCGAAGAAACTCAGGTTCTCCAACGCCGAAAGCTCGTCGTAAAGCGCCAGGCTCTGCGGTGCCAGCCCGATGAGCGACCGCGCACGCTGATCGTTCGGATCGTGCTCTTTCCCGTCGTGGTTGAGCGTCACACGCCCGCCGTCGGGCTTCAACACGCCGACGATCATCGCGATGGTCGTCGACTTGCCCGCGCCGTTGGGCCCCAGGAGCCCCAGCACCTCGCCCTTGCGCACCGACAGGCTCAGCCCGTTCACCGCCGGCACATTCCCGAAGCTCTTCCGCACGTCCGTCAGCGTGATCATGCATGCTCCTCGGCGTGCGTGTGAACCGTCACCATCCAGACCGACCCATCGCCCCGCGGCACGAGCAACGCGTGTTGTTTACGCCGGGCTCGCCTGCAGTTCACGTTCAACCTCGCCCCACGACGCCGCGATCGACGCCGGCGACAGATCGAACCGCAGCCCCGCGGCCGAGAACAACGCCGGCAGCGGCTGCGACCCGCCCAGCGATAACGCGTGCTTGTACCCCGCGATCGCCTGCGCCGGCTCACGCTTGTACCGCGAGTACAACTGCAACGCCCCGAGCTGCGCGATGCCGTACTCGATGTAGTAAAACGGCGATTCGAAGATGTGCAGCTGCCGATGCCACAGCGACTGCCGCGCGTCCTCCAACCCGCTCCAATCCACCTCGCCGCCGAAGCGATCCAGCAGCGAGAGCCACGCCGCCGTGCGCTCGGCACGCGTGTGCGACGGGTTGGTATAAATCCAATGCTGGAACTGATCGATCGTTGCGATCCACGGCATGATGCCCGCCAGCCCTTCCGCGTGCGTCCGCCTGGCCCGCCGCGCATCATCGGGCGTGTAAAACTCGTCGAGGTACGGATAGCTCGTCAGCTCCATGCTCATCGACGCGACCTCGCAGAACTCAAGCGGGATCTCCGCCCGGTACGCGTGCAGGTCTTCAGCCCGGCACAGCAGCGCATGGAACGCGTGCCCCGCCTCGTGCACCATCGTTTCCACATCACGCTGCAAGCCCACCGCGTTCATGAAGATGAATGGCAGCCGCCTTCGGTCCCGCGTCGCCTGATACCCCCCCGGCGCCTTGCCCTTGCGTGATTCGAGATCAAGCGAGCGCTCGCTCCGCAGCGAATCGAAGAGCGAGCCCAGCGACGGGTCCATCCGATGAAACAACCGGCTCGTCCGCGTCACAAGCTCATCGGTATTCGCGAACGGCTTCAGCGGCGCCCGCCCCATCGGGTCCACGCTCAGATCCCAGGGGCGAACCTTCTCAATCCCCAGGCTCTTCGCCCGATCGCGGTGCAACTGCTTCAGCGCCGGAACGATCGTCCGCTCCACACCCTGCGCGAACTTCGCGCAGTCTTCCGGCGCGTAATCAAACCTCAGCCGCGAGCGGAAGGCGTAATCGCGGAACGTAGCGAAACCCGCGTTGAGCGCGACCTTGTTCCGCAGCGCCAGCATCTCATCGAAGAGCCCGTCGAGCGCTTCGCGGTCCTGTAACCGCCGCTGCGCGATCGCCCGCCAGGCGCTCTCACGCACCGCGCGATCGGTCTTCTCCAGGTACACGCCCATCTGCTGAACGGTCTGCTCCCGCCCGTCAAAGTTGACGGTCTGTGAGCCGAGGATTTCCTGATACCGCTGCGACAATCGCGTGAGTTCGGTCTCCAGCGGAATATTCTCAGGCCTGAAGAGTTCCACACGGGCTTTCAAATCGCGGAGCAGCACGCCGAACCGCGCCGGGTCCAGATCGCTGGCGAAAGGGCTCTGCGCGATCTTCTTATCCAGTTCAAAGCTCGCCTGTTTCAGTTTGGGAAGCACCTGCTCCGCGTGATCGAGGTACGCCTTCTTCACCGCGGCATCGTCGGTATGACACGTCATCGCGATGTACAGGTCGCTGCTCGCCTCGCTCGCCGCGGCGTCAAGCTCCGACCGGTCCAGCAGCAACTGCTCAAGGCACCCCGAACACTTCAAGGATCTCTCGATCAGCCCGCGGTACAAAGGCTCAAGCTCATCCCAGCTCGCGGCGTTGATCTTCGAGGGGACATAATCCGACGCGGGTGAAAAAGGAGGAACCATCCGTGCTCCATGTGCCCGCCCCGTGGGTGCAACAGGATATCGCCCGCGCCGCCCCCGCGTTGCACTTCCGTACGCTTTCCTCACCAACTCCACCCTGGACAACCCGCCACGCCGCGAACCCCAAACTCACGGCCCCTGCACCTGCGCCGGCGGCGCAGGCGTCGGCGCCCGCGGCAACTGCTTCTCCGCCGCATCCAGCACCAGCCCGAGGCTCGTCCCCAGCCACACCACGATGTACAACCCCGCGTGCGCGCACGCGATGGTGTGCGTCTCCTGCACGTTCCGCCTGAACAGCAGCAGCAGCGAAACCCAGTACGCCGCCGCACCCATGAGCATCATCATCAGAACCCCGAACCATCCCAGCGCCCCGGGTTGGATCTTGCTCACCAGCAAAAACACCGAGAACGCAAGCAGCATCCGCCCCGCCGCGAGGTCCAACCGCCCCACGGGCTTCTTGAGTAAGAGCCCCGCCAGCACCACCGCGACGACACCCGTCCCCGTATGGATCGCGATGTCGTACAGACCCAGCAGCACGCGGCCCGAAACGATCCACAGCCCCGCGCCCACCGGCGCACCCGCCGCGATGACCACGAGTGCACACACCGCCGCCACGCCGCCGATGCCCAACAGCACGTTGAGCCCGGGCTTCGAATCCGGGCTGATCGCCTGCGCATCCTCCTTCGCCGCCTCCGCGTGCATCGCTTCCGCGCCGCTGATCCCCGCGCCGCCCGACGCCTCGCCCGCTCCGCTCGCCGGCGCGGTCTTGCCCGCCGCCTCCGCCGTCGAACTCGCCACCGCCGCCGGCACGTTCACCCCCGTGCGCGTATCAAACCCGCACGCGATGCACACCACGTCCGTCGGAGCCATCATCTTCCCGCACGCGGGGCAAGGCCGTCCGTTCGAGCCCTCGCCCGCACCCGATCGTTCGATCTCAAAGGTCTCGCCCATGATCGGTCCAGTGTACCGAGTTCGCCGAACAGCCAACACCGCGGAAATCACCGTCGAATCACCGGGCTACACCTCCGCGGATGATCCCGCCGCCGATCCGGTCGACATCGTCTCCGGATCAAACTTCAGCCGCACGCGCACCCTCCGCGGATCAGGCTCGGGCACGGCGCTCAGCAGCGACTTCGTATACGGATGGCTCGGGCTGCCCACCACCGCCTCGCGCGTGCCCTCCTCAACAATCTTCCCGCGGTACATCACCGCGAGGCGCGAGCACATGTGCCGAACCACCGCCATGTCGTGGCTGATGAACAAATACGCCAACTGAAACTCGCTCTGCAGATCGCTAAGCAGATTCAAAATCTGCGCCTGCACCGAGACATCCAGCGCACTCGTCGGCTCGTCACACACCAAAAACCGCGGCCTCAAAATCAACGCCCGCGCAATCGCCAGCCGCTGCTTCTGACCTCCCGAAAACTCGTGCGGGTACCGCTCCGCCGCCGACCGCGGCATGCCGCACCGCTCCAGCGTGCTGTGCACCTTCTCGCGCAGCTCATCCCGCCCGCCCGCCAGCCCGTGCACAACCAGCGGCTCGCCGACGACGTGCTCCACCGTCATCCGCGGGTTCAGCGACCCGCCCGGATCCTGAAAGATGATCTGCATCTGCCGCCGAAGAGCCTTCATCCGAGCGCCGCGCGCCGTCAGCACGTCCTGCCCGTCGAAGAGCACACGCCCTCCCGTCGCCTTGATCAGCGCCAGCACCGCCCGCCCGACCGTCGTCTTCCCGCTCCCAGATTCACCCACAAGCCCCAGCGACTCGCCCGCACGCAGCGTCAAACTCACCCCGTCCACAGCCTTCACCACCCCGCGCACACGCTGCAAAATCCCCTTCCGCACCGGGTAATGCACGCGCAAATCGCTCACCCGCAGCAGTTCCGCCTGCGGCGTCATCACCGGCGCCGGATTGGTCATCGTTGCCCGCGACATGCAGAAACAAGCGTAGCACAAACCGATTCACGCCTCAGCACGATGAACATCCAAAGAAAAACCGCGGGCTGAAGCCCGCGGCTCTGAGGAATCTTCTTCTTCTCTCCACTCGCGACTCGCGACTTCCACCACTTACCGCTGCAAGCCCTCCATCCGCTGCACTTCCTGCTGACGCAGCAGCAACTCAAGCTGCACGCGGTCCGTCACCGGGTCCCACTGCCCGTTGCGGTTCATGTCCGCCTCGGCCTGATACCCCGTCAGCAGCCAACTCGCGTACAGGTCGTCAATGTTCACCAGCCCGTCGCGGTTCACATCGCCCGAGCCCAGATCGATCGTGATCGGCACCGTCTGCACGCTCGACCGCCCCGAAAGCTCGTACGCCACCACCGTGATCTGATTCGTCCCCGGGGGCAACGAGCCCGAGGCCAGCCGCCACTCGAACCGGTCGTACTGGAACGCACGGTTTCCCGAGTTCACCAGCGTCAGCGGGTCCGTCCCGTTCGGCACATTCGCGATGATGTGCACCGCGTTCACCGTCCGGTCCGTCGTCGTCACGCGGTACTGGAACGTCCCGCCACCCGAGGCGATCACGTTCGGCTGCAGCGTGACCTGCGGCGGAAGCCTATCCACATAAAACACCTTGCGGAAGTCGGTCAGAATCGGCGCCCCGCCGTCGGTCCGGCGCCGATACGCGAAGACCGACAGATAGTGCGTGCCTTCGCTGAGCTGCGAGGTATTGATCGTCTGGCGATACACCCCCGTCGTCCCCGTGCCGCCGGGCCCGGCGATCGAGCTCTTCTGCGTCAGGAACTGCTCCATCCCGCCGTCGAGCGCCAGCGAGGCCGACTGATCAAAGTTGCCGTTGCCGTTGTAATCCACGTACCCGCCGTCGATTCGGAAGACCGCGAAATCATCCCAGTTCGGGTCGTTCGTATCGGTCTTCGTCGTGTCGAGGCGGATCTCAAACGTCGGGGTCGTGATCACGTCGATGGGCGTCAAACGACGCTGATACGTCGGCACGCTGGGCGGGTCGGCCGGGATCGTCGACGTCGTGCCCACAAGGCTCAGCGTCCCCGAAGGCGCCGCCGGGCCATAGACCACGTACCCGCGGTGATGCTCAACCGTCTGGCCGCTGACAAGACTCGCGTTGTTGGGGATCGTCAGCAGCACGCGCCGGTTGTTGTCCACCACCAAGACCTGCGGGATCTGCCCCGTCGCGTTGACGGTGCTGTCGCTCCACGCGCCGGTCAGTTCGCGCAGACGCGTCCCGGGCGGGAAGCTCGTCTGCACGCTCCGCTGCTGTACGCCGGTGGAGTACGAATCGCTCAACCCCACCAGCAGGCTCGCCGCCGCCTCGGTCCCGATGTCGTTCCGCGACGTATCGCTGGCGTTGTAGTTCGACCGCTCAAAGACCAGCACGTCGTTCAGCGAGGTGTTCACCGGGTCGGTGCTGTTCAGGACGTAGAAATAGTTCTTCATCGCCCCGGGAATGTTCGCGTTATCGTGCCGAACGTACCCCTGCGCGATCTGCACCAGTCGCTGCAGGTGCTGGTTGTCGTTGCCCAGGGCCGTGGGGTTGCCCTCGCGCGGCCAGAACCCGCGGCTCTGGAAGCGGTCGTGCATCTCGCGACCGTTGTAGTAGATGATGGGCTTGCCCGCCGCGAGCAGCACAAAGGCGTTCTCGGGGAGTGCCGCGAGCTCAGGCCCGGGGACGCCCGGCGCGCTGCCGCCGCCGCCGGTCGAGCCGTTGTCGTGCGAGTAGACGTGCCGAACACCCTGGCTGCCGTTGTTGGCCCCGTCGTCCTGATTGTCGATCGCGGCGTTGAGGACGTTGAGCCAACTGCCGAAGCCGCGCTGCGAGCGGATATCGCGGAGCTGCCCCGCGCCGTTGAGGTCCAGCGCGTCGCGGTTGCCGAAGCCGTCCTTGTTGCGGATGTACGTCTGCACAAAGTCGTTGCCCGCCACCGACTCACCGAAGGAATAAGGCGTGCGCCGCGTCCCGGTCGGGGTGACGATGCGGTTGAAGACGATCGGGTCGTAGAAGCTGTTCCAGAACCACTGCGGGATGTGCTTCGCCGCGTCCAGGCGGAACCCCGCCACCTTGAACTCGTCGAGCATCCACTGCGCCGACCGCATCAAAAGCCCAGTGGCGTTCTCGGCGTACGCGTCGCCGTTCAAGGGCGTCGTCGTGTTGAACGGGTACACCGTCCAATTCGCCCCGTCCGAGGGGTTCGTGAACGTCAACGGCGTGAGCTGACGGTCCGGATAGAACCGCGCGTTGTTCGCGTCCGGCTTGTTCCGCACCAGCCCCGCCGGCAGGTTCACCGCGCCCACCGGCGGCGTGCTGCTCACCGGGTGACGAACGTACTGATAGTTCTTCTCTTGCGCGATGTCGATCAGGCTGACCAGGTCGCCCTCCCACAGGTTGTACGGCTGGTCGCCGCTCTGCGGGTTCGGCTGCTGGCTCTGCGTCGTGCCGTTGTGGAAATCACCCCACGGGTCCGTCCCGGTGTTGGGCAGATAGAACCCGGGCCAACCGCCGTCGGCCAGGAACTGCGCGTTGCTCGTTCGCGCGCCGTTGTGGTTCATGATCAGGTCGGGATAGACCCCGATGTTGGCGCGCTGGGTCTCGCCCATCATGGCGCGGAAGTACGACTCGGTGCCGTAGGTCGTCTCGGAGCCCGGTTGACCGAGATCGAACCGGTCGAAGATGTCGTACCCCGCGGAACTGAAGCTCGCCTTCCAGATCGGCGGCAGCCAGAAGGCGTTGTACCCGCTGACGAAGGCGTCGGGCATCCGCTTTTCAATGTTCGTCCACGACGTCTCGAACCACTGCAGGAAGACCTCGCGGTCGTCGGCGCGGGCGGGCTGGGCAGAGACCAGCACAGACGTACAGGCCAGCCCAAGACCGGCGAGCAGGGCCAGAGCCGCAGCCGTCGGCCGGCGACACGGGCCGCGAGTATGAACGTTCACCACGGGATGACCCCCTTGACATTGAGCCTGACGTTGAACCTGACCAGCGTGTCGAAACGTACCGCGCGGCATCCGATGCTCCTGAACAAACGTCAACCGAACTGCGCACCTTCCATCCAGTTTACCCCCCGAATGGGAGGACGCCAGCAATTCCCGCCCGACCGGCCTGATTCCCCGACCGGAAGTGACCCAGAGCACCACTTTGTCGACCGTTTCTGGTCATATCTGCGGTTGATCGGATGTCGTCCGCCCATCGCCTGCAGCGCGAGCGACCGATCCGCTCGAACGGTGGGGGGGCGACCGGTCTTTCCAGGGTCGAACGACCCGGAGACGCGGTGATACGCGGGTGAGAACGGCCCGGTTTCATCGGATCGGCGGATTTGCCTTTAGCGGATCGGCGACTGACCCTGGCTGATCCGCTGGGCGGACCCCGGGGCGACCACCTGCTGCACGAAGCGCTGGTATTCACCGTTCAGACGGTTGATGTCCGGGTCGATGTACGTCCGGAAAATCTGCACGCCCAGGCTTCGGGCGAGGACGAAGACGCCGTTGCGGCTGGTGCCTTCGAGCTGCCCGCTGGCACGAAGGCGGTTGATCACCGTTGCGCCCAGGCGGCCGGTGGCGGCGTCTTTGACCATGCGTTCAAACCCGGCGCGGTAGCGTCCACCCTCGCCCTCGCGGAGGAAGTGGATCAGCGCCCAGATCTGCGCGTAGTACGTCACGCCCTTGTCATTGCCCATTGCCAGGATTTGGTCGGGGGAGGCGCCGAGGAGGACTTCGAGGGTCAAAAGATCGTCCGCGTCGCCCGTGTTGCTGGCGCTGCGGAGGCGTTCGAAGCGTTCCATGTTCGACCAGCCGCTGAACCCTACGCTCATTTGTCCTTGCGTGCTGACCCAGCGGTGGCCTTCCATGAAGGTGGCGATGCCTTCGTCGGCCCAGACGGGCAGCGACTCGACGAAGGTGGTCTGCACGTACTGGTGCCAGCCTTCGTGGCTGGCGATGCTCATGGTGTCGGCGGAGCCGATGTCGAAGAGGTAGGCCCGACCGCCGAAGGCGAACCCGCCGCGACCGATGGAGATCACGCCGCGGCCGCGTTCGCCGAGCTCGCGGAGGGTCAGTCGCTGCCACTGTGAACGCTGCGAGAGGACGAACATCTCCATCACGCGCTTCGGCGCGGGAAGGTCGGCAATGACGCTGGTGTAGTTGGCCAGTGCGGCTTCCATCATCCCCGGCAAGCGCTCCGCGATGGCGGGAGAACTGTCGGTGGTGCGGATGATGAAGTGGTCGGTGGAGATCGTCTGCCCCGCGGTACCTTCAAACGACCAATGCGAGACGGAGCGGACTACGCCCACGCCCGGGGCGTTGGCGGCGGATGGTGAACTCGACGAGCCGCCGGCGACCGGCCCGCGCTGGCGGGCCTTTGAGCCCAGGTCGGACATCGCGATCGGGCCTGAGGGATCGCTGGCGCGTGACCCGGCGCAGGCACCGGTGCTGAGGGCCAGCAACAACGCCGAGACCACGCCCGCGGCCTTGACGGCGCGAGTGAAGCCGATCAGCCGAGCGCCTTGAGGGCGTCGTCGATGACTTTCAGTTCGTTCTGGGCGCTGTGCAACTGGGATTTGGTTTCCTCCACGAGCTTCGCCGGGGCCCTGCCAATATACCCCGGATTGGACAAACGCCCTTCGAGCACGGCGATTTTCTTGCTGATCTCCGCACGTTCTTTGCTCAGGCGGTCCTTCTCGGATGAGCCGCCCTCGCTGGCTTCAACCTGGGGAAGCCCGGTCAGCCGCAGTTCCTGACCCTCGAAGAGCACCTTCGCGGTTCCCGGACCATCGGGCGTCTTCGCACCCTGGGCCTCGACGGCGTTGAGCCCCGAGAGTGTTTCGACCACTTTCGGCGCGTGGGTGAGCAGCGTGCGGACGTTCTCGGACGCGAAGAGCGTCACGCGGGCCTTGGGGGGCACGTTATACGTCGCACGCACCTGGTTGATCGTCGTGGCGAGTTCGCGCAGTCGCTGCACCGCCTGCTCGCTGGCCTCGTCGATGAGGTTCTTTGCCTCAGGCCAGGCGCTGACGCAGAGCAGTGGGGTGGCGCCGTCGCTGACCTGCGATGCTCGGCCGCTGGAGAGGGTCAAGCCCGTGATCGACCGGCTCGGCAGCGCGACGAGCTTTTCGTACGCGGCCTCGGTGACGTAGGGCATCATCGGGTGCAGCAGCCGCACGATGGTCTCCAGCGCGTTGCGAAGCACGGCACGCTGCTCAGCGCTCTGCGCAACCGTCGGCTTGATCGCCTCCAAGTAGAAGTCGCAGAAATCACGCCACAGAAGGTCGTAGCACGCCTCGGCGTACGAATTGAACTCGTAGGCGTGGATCGCCTTCTCGCACGCAGCGATGCCGCGTTGCAGACGCGAGAGCATCCAGCGGTCAACGAGGCTCAGCGACGCGGGGTCGATCGGCGTGCTGTCGGTTGACGCACTCGCGGAGCCTTCGAGCATCGTCAGCGCGAATCGGCACGCGTTCCAGAGCTTGCTGGCGAAGGAGCGGCCGAGATCGAACTTGGGCGAGGTGTTCTTGCCGGTCTTTGAGTCCACCTGCACGGGCATGCGGACGTCCTGAGTCTGCGTGGACATCTGGCAGAGCGTGAAGCGCATGGCATCGGCGCCGTGGCTGGCGATGATGTCGAGCGGATCGACGCCGTTGCCGGCGGACTTGGACATCTTCTTGCCCTCGCCGTCCTGCACGACGGCGTGAACGAAGACGTTGCGGAAGGGGACGGGGCCGGTGCTGGCCTTCGCACTTGAGCGGGTGAAATCGGGTTCAAAGCCAGCTTCGACGAGTTGCCATGTTTTGACGAGTTCGGGTGACTGCACCTGAATCCGGAACTCGTACAGATCTTTCGACGACGTATTCGTGGTGAAGAGCGTTGACGGATCAACTTTCTGACCGTCCGAAAGTCGGGTTGCTTCCACGCTCATGCCGTCCACGCAGTTCATCAGCATGTCGCTGAATGATGGTCCCTTGTTCGGATCTGGTCCGAAGGGTTTGCTATTCGCGGCAAAGTCCTCTTCCCGATTGAGATCGATGACCTTGCGCCACGTTGCTGCAAAGTGTCCTGGAGCACGAGGAGGGAGCATGTAGCGATTCATCATCACCATGCGCGAGACCCACAGGGTGATGATCTCGCGCGCGGTGCTGAGGACGCTGGAGGGGTTGAACGCGGCGAGCAAGCCGGTGAACTGCGAGCCGGGGAGCATCTTCTCCGCCGCGGCGGCATCAGGCCAGCCCAGCGTGCTGAGCGGCCAGAGGGCGGAGGAGAACCAGGTGTCGAGGACGTCGGGGTCTTGGGTGAAGCCGTCGGCTTCGATTGCTGCGATCACTTCACGATCGTCAGGGCTCCGTACGCAGATGTAGTGGGGGAACTTCGCTCCTGCGCCAGCGTCTGTCTCGATCTGATCGTTCGTGAACTTCGCGAACACCCGACCTGCTTTCTCCCACTCTCGAACTTGCATCAGAAAACGGAGATCATGTTGATGGCCCTGTTTGGTACCCCACACCGGAATCCGATGCCCCCACCAAAGCTGCCGGCTGATGCACCAGTCCCGAATCCCCTCGTGCCACTGCTGGAAGGTCTTCGCATAGCGCTCGGGGTGGAAGGTCAGGTGCGTGGTGTCTTCTGCTTTGCCTGATGCCTGATGCCCAGTGCCCAGTGCCTCCGGCTTCGCCAGCGTCTCATTCGCCGCCTTCGCCATCCGCGGGTCGGTCACCTTCACGTACCACTGGTCGCTGAGGTACGGCTCCACGATCGCCTTGCTGCGGTCGCTGTGTTTGACGCTGTGGCGGTAAGGCTTGATCTGTTCGAGCAGTTTGTACGCCGAGCCTTGGATCGAATGCTCCTCGAAGTACTTCACCACGCTCTTGCGGGCGTCTTCGCGCTTTTTGCCCACGAAGATGGTTGCGTTGCCCACGTCGGACCAGCCGTGCGTGCTGGAGATGCTGCCGTCGGGGGCCATGACGTTGATCACCGCCAGGCCGTGGCGCAGGCCGAGCTCCCAGTCGTTCTGATCGTGCGCGGGCGTGACCTTCAGGAACCCCGACGCGAAGGCGCTCTTGGGGTCTTTCGCGTCGTCCTCGCGCCCGAGTCGCTCGGCCACCTCGCGCGGCAGCACCACGTACTCATCCTCGATGATCGGGATGATGCGCCCCACCACGGGCAGCTCGATGAAGACGCCGCGAAGGGCCTTCGCCCGCGGGTCGTGCGGGTTCACCGCGACGGCGGTATCGCCCAGGTACGTCTCCGGACGCGTGGTGGCGACGGTCACCCACGCCTGCACGTCGCTGTCGAACTGCTCCGCGCCGGGGTAACCACGCCGGGCGAGTTCGCCCCATGTCAGCGGCAGCGGATCGACATTCTCGCGCCCGCCCGTGCGGATCGCCGGGTCCTGGCTTGAGGCGTGCACCAGCGGATACCGCAGGTAATAGAAGTTGCCGTTGATCTCTTCGTCGTAGCACTCATCGTCCGCCACGGCCGTCTGCAGCGCGGGGTCCCAGTTCACCAGACGCTTGCCGCGATAGATCAGCCCGTCGCTGAAGAGTCGAAAGAACGCCTCGCGCACCGCGGCGGCGCACACCGGGTCCATCGTGAAGCGCTGGCGCGAGAAATCACAGCTCACCCCCATCGCCTTGAGCTGGTTGGTGATCCGCGCTTCGTACTCGTCTTTCCACTCCTGCACCTTGGTGACGAACTTCTCGCGGGTCCAGCCGCCGTTGCGGTCGGCGTCTTTGAGCGGGCCTTTCAGCTCGCCGTCTTTTCGTAGACGCTTCTCCACCACCGCCTGCGTGGCGATGCCGGCGTGGTCGGTCCCGGGCATCCAGAGTGTTTCGTACCCCGCCATGCGGTGGTACCGCGTGAGCACGTCCTGCAGCGTGTTGTTCAGCGCGTGCCCGAGGTGCAGCGCACCGGTGACGTTCGGAGGCGGGATGAACATCGAGAAGGGCTTGCGCTCGCCACGCAGCACGGCGCCGGGATCAGCCCGGAAGGCGCGGGCTTTCTCCCAGCGCGCACTGATGCGGTTCTCGTGCTCAACCGGGACGAACTGCTTGGGCATGGATTCCAAAAGCCCCGCGCTGTGCGCGAGGGATTGCGTGCTGGTTTGACCCGTTTGCGTGGTGCTCTGGCTCATACGCGGGGATGTTAGACCGCCGTTCGCACGACGCAGGTGCTGGGCGGCCTGGTTCTGAGGGCGACGCGTCGAGGTGGTTGGTTTGCGTGAGGCCCTGTATACCCTTTGCTTCGATGGGCACCAACGACGCTTCACCGACCAACCGACCGGGCTCCAGCGGCAACCTGAAGCTCACGCTCTTTGTCATGCTGCTGGTGGCGGGCATCCTCACGTATCTGGTCTTCAAGACCCTGCTCTCGCCGCCCGCTTCCACCACCCCCTCGCCCGCGGGCTCTTTAACTCCCGCCGGCGGCACGGCGCCCATCGGCAACACCGCCGGCTCAGCCGAAGCACGCTCGAAGCCGGTAGACACGATCAACCTGGCGACCACCGCCATCGACGATTACATGAGGCAGGGGCGGTATGTGGATGCGGGGGTGATCGCCGACCGCGCGTGCGCGAAGTTCCCGAACGATTCGCAGTTGCGGCAGATGTACGCCGCGGCGCTGATCGGGCAGGAGCGTTTCGCGGACGCGCTGACGCAGATGGAGGAGGCGGTGCGGATCGGGCCGCCGACCGCGAAGCTCTACTTCGATACCGGCGTGATCGCGAATCAGGCCAGCAAACCGGCGCGGGCGGCCGAACTCTTCAACCTCGCCGCCATGAAAGATCCGACCGAAGCCCAGTACCCGCTCTTCCTGGGCATGGTGCAGATCAAACTGGGCGAAGAGGGCCCCGGGGTCGCTTCGTTGACGAAGGCCCTGCGTCTGAACAACGACATCCCGCAGGCGTGGGGCACGCTGGCGGAACTCTCGCTGAAGGCCAACACGCTCGATCTGGCACTCGATCAGGTGGGCAAGGCCCGCACGCTGCAGCCCGAGTCGGCCCAGTGGCGCAACGTCGAGGCGAAGATCCACAAGCGCAACAACCAGCCGCAGAAAGCGGTCGATCTGCTCTCGGGTTTGAACCCCGAGGACCTGATCAAGTCCAACGCGTTGCAAACCCTCGCGGAGTCCTACGGCATGCTCGGGCGCCCGCTCGCCGCGGCGAAGGCATACGCCAACGCGGCGAGTTACAAGAACAACGACCCGCTGTTGTTCCTTGAAGCCGCGAAGTGGTTCCAGAAGGGCGGCGATCTGTCGATGGCCCGCAGCGCCGCGCAGGTCGCGGTGGATTTCGGTCACGCGCCGGCGAAAGAGTTTCTGGCGTCGCTCGACAAGCACGCGACCGAAACGAAGTCCGCGCCTCAGCCGAAGTGACGCGTATTGGTTGAGTTGCGAAAGCGATTAGACGAGGCCGCGCCCGCCGTCGACGCGGAGCACCTGCCCGGTGGTGTACGTCGCCGAGAGTGCCAGCCACGCAACCGCCTGCGCCGCTTCCTCGGGCGTCCCCGCACGCCCCATCGGCACGCGGCTGAGGTACCGCTGCTGTTCCGCAGGGTCGCTCTCGGGCCCATTCTCCGGAAACGCAACCACCCCCGGCGCGACGACATTCACCCGCACCCGCGGCGCCAGCGCCCGGCTGATCGAGAGCGCAAACTCCGTCAGCGCCGACTTGCTCATCGAGTACGAAATGAACCCCGTCCGCGGCCGCCCGCAGGGGCCCATCGCGTGCACGTCGCCCATGATCACGACCGACCCGCCGCCGGGCAGGGTTGATTTGGACAGATGCGGCGCCATCGCCCGCGCGATCATCGCAGGTGCGATGGCGTTGACCGTGTAGTCTCGCACAAGCCGATCGCGCGAAAGCTCCGGAAGTTCGCAAGGCTCGTAGACCGACGCGCTGAGCACCAGCACATCCCACCGTGGACTGCTGGAAACCACCGCGTCCAACTCCGCCCAACGCTCGCCCGCGTCTGAGAGGTTGAGTCGATGGCACGCGAAGAGCTTTGGTGTTGATCCGCTGGCGCCGCCGAGGGTCCGCAACTCGTGCAGCAGCGTTTCGCTCTCGCTCCCGCTGGTGTTGTACGTAAAGACCACCTCGCAACCCTGTCGCGCGAGTTCAAGACAGATCGCACGCCCGACGCGCTTCGCACCACCAATCACCAACGCCCGCGGCGGCGTTCCCGGGTTCACGTTCATCGCTCCCCCCGGGGCGAATCACCCGACATCGGCCGATCGGGATTGTCTTCGTCGTCGTTGTCGTCGAACATCCCCTCGCCGCGGATGCCCCCAAGCCCCGGCTCCCGCGGCGTGCCCTCGGGCGAATCGACCTTCGTCCGCCGACCGGCTTCCTCCCAAGCACTCGCCCGCCGACCGTTGACCAGACGCGGCTTGCGCTTGCCGCCGGGCGTCAGCGAGACTTCGGCGTTCTCTCGCGCAACGCGCACCAGGTACATCAGCACGAAGACCACGACGATCGCGCCGATGATCACCAGCACGGGTGCGGCGATGGCGTTCGAACTCTCCGATCGTGTCGGCGTAGTCGGAGCCGCCGCCGGCGCGCCGACGGACACGCCCTGAAACGCAATCGGCCCGGCCGGATACTGCTTGGTCTCCCCGTTGGCATCGATCACGGTCCGTGACGGTTGAACGATCTCCCACCGCAGCCCGAAAGAAGGCTGGAACTCGATCACGAGCGTCGCGGTCGATTTCGACGCGGCGGTGCTTGCCGGGTTGTCGAGCATCCGTTCCACTTCCCAAGCGTACCGGACGTCCGCCGATTCGCCAACGCCCAACCGTTCAACTCACGCTGAAAGCCCATCGCCGTGCGCCTACCGTTGTCGCAGTATGCATTACGACGCTCTCCAACCCGTGATCGACGAGCTTGAGGCGCGGATTTTGACGATCCGCGACTCGCTTTAACTATGCCTTCAAGGCTTCCCAGCGCGACGAACTGAAGAAAAAGATGGAGGACGCGGACTTCTGGAACAACCAGCAGGCCGCGAACAAGGTCGTTGCCGACCTGAAGTTCCTCAACACGCAGATCGAGCCGCTGGAGTCCGCCTCCAAGCAGTTCGAGGACGCCAAGGCCGCCTTCGAGATGGCCAAAGAGGCCGGCACCCCGGGCCAGCCCGACAAAGAGTTTCTTGCCGAGGCCGACTCGATCCTCTTCGATCTCAGCACGAAGATGGACAAGATCGAGCTCCGCTCACTCATGAGCGGCAAGCACGACCACCGCAACTGCTTCGTCACCATCAGCGCAGGCGACGGCGGCACCGAGGCCAACGACTGGGCCGAGATGCTCTTCCGCATGTACCTGAACTACCTCGAAAAGGCCGGGTTCGCCATCGAGGAAATCGAACGCGGCTTCGGCTCCGAGGTCGGCCTCGACTCCGTCACCCTCCACGTCAAGGGCCCCTACGCCTTCGGCTATCTGAAGTGTGAACGCGGTACCCACCGCCTCGCCCGCGTTTCGCCCTTCAACGCCCAGGGCAAACGCCAGACCTCCTTCGCCACCGTCGAAGTCACCCCCGAGTTCGAAGACGTCAAGGTCGAAATCCCCGACCGCGATCTCGAAGTCACCCCCTTCGTCCGCGCCAGCGGCCCGGGCGGTCAGAACGTCAACAAGGTCGCCACCGCCATCCGCATGGTCCACAAGCCCACGGGGATCACGGTCGTGGCGAACACCTTCCGCGACCAGCCGCAGAACCGCGCCCAGTGCTTGCGGATCATCCAGGCGAAGCTCGAGCAGATGGCCGAGGAAAAGCGCGAGAAGGAAATCAACGCCGCGAAGGGCGGCGCGATGGAGTCGGGCTGGGGAACGCAGATCCGCTCGTACGTCGTGTATGACTCACGCGTGAAGGACCACCGCACCGGGTACGAATCCGGCGACGTGCAAAAAGTCCTCGACGGCGATATCCAACCGTTCATCGATGCCGAGCTGCAGCGCCGCCGCCGCGAGCTCGCCCTCGCCGCGGCCAAATCCAGCTAAGCCAATCGATCGATCAGACAAGACGGAGCGTGATCACCTCGCACGCAACGAACCGTTCGGTCGCCGCGCGATACTGCCGCTCGATCTCAACAAAGCCGTTGCGCTTCAGCACCCGCAGCGAGGCTGGGTTGTGCGTCGCTACACGCGCAAAGATCGGTCTGGGCGTCACTTCACGCAGCATCAGCCGCACCGCGGCCGAAGCCACCCCGCGTCCCCAATACTGGCGATCGATCCAATACCCAAGCCACAGGCAAGATTCGTCGGGAATGACGTTGATCGCCCCAAGGATTTCCGCACCAACAACAATCGCCCGCGCAGTCACCCGCGGGTCGATCAGCACCGCCTCCCACCGAGCAGCGAACGCCTCCCACGACCGCGTCTTCGTCCCCGCGAGCTGGTTCCCCGCCTCGTCCTGCTGCATCACATACAGCGTCCGCAGGTCGCCCCGCACCACCGGCCTGAACTGGATCAGTTCCGCGTTCATACGGCTGGCCTGCTCCCTAAACCCGACCTCAACGTCCGCTTTGCGATCCGCAGCCGAACATTTCCTCCCACCCAGTCTATCGACCCGGGCAATCTTTCAGAATACGCTTCCCAGTTCCGCAACCCGCGAGCCGGGTCTCCGCCCTCAGGCCCACCCCTGACGGCAGTTTCCCCGACCCGCGGCCCGTCCCCGGGGCCTCATTTCGGGCCTTCCGGGCCCGCGGTCTTGGCCTCATCCCGATCCGTGCCCATAGTGCGTCCCGCGTGGATCGACCGTTTTTCGACTTGCCTCGTTCTCCGCTTTTCCGTCGTCCGATCATCCCCTTTGTCTGTCCCGGACCCATTTCCCCGCCGTCGAGTTCACTCCATGACGAGCAGCACCATGACCCAGCATCAGAGCAGCACGCAGCCCACGGCCGCACCCGGAGCAATCCAGCACCCCGAGGGCTCAATCTACAACATCACCTCCTCAAAGGTGCACATGAACGGGCAAGGCAAGCCGGCCCAGCGCCAAGGCCCGCGCCCCAGCGACGCGCTGCCCAACGCCACGCTCATCAAGTGGCTCCGCGACATGATCCTCATCCGCGAGTTCGAGAACCGCTGCGCCCAGGCCTATCAGCAGGCCAAGATCGGCGGCTTCTGTCACCTCTACATCGGACAGGAAGCCCTCGCCGTCGGCACCATCAACTCCCTCAACCACGACGACCCGATCGTCACCGCCTATCGCGATCACGGGCACGCACTCGCCCGCGGCATGTCGCCCCGCGCCTGCATGGCCGAGATGTTCGGCAAGCTCGCCGGCTGCGCCAAGGGCAAGGGCGGCTCGATGCACATGTTCGACAAGCCCAACTGGAACTTCGGCGGGCACGGCATCGTCGGCGCGCAAACCCCGCTGGGCGCGGGCCTGGCCTTCGCCGCCAAGTACGAGTTCGACGTGATGAAACGCTCCGTCGACGGCTCGCCCGCGAAGAAGAAAGTCGCTCTGGCCTATCTCGGCGACGGCGCACTGAACCAGGGCGCACTCCACGAAGCGATGAACCTCGCGGGCCTCTGGGGCCTGCCCGTCATCTTCGTCGTTGAGAACAACCGCTACTCCATGGGCACCGCCATCGAGCGCGGCACCACCATGGCCCACGACCTGAAGCAGAAAGCCGTCGCCTACGGCTTCGAGGGCGTGCACATCGACGGGATGGACATCCGCAACATCTACGACGAGTTCAAGCCGCTGGTGGACCGCTGCCGCGAGAACTCGCGCCCCGCCTTCGTCGATCTGCTGACGTACCGCTACCAGGGCCACTCGATGTCCGACCCGCAGAAGTACCGCGTGAAGGACGAGGTGGAGATGTTCAAGCAGCGCGACAGCATCACGCTGCTGGAGCAGCACCTGCTCACCGAGCGCAAGTGCATCAGCGAGGCCGACGTCGACGCGATCGTCGCGGAGTGCAAGAGCCTCTCGGCCGACAGCGTCGAGTTCGCCGAGAACGCCGCCGCTCCGGAGCTGGAAGAGCTCTACAGCGACGTGTACAAAAACATCCAACCGAACCTCAGCCCGACGCGCGACTACGTCCACGGCACGAAGAACGCCCTGCTCTGAGCCATGCCGACTTTGGTGGCACGGCTCTCCAGAGCCGTGCGCCGGAGCGATGAAGCCCTCTTCGATGACGCCCGGCTCAGGCAAACCTGCCGAGCGTCCTTGAAGAGTCCGTTGACCGATCTCGAACGAATCACACAACCGATATCGTGTGCTGTTTCTGTTGAAAGTTGAGCCTCCCCATGCCGACCACACTCGCCGAAATCGACTTTTCCAAGCCCCTCCCCTCCGAGCAGGGCGACCGCGTCATCCAGTTCCGTGAAGCCCTCCGCGAGGCCATGACCGAGGAGATGCGCAAGGACGACCGCGTTTTCCTCATGGGCGAAGAGGTCGCGTACTACAACGGCGCGTACAAAGTCTCGCAGGGCATGCTCGACGAGTTCGGGCCCCAGCGCATCATCGACGCCCCCATCTCCGAGAACGGCTTCGCCGGGCTCGCCGTCGGCGCCGCGATGTACGGCCTGCGCCCCATCATCGAGTTCATGTCCTGGTCCTTCTCCCTCGTCGCCGCCGATCAGCTCCTCAACAACGTCCCCAAAATGCTCTACATGTCCGGCGGGCAGTGGGGCTGCCCCGTCGTCTTCCGCGGTAACAACGGCGCCGGCGGTCAGCTCGGCTCCACCCACTCCTGGACCGTCGAGGCCATGTACGCCAACGTCCCGGGCCTGAAGATCGCCATCCCCAGCAACCCCTACGACGCCAAGGGCCTGCTCAAAACCGCCATCGTCGACGACGACCCCGTCTTCTTCCTCGAGAGCGAACGCATGCTCTCCGACAAGGCGCACGTCCCGCAGGAGGAGTACTTCATCCCCTTCGGCAAGGCCGCCCTCCGCCGCGGCACCTGGTCGGGTGAACGCAACAGCGACGTCACCCTCGTCTCCTTCGGCCGCCCGGTGAACTTCTGCGTCGAAGCCGCCGACGAACTCGAAAAAGACGGCATCGTCTGCGACGTGCTCGACATGCGCACCGTCCGCCCGCTCGACATCGACAGCATCATCCAGAGCATCAAGCGCACGAACAAGATCGTCGTCGTCGACCAATGCTGGCCCTTCGCCAGCGTCGCCAGCGAAGTGATCACGCAGGTCTGCGAAAAGGCCTTCGACTACCTCGACCACCAGCCGGTGCGTGTGAACACCGACGACGTCCCGACGCCGTACGCGAAGAACCTGGAAGCGGAGTACCTGCCGCACAAGGGCAAGATCATGCGGGCGGTGAAGAGTGTTGTGAGCAAGGGCTGACACCGCACATGGCACATGGCCACAGAGCACATCGGAGACAGCATCTTGGGCAGATTGCGAGCAGACACACTGACCCGCGTCCGCACGTTCGCCAACAGGGTGCTGCACGTTGTGGAGACCCTCGAAAGTCAAGGCCGTTCCCGCCGATTGCTTGACCAACTGACCGCCAGCGGCTGCAGCGTCGGGGCGAACCTCTACGAAGCCGATGAGGCAATGAGCAGAGCCGATTTTGCGAAGACGCTTGGCATCGTGATCAAGGAACTCAACGAGACGCGATTCTGGCTTGAACTGTGCGTGATGCGAGAGTGGATTCAGCAGGACCGCCTTGATCCCCTGTTGCAGGAAGCACTCCAACTCAAGAAGATGTTCGGTGCAATGATCACCCGTACCCGTAAGACCGCCGTTGGTGCGAAGAAACAAGTTTGAATGTGCCATGTGGCCCTGTGCCATGTGCTATGTGGAGAATGATCGTGCCCAAGAATCTGACCATGCCCCGCCTCTCCGACACCATGGAAGTCGGAACCATCATCAAGTGGCACGCCAAGCCCGGCCAGAAGGTCAAGTCTGGTGACGTCATCGCCGACATCGAGACCGACAAAGCCACCATGGAACTCCAAACCTTCGAGGACGGCACCATCGCCGAGCTCAACGTCAAGGAAGGCCAGCCCGTCCCCGTCGGCACCCTCATCCTCTCGTGGGAAGGTGGCACGGGCGGCGCCGAGGTGAAGGGCAGCGCGAGCAAAGCCGCCGCCGCCAACGCCGTCGGCTCGTCCTCCGCCTCCTCCTCCACCGCCGTCCTCGACGCACCCGCACACGCCTCCAACGGCCACACCTCCGAGCGCATCTTCGCCTCGCCCCTCGCCCGAAAGATCGCCGCCGACACGGGCGTTGACCTCTCCCGCCTCTCAGGCTCGGGCCCCTCGGGTCGCATCGTCCGCAAAGACGTCGAAGCCTTCATCGCTTCCAGCACTTCGAGCACGCCCGCGGCCGCCCCGGCAACTTCATCGCCCGCGCCGCAGCGCACCGCGCCGGCCCACCCCGCCGCCGCCGCCGTCGTGCCGGGTTCCGCTTTCGTCCACACGCCCGGCACCCTCCGCGCCGAGACGCAGCCCCTCTCGAACATGCGCCGCACCATCGCCGCACGCCTTGTCGAGAGCAAGACCACCATCCCGCATTACCAGGTCACCGTCGCCGTGCGGATGGACGCTCTGCTTGCCCTTCGTCAGCAGCTCAACGACCAACTCTCGCCGCAGGGTGTGAAGCTCAGCGTCAACGACTTCCTCGTCCGCGCCTGCGCCCTGGCGATGCACCAGCACCCGTACGTCAACTCGCGCTGGGTCGGCGCGAAGGGTCAGGAATCCATCCAGCTCCTCGATCACGTCAACGTCGGCGTCGCCATCAGCCTCCCGCCCGAAAAAGGCGGCGGGCTCGTCGTCGCCACCATCCGCTCTGCGGACAGCAAGGGCCTCCGCCTCATCTCCAGCGAAACCAAATCCCTCGCCGACAAGGCCCGCACCAAGGGCCTGACCATCGACGAGATGGGCGACAGCACCTTCACCATTAGCAACCTGGGCATGTTCGGCGTTGAACACTTCACCGCCATCATCAACCCGCCCAACGCCGCCATCCTCGCCGTCGGCGCCGCGGTGAAGAAGCCCGTCGTCCAGACGGTCAACGGCAAGGACGAACTGGTTATCGGTCACGAAATGCAGATGACCATGTCCAGCGACCACCGCATCATCGACGGCGCCATGGCCGCTCAATACCTCGCCACGGTCAAGCAGATGCTCGAAACGCCCGCCACGCTCCTGGTATAAACCCCAGCCGTGCTGGCGTTTTACCCGGTTTCGAGCCCCGTAAAAACCACTGGCCCACACATCCAGAGCCCTTTCGACCGCACCCACGCACCCCACGCGTGGGTGCTTTGTTTTAGCATGCGAAAGCCGAGATACCCAACACAAATCCAAACTTCATACATCCGTTTGACCGCCCATTGCGGTCTCGACCCGTTTCGAACGGTTCGGGTGATCTCCGATCATCCACTCCAGAACCACCTTCGTTCCGCCGATGTTGTTCTCGGTACCGGGTTTTCCTCGGTCGAAACCGCCGCAGCGGTTGCGGATTGAACGATGCACCACCCATCACTCAGAACGGCCCGCCTCCGCGCACTCGTGCTCACGCTCGTGTGTGTCGCCTTCATCTTCACCACCGCGGGGCTGGTTTCTCCGACTTTCACCATCTCAACCTTCATCCCCGCCATCGTCGCCGCGGCTTTGCTGCTGACGCTCATCATCCCGCTTGCGCGCCCCGCGCCCGGTGCCGAAGCGGACACGCGTGCCGACGCCACCGCACAGGTCATCACCGACCGCGCCGTCCGCCAGCACTTTGATCACATCTGGGCCAACCTGGGCGTCTGTCTCGCCGCGGGCACGGTGGCGCTCGCCGCCGTGACAGTGCTGACCGGCTGGATCTTCCGCGAGCCGCACATGTGCTCGCTGCTGCCGGGCCTTCCGCCCATGCAGCCCATGACCGCCATCGCGTTGGTCCTTTCCGCCACGGCCGTCACCCTCTACGCTCTCCGCACCAGCCGCTCGCCCGTCAGCACCGCCGCCGTCATCCTCGGCACGCTCTGCACAATCGATGGCCTCTCCTGCCTCATCAACCCGGCCCTCAGTCCGGGCTTCGGGCTCAACCAAACCCTCTTCGGCATCATCGACCTCCCGCCCGAGTTCCCGCTCCCCGCACCCCCCAGCGTTCTGAAGGCCACCTGCCTGACCACGCTCGGCATCTGCACCGTTCTGCTCGGGTTGGCGTACTTCCTCCCGGCGTTCATCGCGTTCGCCTTCAGCACCATCCTTGCGGCGTTCTGCGCGGTCTGGTTCATCATCCACGCTCTGAACTCCAGCCACGGCGGCATCTTCTCCACTGTCCCCGTTCACTCCGCCGGCGCTTTCCTTCTGCTCTCGATCGCCGGCTGCCTGACGACCCACGGCGCACGCCGTCATTTCGCCGCGAACCTGGTCCAGTTCAACCGTATCGAACTCCGCCAGATCATCCCCTTCGCCGGCGCCATCGCCGCGATGATCTTCTTCGGCGCCGTGCTGACATACACCGCGGTGTGGGCGTCGTACCGCGCCATCGTCGATCGCGCCGAGGACCAGTTCCGCCGAGAATCGGTCATGCTGGTGCACGAGGTGCAGCGTCGCATCGACGCCCACGTCGCTTCGCTCCACGCCACACGCGCGCTGTTCCTTGCCAGCAACACCGTCGACCCGGGCGAGTTCCACCGTTTCGTCTCCTCACAATCCACAGGCAACTCCTCGCGACCGTTCTCCGCGGTGGGCTACATCGCACCAAAGTTCATCTTCGACCCCTCGACCGCGGATCACGTCATCCCGAAGTACTTCCATCACGATGAAACGCCACTTCCGCGGTTCACCTGCGTGTCGATGCCGAAGTTCGATGATTCGCTCTACCTCGCGGCCATGAGCGATCACCTCTACGTGACGCGTGTCCATCGCCTCGACGAGCAGGATCCGAACTCCACCTACTTCGTTCTTCTGCTGCCGGTCTTCAAGGGTGCCAAGCCCCCCTTCGTGACGCTCAGCACGCCGGGGATGCTGCCCGGGTTTGTCTTCTCCCCGGTCGCCGTGGGTGATCTCCTGGCCCACGCCGAGTCGATCACATCGGGTTACGCCGACGCGGACCTGTACATCGCCTCAGACACGCGCCCGAACGCGCTGATCTACGCCGCTCGCCGATCTGATCCCTCAGGCCCGAGCTACGCGGCGCGTCATACGGTCAACGTCGCGGGCGCTCAATGGACGCTCAACGTCTTCTCCACACCAAGGTTCACCGCCTCCATCGATCGCGCCACGCCCACGATGATCGGGATCGTCGGCTTCGTGCTGACGACCGGTCTCGGCGCCGCCGCGTGGAGGCTCGGCAAGAGCCGCGCATCCGCGCTGGCCGACGCCCGGGCTTTCAACACCGAGCTTCAGGCCCGCAGCGCCGCCGCCGAAAGCGCCCGACTCGAGTCCGAGGCCGCACTCGCCGAGCTCGACTGCTACAAGCTCGCCATCGACCAGGCCACCATCGTCGCCGTCACCGACAACAAAGGCAACATCATCTTCGCCAACGACCGCTTCTGCCAGATCAGCGGCTACTCACGCGAAGAACTCCTCGGCAAGAACCACCGCATCATCAACTCCGGCCACCACCCCAAGCAGTTCTGGGTGGACCTCTGGCGGACCGTCTCCGCTGGCAACGTCTGGCAAGGCGAAGTCCGCAACCGCGCGAAAGACGGCTCAATCTACTGGGTCGATACAACCATCGTCCCCTTCAAAGCCGCCGACGGCAAAATCACCCGACTCGTCTCCATCCGCTCCGACATCACCAAACGCAAGCTCGCCGAGGATCAGGTCCGCCGGATGACCACCCTCCAGGAGCAGACGGGCGAAATCGCCCACATCGGCGGCTGGGAACTCGATCTCCGCACCGGGGTGCTCAGTTGGACCCGCGAAGTCTTCAACATCCACGAACTCCCCCACGACACCGTTCCCCTTGTCGACCGGGCGATCAGTTTCTACTCGCCCGATGCGCAGCCGGTCATCCGCGCCGCCGTCGACCGCGCAATCGAAGACGCGATCCCCTTCGATCTTGAACTGCCCTTCATCACCGCGAAGGGCAACCGCCGCTGGGTCCGCGCGCAGTGCTCCATCGAACAGATCGAAGGCCGCGTTGTTCGTATCTACGGCGCGTTCCAGGATGTCTCCGAGGCACACGACGCCCGCACCCAACTCGCCCAGAGCGAACGCGAGGCCCGTGACCTGGCGCTGATCGCCGAGAAAACCACCAACGCCGCCATCATCACCGACGCCGTCGGACGGATCAAGTGGGTCAACGACAGCTTCACCAAGATCACCGGCTACACACTCGACGAAGTCAAGGGCAAAACCCCGGGCGAGGTTCTGCAAGGCCCGCGCACCCACCCCGAAGCCCGCGCCACCATGGGCAAGGCCCTCCGCGAAGGCAGGCCGTTCGTCGTCGAAACCATCAACTACACCAAGTCCGGCGAACCCTACTGGGTCAAGATCGACGCCGCCCCGGTCTACGACGACTTCGGCACCCTGACGCACTTCGTCGCGATCGAGACCGATATCAACCAGCGACGCCTCGCCGATCAGTTGCGCGACGGGCACGCCGAAGTTCTCGGCATGGTCGCCGCCGACAAGCCCATCAGCGAAACCCTCCAGCGCGTCTGCCGGATCATCGAAGAACAGGACGAACAGGTGCTCGCCTCCGTCCTGCTCGTCGAAGGCGACAAACTCGTCCACACGGCCGGGCCCAGCCTCCCCCCCGAGTACACCAACTCCATCGACGGCATCCGCTACGGCATCGACGTGGGTTCCTGCGGCTCCGCCGTCGCGCTCAACACCACGATCCTCACCGAGAATACCCAGACCGACCCCCGATGGAAAGACTTCGCCGCCACCGCCCTCAAGTACGGGCTCCTGGCCTGCTGGTCGCACCCGATCGTCTCGGGCGACGGCGAGGTCGTCGGTTCGTTGGCCATCTACTGCCGGAAGCCCTGCCTGCCCAAACCGCCGCAGCTCCGCCTGCTCCAGGAAACCGCGAGCCTCGCCGCGATCGTCATCGATCGCCGCCGCGCACAGGACCGCCTCCGCGATCTGATCCACAGCCTCACCATCGCCCGCGACGAAAAGGAACGCCAGGCAACCGAACTCGCCCACCGCGCCGCCGAGATGGAAGCGCTCCGCAACCAGGCCGAGGCCGCCAGCAAAGCCAAGAGCGAGTTCCTCGCCAACATGTCCCACGAAATCCGCACACCGCTGACGGCGATCCTGGGCTACGCAGATCTGCTCCGCTCCGACGGCGAGATCACCCAGGCCCCCGAGCGCCGCGTGCAGACCATCGACACAATCCGCTCCGCCGGTTCTCACCTGCTCACCGTCATCAACGACATCCTCGACGTTTCCAAGATCGAGGCCGGCAAGATGACCATCGAGCAGATCCCCACCAACGTGCCCGACATGCTCGCGGAGATCTCCACGCTCTTCAGCAAGCGCCTCGCGGATAAGAACATCGATTTCGCGATCCACTTTGATTCCCCAATCCCCGACCGCATCCAGTCCGACCCGACACGCCTGCGCCAGATCCTCACCAACCTCCTGGGCAACGCCGCGAAGTTCACCGAGAAGGGCGCCATCGCCATCCGTCTCGCGTCCGTAACGCCCGCGGAAGCCTCCGCACCGCGCATACTCCATATCGATGTCTCCGACACCGGCGCGGGCATGTCCCCCGAACAGTCGCAGCGCCTCTTCACGCCCTTCACTCAGGCCGACTCCAGCGTCACGCGCCGTCACGGCGGCACCGGGCTCGGGCTGACCATCTGCCGCCGACTCGCCACGCTCATGGGCGGCAGCGTCAAACTCGTCCGCAGCGAGCCCGGCGTCGGATCGACCTTCCGCGTCGAACTCCCGCTGATCGCCCTCCCCGACGCCCGCGATATCTCCTCGTTCAACGTCACGCAGTCCTCGGCATTCAACACACACGCCAAACCCGTCATCGCGAACCTGACCGGCCGCGTCATCCTCGCCGAGGACGGCCTCGACAACCAACGCCTCATCTCCTTCGTGCTGAAGAAGGCCGGGCTGACCGTCGAAGTCGCTGACAACGGCCGCATCGCACTCGACAAGATCCACACCGCCCTCGCCGCGGGCAACCCCTTCGACCTGCTCGTCACCGACATGCAGATGCCCGAGATGGACGGGTACACCCTCGCCCGGACGCTCCGTCAGGAAGGTTCCCAGATCCCCATCCTCGCCCTCACCGCGCACGCGATGGCCGACGACCGCCAGAAGTGCGTCGAGGCCGGCTGCGACGATTACGCGTCAAAGCCCATCGACCGTCAGGCGGTGCTCACCGCCATCGCCGCACTGCTGAACAAAGCCCGCGCCGGCGCGGCGAACACGCAAGCGCCCTCCAGCGCCGCGGCTTGACGCGAGCGTTCACTTCGCGGGTTCCTTCTCCGGGTTCTTCGTCGGCCGGGTTTCAGGCGTCTTCGTCACGCTCGGCTTCAAAGGCCCCTGACCCCTGATCCCCGCCCTGGACAACTCTTCGAGCAGAGCACCCTCCGCCGCCTGCGCGATCGCGAGCGGCTCGGCGCTGTCGTCGGTCGCCGTCACGATGATGACCCCTTCGTTCGGATAGCGGAACATCACGCAGCGCACGCCGAAGCTGCCACCCGTGTGCGTGAGTTTCTCTCGACCTGCGTGGGAACTGATGAACCATGCAAGGCCGATCATCGCGTCTTCATCATGTTCCTCGGTGTCGTTCTTCACAACGCCCGTGCGCATGAGCGTCTCGCTCGCTTTGCTGATGATGCGGTTCTCGCGTGCGGCTTTATCCCACGCGAGCAGGTCGCTCATCGTTGTCAGCACGCCGCCGCAGCCTTTGTACCCCCAGCCCCAGGGGTGCTCGTTCATGGTGACGGTGGCCTTGCGCCGCACGCGCTGCTTGACGTCGAGCCCCGTGCCGGGCGGGAAGGCCGAACTGGCCATCCCTGCGGGGTCGAAGATCTCGCTCTTGATGAAGCGTTCGAACTCCTGACCCGAGGCGCGTTCGATGATCACCGCGAGCATGCAGTAGGCCGCGTTGTTGTACGCGAAGGCCTCGCCCGGCTTGGTCAGCACGGCCGAACGTGCGAACTTTTTCACCGCCGCCGTCCGGCTTTGTTCGTTGTACGGGCTGATCCCCGTGTCGTTGTCGAGCCCGCTGCTGTGCGAGAGCAGGTGCCGGATCGTCACGCCCTTCCAGCTCGCCGGTACGGCGTCGGGCTTCATCTCGGGCTGCAGCCACACGCCGATCTCGTCGTCGAGCGAGAGTTTCTTCTGCTCCGCGAGTTTCAGAATCGCCTGCGCCGTGATGACCTTCGAAATGCTCGCGATCTCAAAGACCGAATCCTTGTCAATGATCTGATCGCCCCCGGGCCCGCGTGCCGGCGGCGGCAGCCTCCGCCCCCAGCCCTTCATCAGCACCGCCTCGCCATCAACACCAACCAACGCCGCCCCGCGATACCCCGTGGACTTCACCGCCTCTTCCACCGCCTCAACCACGCGCTTGCGTGCCTCGACGCCCAGAGCCTTCCGCACCGCCTCCGGCGTCGGCGCGATCGTCGGCGTCGCTTCCGCCGCGCCTGCGGGCTCGGCGCTTTCTGCGAAGGCTGTGGCGTGCGTGAACGAAGGCATCATTACGCCGCAGAGCAAGGTCAGGGCGGTGATGCCGATACGAACGGTCGAAGTGGTCATGCGCAGTTCCTCCCCGGTTTGAAGCCAGCGCAGTGTACCACGGCTCATGTGCGAAACAGCCAAGTTCATCGCGGCCCACAGGCCGTACACATGCATGGGCGTCTCTTTGCGCGCAAGGATGGCCATGGTGCAGGGCTGCACGAGTCGGCCACGCACCTGAAGGGATCAAAGACGCTTCGCGAATCTTCTAGAACTTCAGCGAAGCCAAGCGGCGCATGGCTTCTTCGAGGCGGTCGGTCTGGCGGGTGAGGCTGACGCGGAACCAGTCGGTGCAGTGCTGGCCGAAGCCCGCGCCGGGGACGGTGACGACCGCGGCTTCGTCGATGGTTGATTTGCGTCCGAGGATACACTTTACGCGAAGCTACAAGAACATAGCCGGGATGAGGCGAGCAAGGGGAGACTCAATGCGAGATGATGTGCCGATGTATTTCAAGTTGTGGGGCAGAGATTCCTCCTTTGGAAGAAAATACCCGCACATGGACGGCTTGGAGTTCCGGATATGGAACTGCGTTGTGGTCACCTGCAAGACGTGCGGAACTCAGATTAAGTACCCCAACGGCCCCGGTGCGTGCGTGTTCACAGGGGGGAGAATCCCGAGCGACATCGTTGACGGCTCTAACGACAGTATCGTCAGCGAAAAGTTCAGAGACGGTCTGATTCGGCTTGGTGTTCAGGGTATATCGTTTTTCCCGGTCAAGATTCTGAACGCACCCGAAAAACTGGTCAGTGCGGGGATTCCAAACTACTATTACATACACTGTCATTACCGTGTTCGAAGAAAGAACTTCCCGATCGATGGCGAGATCAATCGGTCTTGTCCTGAATGTGGCATAATGATCGAGCATCGAAAGGTTGATTTGCGAGTGGGTTTTGAGGATCCAGTGCCATCGAACTGGCAAGTTTTTTCGGTCTATCCTTTGACGCACAGCCGAATCTTCTGCACCTTTGATATCATTCAGATGGCGCGTGATCTGCGATTGACAAACTGCGGGTTTCACCCGATTGAAACCCTCGGCGTGGATGCAGATTCTTGGGGTGGCATCGATTACGAGGGCAAGAAATGGCCGCCGAACTGGTATCCGCCGCTTGAGTGAGCGATCTGCCATCGCGGCGCGAAGCGGTGCTCGCTGATTGTGGCGAATCCAATCGATCTGTTTGTCGATCGCCATCATCTGTGGGCGACGCTTGATTCGGGCAACTCAACGAATCCGCTTTGAACAGCGCGAAGGTGCTGCCGTTCCGGGTGTGTACCCGGTTGGTCACTCACCCATGCCGATCACGGACCGGCACATCACGCAGTCGTACGGCATCAGAACTTCAGCGAGGCCAGGCGTCGCATGGCTTCTTCGAGGCGATCCGTCTGACGGGTGAGGCTGACGCGGAACCAGTCGGTGCAGTGCTGCCCGAAGCCCGCGCCGGGGACGGTGACGACCGCGGCTTCGTCGATGAGTTTCTCCGCCAGTCGCCAGGAGTTCATGCGCTGGCCCGTGGCCGAGTCGATCGGGCAGCGGGCCCAGACGAAGATCCCCGCGCGGGGCATGGTCGCGTCGCAGCCGATGCTGGTCAGGGCGTCGACGACGATTTTCGCGCGCTTGGCGTACTCGCTGCGCATCTGCGCGAGGGCCGGGTCGTTGAAGCGTTCGAGGGCGACCGCGCCGGCGGTCTGGATCGCGTTGAAGACCCCGGAGTCATAGTTGTCCTTCACCTGGCGAAGGGCGTTGATGACGTCCTCGTGTCCGACGGCGAAGCCGATGCGCCAGCCCGTCATGTTGAAGGTCTTGCTCAGCGAGTGGAACTCGATGGCGCGGGTGGTCTTGATGTCCGCCCCCGGCGCGTTGAAGAGTGAGACGATGCTGCGCGGGTTGTTGTCGAGGTAGATCTCGCTGTACGCCAGGTCGCTGGCGACGGTCAGGGCGTGCTCGCTGGCGAAGGCCAGGGCTTGCTGATAGAACTTTTCGTCGCAGGTTGCGCCGGTGGGGTTGCCGGGGAAGTTCAGCCAGAGGAGCTTGCTCATCGGGGCGGCCGTGCGGAGGGCGGTGGCGCTGGACCCGCGATCGAAGCGCGGCAGCCAGTGATCCTCGGGGCTTGTCTCGATTCGGTGCACCAACCCACCGGCGAGGATCGTCGCGGAGGCGTAGACCGGGTACGCGGGCGTGCAGACGATCGCGCCGTCGCCCGGGTTGAGCAGACCCAGCGGCAGGTGGGCGATGCCGTCTTTGCCGCCGATGGTGGCGAGAATGTTCTTCTTCGGATCGACCGTGACGCCGAAGCGCTTCTGCATGAACTCGGCGGCGGCGTTTAAGAACCTCGCGGTGCCCCAGCAATCCGGGTACTGGTGATTCGCGGGCTCACGCATCGCCTCGTTCATCGCCTCGATCACGAAGGCGGGCGTCGGACGGTCCGGATCGCCCACGCCCAGGTTGATCACGTCCTTCCCCGCGGCGATCGCGGCCCGCTTCTTGTTGTCGATCTCGTTGAACAGAAACGGCGGCAGCGCGTGCAGGCGATTCGCTTTGATGCTCTGGCCCGCGGCGGTGGTGCTGGTGGCGTTCGAGGTGTTCGTGACGGTGGTTTGCGTGCTGACGCTCATGGTGCAGAGGGTATGACGCGGACCACGCCGCGAGCGGGGATGCGTGAATCGCGGAGGGAGAATCTGAAAAAACAAACCCCGCCAAGGGTTGTCCTTGACGGGGTAGCGGTTGTTCCGTTCTCGTGGTGCCGATCAGCCGTCGATCAGCCGGGGTTCTTTGCCGGCGGGGGGACGTTGGCGAGCTGGGCCTTCTTCCCTTCGACCTGGGCCTGCAGCAGGACCAGCGCGGTCTGAAGCTGCAGGTCGATGCCGTCGGCCATCAGGCGGTTGGGATCGGGCGGGAAGTTCTTCGGATCCGGACGGTACATGATGTCATCGTCGTCCTTGAGGATGCGGCGTGCAACCGGCTTCGCGTCGGCCTGCAGGTCCGCGTCGCTGCGGAGCGTGAGCGCGTCGGCGACCTGCCGCGGCAGCATCTCGACCTTCAGGTGAGGATCGACGCCCCAGGTGGTGGCCTTCTCGCGGCGGTGGATGATCTTGCCGTCGGGGAGGTAGTAGTACTGCGTGGTGACCTTCAGCGCGGCGGTGGGGGGCAGGGGGATGACGTTCTGCACCGAGCCCTTGCCGAAGGTGCGGTGGCCGAGGACGAGGGCTTTGATCTTGCCCTGATCGGCGTAGTAGTGCAGCGCGCCCGAGACGATTTCCGACGCGGAGGCCGACCCGTCGTTGACGAGCACAACCAGCGGCATGCCCTTGACGCGCTGCTTGTCGGGCTCGGCAAAGTGCGTATCCACGCGCCGACCGTCGGCGCGCTGGGTGTAGACCACTTCGCCCGAATCGACGAAGGTGTTGACGACGTTCACCGCCTCGGTCAGCAGCCCGCCCGGGTTGAAGCGGAGGTCGATGATGAGGCCCTGCGCACCCTCGGACTTCATTTTGCCGATGGCGTTGGCCAGGTCGGCGCTGGTGCGCTCGTTGAACCCGGTGATGCGGACGTAGCCGATCTTGCTCTCGCGGTCGATCAACCAGTCCCAGTTGTTCTCGGCGCCCAGGCGCTTCCAGCCCTTGATGGTGTAGTTGGGGATCTTGGCGCGGGTGAGATCGAAGACCAGGTCCTCGCCCTCACGCTCGACCGTGAGGCGGACCTTCGTCCCCTCGCGACCGGTGATCTGCTCGACGGCTTGATCGACGCTCATGCCCAGCGCGCTGTCGTTGTTGATCTTCTTGATGTAATCGCCCGGGCGGATGCCGGCCTTCGCGGCGGGGGAGTTGTCCACCGGGGTGATAACCTTCACAAGCTGCGTCTCTTCGTCGAGCTGGATCTGGATGCCCACACCCGGGAAGCTCGAATCGGTCATGCGCTTGAAGCGGGCGAGCTCGTCGGGCCAGATGATGGCGGAGAACTCGTCGAGGCGGTCGAAGGCGCCGTTGCCGAACTCGTGCAGCAGGGCGCTCTCGGGGATCTTCACGCTGACGTCGTTGGCGCGCACGAGCGCGTCGAGCAGATCGGCGAGATCGAAGTCGCTGATCTCGTCCTTGCTGGTGCGTAGGGCTTTGATCTTCTCGTCGAGGAACCCGACCATCATATCGCGCGACTTGGCGTTGTCGAGCCCTTCAAAGGCCACGCGAAGGTCGGGCGTGGTGGACATCGTCCGCACGGCTTCGAGCCCGCCGATGAGCAGCTCGCGCATGGGGATCTGTTCGACGTGGATGTTGCCGCCGTATTGCAGGGCGCGGAGGAGGATCGGACGGCTGACGTCCTTGAGCTTGCTCTGGTACCCCTCGCCCACCGAGTTGAACGGCGGCAGCGCGGCGAGCTTGGGCTCGGTCTGTCGCTCGATCTCGCGGCGCGTGTTCCGCAGCTCCCACAAACGCTTGGGGGCGTAGAGGCGCAGCATCGACAGGCGGTCGTTCAATCGGCGGATGTCGGGCTTGTACTTCGCGTCGGTGTCGAGGAGGATGTTCAGGCGCGAGAAGAGCTCGGCCGCCCAGAGCCACTCGCCCTTGACCTCCATCGCGCGGGCCATGTTGTCGGCGCGGGCGATGGCCTTCTTCACCGGCTCAGAGGCGAGGACGGCGGCCTTCGCGGCCGCGTCGGGTGCGAGCTCGTGCAGTTCCACCGCGTGCTTGAGCGAGTCGGAGACCTTCGCGGGCGTCTCGTCGCCCTGCAGCGATTCGGTCAGTTCGCCCTGCACCTTCATCACGCGGGCGGCCCGCATCGTCTCACGCTTCTGGATCGATTCGCGGAGCTGGCTCATCCCCGCCCGCAGCGAGGGGGGAAGGGCCTCGGGCGATTCGTTCATCGCACGCAGCACCGCGTCCCAGTCGCCCTGCTTGGCGTTCTCCCACAACCGGTTGGCCTGGTCGGCCAGGGCGACTTTGGTCACGGGGGTCGGTTCACCCGCGGCCAGGCACAATGCCGAGGCGGGGACGAAGGAGAGTGAAGCAAGCAGGGCCAACGGGGCAAGACGGTTCAGCAGGGCGGATCGCTTCATGGGGTTCCTTGATGGTTCGTGCCGGTGGTGCGGGCGAGTTTTCGATGCCCGCGGGCACGGTTCGGTCCTTGGATTGGTGTGCGTGCGGTCGTGAATGTCTTCGTGCCGGACGCCCGTTGGAGGCAGGACGGACGGGGTGTTCAGGTCGAATCGCTCATGGTGGTACGCACGAGGTGCCCCGATCGTTTCCCGGACCTGAGGAGAAAAAAGCGGGCGGACAGGCTGAGATCGGTCGTTCGTAGGCGCACGATGACCTCGGAGAGGATACCAGATGCGCCGACTAGGGATATCGGTCGGGTTATTGGCGGTTGCCGAACTTCCAAGCCGCAAGAACCCCCACACCGACCACCAGCCCAACCAGACCCAGGGTCAGCCCCGAGACGGTGTCGGCCTTGATCAAGGGAGATGACGAAATGAACGACGGTGCGGCGAGGACCTGCGGCAGCAACATGCACAAAGGGCCCACGGTGTAGCCCAGCCCGATCATCGCCTCGTGCATGCCACCGGCGTCGACCTCGGCTTGTCCGACTTCAAGGGCGTAGAAGAGCGCGCCGCAGTAGATCGCCGCGGCACCGAACCCGAAGAAGAGCAGCCCGATGCCGCAGGCGACCTGCGCGACGACCTGGGTTGCGTGCGAGGCGATGACGGGGGACATGACCACGAGGGCGAAGCCGCCCAGGAGCAAGGCGGTGCCCCAGGTGGCGGTGACCCAGGTACCGTGCCAGGACTTCCAACGCTCGAAAACGAAGAAGGCCACCACGCGCCCGAAGAGCCACGTCGCGGCGAAGGGCGTGGCGACGGTCTTTTCGAAGCCGATGGAATCGATGATCTGCGGGAGCATGGGTGACATCGCGTACATGACCGCGTACGCGGTGGGCAGAAGGATGCGGTGCACACGCAGCAGTTTGGGATAGTTCGCGGGCGTGGCGTGCGCGTCGTCGTGCAGGTGCGCACCCGCTTCCTTGGGCAGTTTCGCCAGGAACGCCAGCGAGGCCAGGTGCATCAGCGACATCACCGCCAGCGGCAGCATGGCGGCTTGGGTTTGCAAGGGCGAGAGGATGCACATTGAGACTACGAGCGAGCCGCTCCAGGTGACGTTGAATCGTCCCATGGCGCTGCGCAGGGCCTCGCCCCGGCGCCCGCCGGAGAGGAAGCTCTCAACCACGGGCCAGAGCGCCCCGCACAGGGTCGAGTACAGACCGACGAACAGCCAGATCGCCCAGGCGCATCGTGGCGCGCGGGTCGGGTCGGTCCACGCCCCGCCGATGAGCCAGACCAGCACGGGGAACATGTTCAATGCCGCGGCGGTGAGAACCAGATACAGCAGCACGGTTCGAGCGGTGAGACTGGGGAAGCGGACCCGCAGGGCCTTGATCGCGGGGCTGGCCCCAAGGGCACCGAGGACGTATGTCACACCCAGCATCAGCCCCATGATCCCGTTCTGGATTGGCCCGTAGTTCAGCGCGTTGGAGGTGACGAAGGAGATGCCGTTGAACGTCGCGCCGGTGGCGGCGGAGTTCAGGAACGTGAACCCGAGAATGATCGGCAGCGAACAGGCCCCCGCGCGGGCGGAGAGGTCGTTCACAGAGCCGACGACGGAGGTGGTGGGTTCGGTGCGCGGTTCGGTGGGCGTGGTGTTCATGGTCAGAGCGGACAGAGCGTAGCCTGAAAGCAACCCTGAGAATCGACGCGGTTTGTATTGAAATGGGGATGTGGCGTGCGTCAAGGTTTGGTTTATCGGGAAGTGGCAAAGTGGCAAAGTGGCTCAGTGGCGAAGTCGTGAAGTGACCGCACCGGCCCGGAGGGCACCCGTTGCCCACTTTGCCACTTTGCCACTTTGCCACTCAGCCACTTCTCCCATTCACCAACGATTTGAAACCGCCGCCCCGCGTTTCCGAACAACACAAGCATGGAGCATGTGGTTCCGATTCTGATCGGGCTGGGGCTGGCCGCGTCGTGCGGTTTGCGGGTCTTTGTTCCTTTGCTGGTCCTGGCGGCGGCGGCACGCTTCGGCGGGGTGCAACTTTCGCCCGCGATGAGCATCCTCTCCACCGACGGGGCCCTGCTGGCCCTCTCCGTCGCGTCGCTCATCGAAGTGGCGGCGTACTGGATCCCCTGGGTTGATCACGCCCTCGATGTCGTCGCCGCCCCGCTGGCGGTCGGCGCGGGGACGTTGGTTGCGGGAAGTCAGTGGATCGCGCCGGGATCAGAGCAGGACCTGCTGAAGTGGGGGGCGGCGTTGGTCGGCGGCGGCGGTGTCGCCGGCGCGGTCAAGGCCGGTTCGGTCGCGTTGCGCGGGCTGTCGACCGTGAGCACCGCGGGCGTGGCAAACCCGGTTGTGTCTACCGTCGAAAGTGCGACCTCGCTGCTGGCGAGCATCATGGCGATCGTCGTGCCGGTGGTATTGGCGCTGCTTGGGCTGGTGGCTCTTGCGTGCGTGGTAATGCTGGCGGTGGTGGTCATCCGTCGCCGCCGGCGTCGCAAGGGGGTTGAAGCCCTGACAGCCGCGTCGGCGGGGGCTTACTCGCCCATCGCCTTGAGCTCGTCGCGGAGGATCGCCGCCAACTCGTAGTTCTCGGCCCGCACCGCGGCGTCCAAACGCTTCTTGAGCTCCGCCCGCGGGCTCGTGGGCAGTTTGGGCACCAGCGACTCACGCATGCCTCGCAGCATCTGCACCTCGCCCGAGGCTTCAAAGGCTCCGTCCTGCCCCGTGCTGGCAAAGTGCTGGCGTAGCGCGTCCAAACCCTCGTCGATCGCGTGCAACGCGGCCTTGGGCTCGTTGTCTTTCAGGGCCTGGCTCGCCAGCGCCCGCGCACGCATCATGGTGATGTACGCGCGGAAGGGCTCAAGGGCCGCCCGGTCGTCCTCGGCTTCCGCGTAGCGGGCGCACAGGTCCAGCACCCGCAGGTTCCGCGTGGTGTCGCGAACCACGCCTTCGTAATCCTCCAGAACCAGCAGCGCCATGTAGCGGTGGTAATACTGCACCGCTTCTTCGCGCAACTCCCGGCAGTCGTCGGGGGTCAGCGTGAAACGCTCGCCCCGAGGCCGCGGTGCGTCCGCTTCGGTGGGCTCGGAAGCTCCGCCATCGCCCTCGGCATCCGCCTCCCCGGCTGATTCGCTCTCCGAATCGGAGACGCCCGCATCAAAGATCGCACCGGCATCGGGCTCGCTCGCGGCGTCACCAGCGGTCGAGCCGCCGGGGTTTGGGCTGTTATCCAACCGGGCCTCGTGATAGTCCAGCAAACTCTCAAACCCGCGCGGACGTTGCCCGTCGGGCCTTCCTTCCATGTGCATCTGCAACACGCCCAGGTCCAGACGCATCTGAATACGCGGCTCGCCGTCGGTCCCCATGATGACGCGGACGTTCAGTTTGCCGGGCTCGTAGGCCCACTGATTCAGGAGGTCGCTGAGGTCCCAGGACGGGTTGGAATCGCTCACAGGGTGTGTCCTTGAAGGTCAGAAATCGGAAAACGGGTGCGGGCGATGTGGATAACCGATCGCTTGCGAGATGCAGTTTTCCCCAAATCATCAGCCAAAGACGCATGAAGAATCGGTTGCACGGCGTTCTCACTATACGGGAGCGGGGCTTGACGGGATCGGCGTGTTTGGTTAAAGTGCGGTATCAAATCACGGGTGGTGGAACAAAAAGCCGGATCTGTGCGTGAGCTGATCGTTTCGACGCTCGGGGGGAGGGTGTGATGAGGAGTGTGTGAAGGCAAGATGAATGGGTTGTAAGGCGGAAAAAAACCCCCTGAATGGCTGAGAACCATGCAATGTGGGGGGGTTGAGTGTCAGCCTCAAGCTGGTATTCTCACGGTCCGATGCATCCGCTCAGTGCGGATGAGCGTAGCGGAGTGGAGCCCACGCTGAACCTTTCTGGTTCGGTGCCACTGACGCGACCGCTCGAGTCGCGGAAAGGGTCATTCTCGGTGTCGGCAACCAGGACTTTTCGAACCTCGGTTCAATCCGAGCTGCACACTGGCTTGCAGCTGTACCTGCGCCAGATCAACGAGATCGCTCTGCTGACGGCAGAGGACGAGAAGCAACTCGGCTGGGCGATCATCAACGACAACTGCCCGGTGTCGCGCGATCGCATGATCCGCGCGAACCTGCGGCTGGTTGTCTCGATCGCGAAGAACTACGCCAACCGCGGCTTGTCGCTGCAGGACCTCATCGAAGAGGGCAACGTCGGGCTTATGCGGGCGGTTGAGGGCTTTGACCCGGCGCAGGGCGCGCGCTTCAGCACGTACGCCAGTTGGTGGATCAAGCAAGCGATCAAGCGGGCGTTGATCAACGCGGTGCAGCCGATCCACGTGCCGGCGTACATGGTCGAACTGATCGCCAAGTGGAAGCAGGCGAGCCGGAAGCTCGAGGGCGCGCTGGGTCGTCAGCCGACGATGCAGGAACTGGCCGACGAAATGCAGCTTCCGATGCGGAAGTTGAAGATCATCAAGCGTGCGGTGCGTGCGGTGAAGACCCCCTCGCAGGCGCCGACGGACGAGTCGGGCGAGTCGATGAACTTCGGGGACATGGTGGCGGATCACCGCACGAACCCGCCTGGGGATTCGCTGGTGCGTGACGACGAACTGCGGACGATCCGCAAGCTGCTCGACGCGATCGACGAGCGTGAGGCGCGGATTCTGCGGATGCGCTTCGGGTTTGACGGGCAGGAGCCGCTGACGCTCAAGCAGATCGCCAGCACCATCGGCATCTCGCGTGAGCGTGTTCGGCAGATCGCCGACGAGGCCCTGCGGAAGCTCAACAGCCAGCTCAACGACGAGCGACCCACGCGGTTTTTTAAACCCGGGGATCTGGGGATCGATGCCGACGACAGCTACAACGAGCCCCGGCGGATGATCGTCTGAGTTGTCTGAATGGTCCGCGCTACCGATCAGGCCAGCGGCGGGCGCTGCGGCGCTTTCGCGGGCGGGTTGGGCATGAACAACTTCATGTACGCGTTCCAGAGCGAGGTGTTCTTCGCCTCGTCGTAGCGTGCAAGAAGCATGGCCGCGAGGTCGTAGCTCTGCAGCACGTCGTGAACGAAGATCGCGGTTTTGAGCATCTGATCCGGGGTCATCGACCCGGGGACGGTGAGATCGCGGATGTAGAACGCGTCGGTCCACATGGCTTGCGAGCCGTTGGAATCCGGATTGCCGCCGAAGACGAAGGGCCAATAGCACCGACCGGCGGGCTGATAGAACGTGTGCAGCATGAACCCCAGCGAGCGCATCTTCGCGTCGATATCGCCGAAGAGCGGCTGGCCCTTGTAGAGCGGGACAAACTCGACCTCGGTCTTGACCACGCAGACCGAGTCGCGGAGCAGTTTCTCGGCGCCGTTGAGCACGTCGAGCTCGGCCCCCTGCACGTCGAGCTTCAGGTAGTCGGTGCCTTGGACTTCGATGAGATCGTCGAGGCGTTTGGTCTTGACCTTTGAAGACTCGGCCGTGCGAACGACTTCGGGGAGCTGCTGAAAGAGCGCGAGGAGCGGGGTGTTGGGCTCGTAGAGCGACGAGCACATGGCGGCGGAGGTGAGGTGGAAGGTGCGTTCGCGCCCGTCGCCGACGAAGTAGGGGAGGTAGGTGTGCCCGGGGAGGGCGTTGCGGTTGAGCTTTTCGCATTCGGCGGGGACGGGTTCGAACCCGATCACCCGGTGTTTGCCCGGCATCATGAGGGTGAGGAGCGGGTCGGGGTCGGATTCCAGGGCCATCGCGCCGACGTCACAGATGGTCAGCATCGGCGAAGCGGGGCCGAGGAGATCGATGAGGCTGGGGAACTTGGCTGGTTGGGTGCTCATAAACGGGTCAAACCGTGGGTGGAGTGTGAGCGTAGAGACAGATCGGGGCGGGCGGTGGGGCGGTTGCCCGCGGGGGTCAGGATACTCCCGTATTGACCCGATGGGCGGATCGTCCGCGCGAGTTTTCTGCTACCATGTCACCCCACCCAACCGAGTGGGCCGACGGCACGGGAGCACTGGGCAACGATGCCCATCACCGAAGCCCCGGTCCCTCGGCGTCGAAGGATGCCGTCGATGCGCACGAGCTCTTGCCACTGGTCGCCCCTGTCGCTGACAACCCTCGCCGTGGCGGCGACGGTTTCGATCGTCGCTCCTGCCCAGCGGGCCTTTGCCGCGGACGACTATCTCTCCAAGGCCAATGCGCTGTACAACGACGTGAAGTCGAACAAGTCGGCCGACAAGATCCTCTTCCCGGTGCTGGCGAAGATCGAGAACCCGCCTTCGGTGCTGGTTGATGCGAAGCGGTCGGCGATGCTGCTGTCGACGATGTCGGACTTTGAGAAGGTCAAGCCCTGGGTTGATGCGAAGCCGCAGCGCGACGTGATCGACGCGGTGAAGACGGTGACGAGCGAAGAGGACTGGAAGAAGTGCTTCCAGATCAGCCAGCCGTACGGCGCGGACGCGGTTGAGAAGATCGATCCGGAGCTGGTGATCAACAAGATGTACACGGAACTGGGCGAGCCGGCGCTGCTGGCGCAGGCCGAGTTCTTGTACATGAAGAAGCTCGATTCGCTCGAACTGCTGATGCACGCGGAGGCGAACCGCCTGGTGGGCGAGGGCAAGACGGCCGACGCGATGGACCAGTTGGTTCGCCTGTGCTGGATCGGGCGGATGATGGCGCAGCGCGAGTTCCAGACGGAGAAGAGCTGGGGCTTGAACTGCATGACGCTGGCGCTGATGCACCTGCGTGATATCGCGTACCGCGACAGTCGGCTGGAGCAGCCGGTGCTCAAGGCCGAGGAAGTGCGGTCGATCGTGCGCCGCCTGAAGGCTAACGCGATGCTGGGGATCGATCGGATCACCCCGCCGGCGGGCAACCGCATCGCGGCGGAACAGCTTGTGGCCCAGCTCATGACCCCCGGCGCTGGGCCCGACCCGGAGCGTTGGGGCCCGATCATGGCGCGGATCCGCTCGAAGAACCGCCCGCTGCGGATGTTCTCTGAGTCGGCAAAGTGGGACGGCATCCGTGGTCTGCACGCCAACACCAGCGAAACCGCCAAGCGCGTCGCGGGGGTCTTTGATGATTTCGCGCTGCGTTGGGGCTTGGTTCCCTTCGACCCGCGGCTGAAAACCCCCTCGGACTATGCCCAGCTCGACCGCGGCAAGTTTGCCCTCGTCGATGCGATGGTGGCCGACCTCGACGAACTCGCCGGTCAGCGGAACATCCTCACCGTCGAAGCCGCAGGCACGCGGATGAGCCTTGCGGCGTACGCCTTTATCCTGGCGCAGCGTCGCCAGCCGCCGGACCTGGCCTCGACCCGCCCGGCGATCATCGACACGAACGACATCGATCCGATGGACCCGGGGCGGAAGCGTTTCCTCGGATACGTCATCCCCCCGACGGGCAAGGACCTGCAGATCGTGGTCTTCCCGGAGTTCCTGGGCGTTCGTACGCCTTCGTTCCAGGTGCTGGTTCCCTCGACGAGTTACATCGTTTACTCGGTGGGGCCCGACGGTGTGGACAACCAGGGCCGGCGCTTCACGCAGACGGTGCCGGACGACAAGGGCGACTACCTGATCTGGCCCCCGGTGTTGAGCCTGTCGCGTCAGAACCTGATGGACTCGGGCTCGCTGAAGTGAATCGAAGTTTGACCTTCGCCATCTGAACAATCGCCATGAGTGAAATCCACAAGCTCGTCATCATCGGGTCCGGACCTGCGGGTTGGACGGCCGCGATCTACGCCGCGCGGGCGCAGCTTCAGCCGAAGGTGTACATCGGGATTCCGAAGCAGGACCCGGGGCCAGTCCTGCCCGGCGGGCAGTTGATGCTCACCACCGAGGTCGAGAACTACCCCGGGTTTCCCAACGGGATCACCGGGCCTGAGATGATGGCGCACTTTCAGCAGCAGGCCGAACGCTTCGGCACGCAGGTGATCTGCGACGACATCGTGCGGTGCGAGTTCTCCAAGGACCCCGCGAAGGTGCCGCATGTTTTGCATACCGCCAGCGGCGAGGCGGTCAGGGCGCACGCGGTGATCATCGCCACCGGCGCGGTGGCGAACTGGATCGGCTTGCACAACGAGATGCGTCTGGCCCGCAGCGGCGGCGGCGTGTCGGCGTGCGCCGTCTGCGACGGTGCCCTGCCGGCCTTCCGCAATCAGCCCCTCGCGGTCGTCGGGGGCGGCGATACCGCGATGGAAGAAGCCACGTACCTGACCAAGTTCGCGAGTGTCGTCTACATCATCCATCGGCGTGATTCGCTCCGCGCCAGCAAGATCATGCAGCAGCGGTTCCTCAGCCGCCCGAACGCGAAGGTGCTGTGGAACAAGGTCGTTGTTGATGTTCTGGGCGAGAAGCACATCGAGGGTGTGACGCTCGAAGACACCGTGACGAAGGAACGCTCGAAGCTCGACGTGCGCGGGCTGTTCATCGCCATCGGGCACACCCCCGCGACGAAGTTTCTGCAGGGCACGGGGCTTGAGTTCAACGAGAAGGGTTACGTCGATCTGAAACGTCGCGATAGCACGACGAACCTGCCGGGCGTGTTTGCCGCGGGGGACGTTGCCGACGAGCATTACCGCCAGGCGATCACCGCGGCGGGGATGGGGTGCCAGGCGGCGTTGGATGCCGAGCGGTGGCTCGGTGCGCAGGGCGTGCACTGAGCGTTGAGCGAGAGTTCTGCAAGCTCAGGACTCAAAGCTCAGAACTCAGAACTCAGAACTCAAAGCTCAAAGCTCAAAGTTCAGTGCGCTGCGCTCAACCGCGCGTGAATCTTTGTGCTTGATGCACGAGCAAATACCCGCTTACTTTCCTTCGCCCGCGTTGCCCGAGTAGATCAGCGGCTCGTTCATCGTCTTGCGTTCAACGGCGTTGAGCTGCTTGATGATGTCGTTGACTTTGACGGGCTCGCTGCCGTTCACCCATTCTTCCACGACGCTCTTCGGGAGCACCGCGAGCATGCCGTCGGGCGTGCAGAGGCCGACCACGTCGCCGTCGAGCGTGGCCCACTGCATGCCGCACTTGCTGACGAGCGCATCGCCGAAGGCCACCGTCAGCGCCGAGATCATCTGATCGCTGGGCGGGCGGCCGATGGGCGCGTCGTCACGCCAGGCCTCGACGAGTTTGTCGATGAGGCTCGGATCGTCGCTGGGCTTGCCGGTGATGCCGTATTTGCTGGCAAGATCGTCCCACGCGGTGCGTGCGTCGCCCAGCGCCGCGAGCACAACCGCGGGCACGGCCGTGAGCACGAAGGGGGGGATCTTGGTCGGCTGCGAGTTCTGCGAGGTGCGCGTCCGCGGCACGTACGTCCGCCCCCAGCGACCACGCCGACAGCCGCTCTGCACCACGCACCCGACAACCATCGCGCCGATGAGCAGCGAGGCGACCCATCGCGTGGAACGTCCGCGACGAACAGTGTCGGAAGATCGGCGTTGATGGGTCATCAAAGCCCCCGTGTTCATCGCCGAAGAGTTGCCCGCGCAATCACCGAAGCCCCCCGAAACGACCGCTTGATTCTTCATCACTCGCCCCTGTTGCACTCGATTGGTTTCTACGCACGAGGATAACAACCGCCGATCGGGAGTGCAAGGGAGTTTCACTGACTTTGTTTTCTCACGTTACGAGCCGCGGCCGGTCATGTTTATTCACCCCAACGCGGCAGTTCGGCCTCACCCAGCAGGCGGAACTCTTTTCTCCGCAGGATCTGAGCCGCGAGCGTCGGATCGTCGATCGCCAGGGCGAGGGTCTGGGGCGAGCCGTCCCAGGCCATCAGGGGGTACATGAAACGGATGCTCAGTTCGGCGCTGAGCAGATACTGACACATAGTGCTGAGGGTGTGCCCGCGGTCGATGCACACCGCCAGCACCTCGGTCTCCATGAACGGGAGCCCCTGCTGCTGCAAGATTCGCCTGCCCGCCTCGGCGTTGTTGGGCACGATCCGCACCACCGCGTGGTCGCTCGCTTCGTGAACCGCCAGCGCACAGATGCGGCACTGCGCGTCGTCGAAACCCTTGACGAGTTCCAGCATCTTGCCCACCTTGTTCGCAAGGAAGATGCTGAACTGCGTGACCGAAGGGTTCGTGTATCCCAACGACGTCTCTGCACCCACGCCGGCCTGGCTCATCGGTTGCTCCCTGCCTGATTCGCTTTTCGTGCGTGCGAACAGTCCGTCCGTGACCACAGCGGCTGACCTGCTCCACGCGTGCGCCACAGTTTAGCCCACCACGCCCCCGGCGCGCCCGCCAACGGGCGCACCGGGTTCAGCACACGGAGAGCGTCTTCCTCACGCCGCGGGCGTTTCGTCTGCACGCTCACGTCATTTGCCGGCCGGTTTCATCGCCGCCGCCAAAGCCTTTTCGCGGTCTGCATCGCTCATCGCGTCCCACTGCTCGGGGCAATCGCTGCAGCAGAAGCCCACGACTTTGCCCTTGTAGACACGCACGACGGACTCGTCGAGCTTCTTCTTCACCGGGTGCTCGGGCATCGCGGGGCACATCGCGTTCACCGCGACGATGGAGCCGTCGGCCGCGCGGGGGATGGCCGACTTTGCGGATGAGGCACCCGAATCGGCGCCGCCCTGGCTCTTGCACCCGCTGAGCCCGGCGCTCAGACACACGGTCAGCACGGTTGCCACGATCGCTCGCCCCAACCCAACTCTGTACTGCGACGTCTTCATCTTCGGCTCCTGTGTTTGTTCGCTCGGGGCAGAACGTTCTGACGCGGTGAACCCGCCGACCATCCTGCCCGAATGTCCTTCCAGCGTACCAAACCGACACGTTCAGACCAACCCGCAAAGCATTCCGAAGCAGCCCCACCAGCAACCAGAGGATCGGGGGCACGATGCGGAGGGCAAGAAGTGGGGGGGGAGGAAGTGCGGGTGAGGGCAGATTCCCAATCCGCCCGTTCACGCCGATCGCTCGAAGGCGTCTTGCGAACGATCATCGCGCCGAGCCTCTGCGCGGTCTAAACTTCCTGCTGGCGCGATCCGTCGGGCTGAACGATTCGATCCCCATCGCCCCGATAATTCCGCTTTTCAGGCCCATTTCACGCCTTTCGCCACCCCGCCCCATCGCCGGATTCACCCACCTCTCCTCTCGGCTTTCACCTCCATGCCCAACAACGACCACACCCACCACAACGACTCGCCGTGGATGCAGAGCCTCGGAGCGCTCGTCTCCGATTTCTACGTCAATCAGCGGCTGAACCTCAAGATGGACCTCCCCAGCAATCGGGAAACCATCATGAGCATTTTCGACCGCCTGCGGAAGGATCACCCGGAACTGAAGCGATTCCGCCGCGGGTCGAGCGTGCTGGCTTTGGAGTCCGACGTCACGGGCGGTGAGTCTTCAAGTGCGCAAGGCGGCGCGAGCGCCGGTGCGGGCGAGCAGATCTGGACCGAACTGCGTCGAACCTCTGTCCGCTCCGGAACGGAGAACCCGCGATCCAGCAAGCAGGCCTATGCGCTGCACTCGCTGATCCTCGAGATCGCGCCGTACTTCCTGAGCATCTCGCCCCTGGATATCGATTACCTCGAACTCCTCTGGGGCTTCGACATCATCACCGGCGGCAACCACGACGCCATCGTCTTCGACGCGCTCGTGGGCGGCTCGCCACTGGCGCGATTGATCGAACCGACAGGGCGACGTCGCAAAGACCTTTTCGACGCGGGGATTCCGGTGGATTGCCAGCCGATCCTGGGCGTGGCGCTCTCGGAGAGTGCCGACCTTCAGGCCCACTTTGAAATCCGCACCCGCACCCCCGCGCCGTATTCCGTCAAGGGCGGCTCATCGCAGCGTCACGGCGATTACGACCGTGCTGGCGGCTCCGACGCCGACCAGGCCCCGCTGAGCATCTACCTGATCATCCGTCGCTACGGCGCTGTGGACGACATCTCCGACATGTTGAAGATCCAGCGCACGCTGCGTGCGAAGGGCGATGAGATCATCCAGCAGCGCGTCATCCCGCACATGATCACCCCCATCCGCGAGGTCGTCAACGCCATCGGCGGCGGCGACTTCGGCCCAAACCCCGGCGGCGAACGCGATCGCTGATCCTCCCGCATCGGTTGCACTCACGTCGCAACACGCTCAACATCGCACGCGAACCTGACCGATCTCTTTGTCTATCGCATGGTCACCACGCTCGCGACCATTTCGACGCTTGCCGAGACAAGTCCGAGGGAGATCCTGTATCTCACCGGCATACTCGTCGGCGTCATCGTGGCCATGTCGACCTTCCTGCTCTTCCTGCGCTGCAAAACCAAGTCCATGGGGGGCGAGGTCGTACAATCCTCCTCGATCATGGATTCTCTGAGGCGCATGCACGCGGAGGGCAAGCTCAGCGACGAGGAGTTTCAAGCCGCCCGCGCGAAGCTCGTGAGCAAGATCCGCACGGGGATCGAGAAGCCGAGCGGGGCCGGCACTTCCGGGGGCTCCACCACCCCTGCGCAGGGGGTTGATGGGCGGCTCGCCCGAGTGGCCAAGGCCCGTCCGGTGCCGGGTCAGCCGAAGCCCACGAGCGCCCCACCCGGTCAAACCGACAACGGCCCGCCGACCGGGGGAAAGCCCGAATAAGCCCGTAACGCGCAATAAACCCACCTTCTCGCCTCTTTTTGGTGGGAACCGTCCCCGCGTTCCAGACGCATCGCTCGTGGGCCGATACAGTTTGAGTTCCTATCGTGCCTCCTGACCCCGAATCGCAGGCTCTTCAGGCTGGAAAGACCAACCAATGGCCAAGTCCCGCAACGACTCATCCAACGAAACCCCAGACAATGACCAGTCGCGTACCTCCGGCGGCGGTGGTGGCGGCTCCGGCAGCGGTGGCGGCAACGGCTTCAAGGGCCGGCGCCTGACCACCTGCTCATTCTGTGGCAAGACCAGCCGCGAAGTCGGCCCCATGGTCGAGGGCCCCAGCGACGTCTATATCTGCGCCACCTGTACCGACCTCTGCCAGAACATCTTCAAGCAGGAGCGTCGCCGCGTCGGCAGCAACGCCCCGCTCTTTAACGAGATCCCCTCGCCCCGCACCATCAAGGAGTTCCTTGACGGCTACGTCATCGGGCAGGTCTTCGCCAAGCGCGCCCTCTCCGTCGCGGTCCACAACCACTACAAGCGCCTCGCCCAGGTCGAGCGCGAAGATACCGGCGTGGAACTCGACAAGAGCAACATCCTGCTCATCGGCCCCACCGGCAGCGGCAAAACCCTCCTCGCCAAAACCCTCGCCCGCATGCTGAAGGTCCCCTTCGCCATCGGCGACGCCACGACCCTCACCGAGGCGGGGTACGTCGGCGAGGACGTTGAAAACCTCCTGCTCAAGCTCCTGCAGAACGCGGACTTCGATATCGAAGCCGCCCAGCGTGGGATCATCTACATCGACGAAATCGACAAGATCGGCAAGACCTCCAGCAACGTCTCCATCACCCGCGACGTCAGCGGCGAAGGCGTGCAGCAGGCCCTGCTGAAGATGCTCGAAGGCACCGTCGCGAACGTTCCGCCCCAGGGCGGCCGCAAGCACCCCGAGCAGCAGTACATCCAGATCGACACCAGCAACATCCTCTTCATCTGCGGCGGCACGTTCGTCGGGCTTGAGGACATCATCCGCCGGCGCATCGGCAAGAGCCGCATCGGCTTCACCGACGCGGGCCCGGCCGCGGGCGACGAGGCCGATCGCGAGGCGCTGCTGACGCAGGTCCAGCCCGACGACATGGTCGAGTTCGGGATGATCCCCGAGTTTGTCGGTCGTCTGCCGGTGCTGGCGCCGCTGATGCCGCTGAACCTCGAGACGATGATCCACATCCTCACCGAGCCGAAGAACGCGCTGGTCAAGCAGTACCAGCACCTCTTCTCGCTGGAGGGTGCGAAGCTGACCTTCTCCGAGCCCGCGCTGAAGGCGGTGGCCCGCAAGGCCCTCGCCCGCCAGACCGGCGCCCGCGGCCTGCGCGCCGTCATGGAAGAGACCATGATCGACCTGATGTACGACCTCCCCGAGGCCAACGCCCGCGGGCTCGAGTACATCATCGACGAGCCCGACGTGGCGGCCCGCCGAAAGCTCGCCGACATCCGCGTGAAGCGGAAAGAGTCGGCGTAAGCCGGCTGCGGACGTGTTGATCGTCAAACCCGTTTTCACCCAGCGACCCACCGATCTCGGTGGGTCGTTGTGCATTGGGGCGGAGCGGGCGCGAGAGGGCGGGCGCACCCGCCTAGGCGTTCAACGTCGCCCCGAAGGGATCAGCAAAAACCCCGATTGCGGGCATTCGTCAGCGATTTTGCTCAAAACTGCAACGCGGCATCCATTGCTAGCGTATACTAACTTAGTGAACACTAACGGACAGCGTGCTCGGTTGGGCTGGTCGGGACCGAAGCCGGTTGGCCTTGCTGAAACGCTTCTTCGTCGGTGTTCACATGGATGCGGTGATGGTTCGCGGGGAGGTGGCGTCGGTCGGCCTGCTTTGTGCCCGGGCCGGTCGGTGAGCGGTTGAGACACTCGGCACGAAAGGAGCCACACGTGGAACTTGGTTTGGCGTTGGGCGTGGAGATGAGCCTCGCGGAGCTGTTTGCCGCCGCGGGCTCGGGTTTGATTGAGGCCTCAGGGGTTGGTGTACTGGGTGAAGCGTTCGCGTCGTCGTGGGTCTTGGCGGCGATGTTGATCGTGGTGCAGTTCCTGCTCGCGGTCATCGCGGCGGACTTTGTCTCCGGGTTCATGCACTGGATCGAGGACAGCTACTTCTCGGAGAAGACGCCGCTGATCGGCAAGTGGATCATCGCGCCGAACATGCTTCACCACCGTGATCCGCGGGCGTTCGTGAAGAACTCGTGGCTGCGGAGCGCCGATGTGCCGCTGATCATCGCGGGGCTGGTGCTGCTGGGCGCGTGGGGGCTTGGGCTCTTTCACTGGACGCTGGTGGTCTTCGTGCTCTTCGCGGTGAACGCGGCGGAGTTCCACAAGTGGGCCCACCGCTCGCGGACCGAGAACGGGCGGCTGATTGTCTTTCTTCAGCAGGCCGGGCTTGTGCAAACGCCCGCGCACCACGCGGGCCATCACCGCGGCGGGCGCGATCGGCGCTACTGCACCATCACCAACTACGTGAACCCGGTGGTTGACGCGATCCAACTCTGGCGCGGGCTGGAGTGGGTGATCCTGAAGCTCACGGGCGTGGCGAAACGACCCGAAGAAGAAGCCGAGCCGACGCAGACGGTCATCGTCAGCGAGCGTGAACTCACCAGTCCCGTCCACGCCGAAGCGGTGAACCACACAAATGCCAACGGCGGCGAAGTGCGAACCGCACAGGCCACGCAGGCCGCTTCATCATGCGAGCCAACTTTGACGCAGCGTCTCACGCGTTCCGCGGCGGAAGCCCTGGCCAGCCCGATCCGGACCACCGCCGACGCGCTGACGAAGGCTGGCACGCGCGTGCCGACCGGGTGAACGCCAAACCGACGTACTGCTGAACGTCCCGTTCATCGGCAACGTTCAACGGGCCTTGGCCTTCTTCTTGACGACCTTCTTGGTTCCACCCTTGGCCTTCGCGGAAGCGGACGCCTTGGGTTTCGCGGCGGGTTTATTCGATGTCGAGCCGTTGGCCGCCGCCTTCTTCGCCGCCGCCCGACCGCTGGCGCTCTGCGCCCGGATCGATTCGTAGATTTTGATGTACTCATCGCCCGGCACCTTGCGGACGAGTTCCGCGATGACATCAAACGCGATGTCGTCCATCTTCTTCACGCGGATGCACGCCGCCCCCATGTCGAGTTTGCGTCCGGTGGCAGTCCAGGCCTTTCGAAACCACTCGCCCAACTCGGGCTTCATGTACGAGCACATGAACCCGATGCTGACGTACTGCTTTCCCGAGGCGATGCCGCCGTAGGGCAGCGGCTGTTTCGGGTCGCAGTGATACCCGGCCGGATAGAGCGAGTGTGGGATGAAGTACCCGATGCCGTTGTACTGCAGCCCCTCAGCGAGCCCGCCGCGGAGATTCTCGTTGATGACCTTGCGGAGCGCCTGCATGATCTCAAGCCGCTCTGGAGAGAGGGCTTTGAGGTATTCATCGACAGTGGCGGGTTTGGACTTCGCGGCTGCGGTGCTCATGCGGGCAGTTTACTGAACTGATCGGGATCAGGGGAGGGTAAATCCGATTGACTGCGCGAGTGAGGTAAAGGGGTTGTTGCGCCTATGAGTGGGAGGGTGGGTGGGGGGAGTCAGAGGTGGGCGCAGCGAACGAACTGACGCCGTGGAACTGGTAGGCTGTGGTGGATCAGGTGACGGTGTACGCCATCGAGGACCTCCGCGACCTTGATTCGCAGTCACAAACTCCTTAGTCCGAGCCAGAGTTCTCGAACGCCCTGCGAAAGTTCACCAACAGGAGATGACGAAGCTTCGTTTTGGTGTCAGCATTTCACACCACGAGGTCCTTCACCGATTGCTGCGCGGACCGCTCGCCCTGTTCACGGCGTTCGTTCACAGTGTTGTAGAAATGGACGAACTGCACATCCTCAATGCCGATGAACGCGAAGATCGAGCGGAGATAAGGGTCTTCATGGTTGAACTGCTGGCGCGGACCACCCTCGTCGTAGCCGCCGCCACCGGCGGCAATCGCAAAGATCGCCCGCTTACCGACCGCCAAGGGTTTGTACGCAGGCGGCGGGGGGATGAAGGTGCGCATCGGCCGCACGATTTGGTCGATCCACGCCTTCAAGACGGCCGGGATCGAGAGGTTGTACATCGGCGCGCCGATGACGATGACGTCCGCGGCGAGAAGCTCATCCACCAGCATGTCCGATTCGGCAATGGCGGCCTTCGCCTCTGCGCTGTCGCTACCGGGAAGCCCAAACGCACCAAGGATCCAAGCCGCACTCACAAATGAGGGTGGATTTACCGCCAAATCACGGTACACCACGCCGGCATCGGGATGGGCACGCTTGAACTTTTCAACGATCGTGCGTGAAAGTTTGCGAGTTTCACTGTGATCCCCCAAAGGCGAGCAGTCCAGGTGCAGAATTTGCATACGCGTCCTTTCTGATCAGTCGAGGCCGTATTTGGCCACATGACCAAAAACACGGCGCACAACGACACGTTTGATTCCATCCGAGCGGGGCCTGTCATCGTAGTTGGTCGATCGACCAAAAATCAAGCCGCCGAAGAAAAGCCGCCCTCAGCCCTTCCGGAAGCGGCTTCAGCTCAGCATCTCGAGCGATGCCCGCGCGATTTGCCGGAGCTTCTCGGCGTCGTGAACGGTCTTTGCGGTGATGTGCAGGCCTCGCAGCGCGTTGACGAGCGCCTGGGCAAGCACACGCGTTTCACCCGGGGATCGTTTCCGCATTTCTCCGGTCGCCTGCGACTGGCGCAGCACTTCGAAAAAAGCGTTCTCCATAAACGAGCGGTTGCTCTCGGCGATCTTCAACGCCGCGTCGCCGGGGTGTGTGCAGGCCAGGGTCGTGTTTGAAAGCAAACAGCCGCGACGCGCTCGATCCTCGCCAAGGAAAGTGGCCACCTGAACAAACAACCGGGAGATGGCGTCTTTGCCGGTGCCGGGTTTCTCCAAAGAGCTCTGAAACAAGCCCTGAATGTTCGCGTCGTAACGCTTCAGGGCTTCGAGAAACAGCGCCTTCTTGCCGCCGAAGATGTGGTAGAGACTGCCCGACAAGATGCCCATCGCGCCCGTGAGGTCGCTCATCGATGACGCTTCATAACCCTTGGCCCAGAAAACCTGCATGGCCCTCTCCACGAGTTCTTCGCGTTCAAACTTCTGCGGTCGCGCCATGAGAAATCCATTCACCGGTCGATGACATCAGCAGGGCGTTGAGGAACTCCGGTGCGCGTGTGGTGGGGGAGTGGGGGAGGGTCGCCGACGGATCTCAATCGCGGCGTGAGGGTAAGTTCCTCGCAGTGGCGGCCGGAGACCACGCAGCAGGCAGGATCTTCATCTTTACCGGATTATACGCCGCGGCGATCAGGTTGAAGCGCTGCGGATCGTGGACAAACGCTGTAGGCGAAGAGCCTCGAGCCGTGTCTTGGACGAGGCCCCCGACCGCTCGACAACGCTGCACGTCTCCCGGATCGCGCATGACGTTTCGGCGATCGCCCGATCGAGCGGACTCTCGATTGGCCGCAGCGGACGACCCGGCTCGTGCAGGCCCTCCGCGTTGAACGTACGCACGATTGCCGCACACGCTCGGGCGTTCCTTCACGCCCAACTGTGCATTTCACCGCCCGTCAAACTCGGTTGTCCCCTTGGGGTCAGTTCTTCAGCTGACCGAGCGTGGAGATGGATTTCGGCGCTGCAGGCATCAAAAACTCCGCCAAATCAGCCCAAATCTCCGATTTATCCACACAGCCACCAAAAAACCAACCCGACACTTGACAGTCACGTTCGGGTTACGGTAACATCGTTCTGTCAGGCTCGCGTCCGGCGACGCCCCTGGCCTTGATTGCGGGAATGTCCCGTTGATCAAGCCCTTCGCCGGGACCATGCGCCCGTGAGCGGCGTGTCGGTCGTTCGGGTCGGGCCCGCTTCGGGCCGTGCCGCTGCCGCGTCCTCACCATGGGACGAACCAGCCCGCACGCGTCCCGCGCCGCTTCGGCGGCAAAGGCCCATCACCCACGATCGCCACCAGCCTCCCCCGGCTACGCCTGGAAAGAAAGGTGGTTCGTATGTCCCGTCCCGGTTCCTCATCGTCGTCGTCCGCTGCGCCCGCGTCCACGCTGAAGCCCAAGTCGCCCGTCGAGGTCAAGCCGACCTCCGGCGCGAACGTCAGCGGAGCTTCCGCCGGCAGTAGCAGCAGCAGCAACACCAACAACTCGTCAAGCACCAGCGCCGCGGGCAAGCCCGGGTCGGGCTCATCCTTGTCCGGTTCGGCTCTTGCCGGTGCCGCGGGCAAGTCGGGCGCCGCGGGCACGGTCGCGGCGGCCTCTGGGCCCGGCGGTCACGGCGGGCAAACCGCCCGCCCCGTTCTCACGCCGAGCAAAGAAAAACTCGCCGCCCTGTCGCAGGCCGTCGGTCAGATCGAGAAGACCTTCGGCAAGGGCTCGATCATGAAGCTCGACGAGAACGCCTACCTCAGCATCCCGGGGATCTCCACCGGTGCGCTTTCGCTCGACCTTGCCCTGGGCGGCAAGGGCATCCCCCGCGGGCGCATCATCGAGATCTTCGGGCCTGAATCCAGCGGTAAAACCACCCTCGCACTCACCTGCGCCGCGAACGCGCAGCGCGAGGGCGGCGTCGCCGCGTTCATCGACGCCGAGCACGCCCTCGACCCCTCCTGGGCCCGCAAGATCGGCGTCGACATCGATCAACTTCTCGTTAGTCAGCCCGACAGCGGCGAACAAGCCCTGGAGATCTGCGAACTGCTGGTGCGCTCGAACGCGGTGGACCTGATCATCGTCGACTCGGTGGCCGCGCTGATCCCGCGGTCGGAGATCGAGGGCGAGATGGGCGACGCGACCGTCGGCGCTCAGGCCCGCCTGATGAGCCAGGCGATGCGGAAGCTCACCGGCATCATCGCCCGCAGCAACTGCACCGTCATCTTCATCAACCAGATCCGCGAGAAGATCGGCGTGATGTTCGGCAGCCCCGAGACCACCACCGGCGGACGGGCCCTGAAGTTCTACGCCTCCGTCCGCATCGACGTGCGCCGGATCTCCGCGATCAAAGAGGGTGAATCCAACGTCGGCAACCGCACCCGCGCCCGCATCGTCAAGAACAAGGTCGCCCCGCCCTTCCGCGATGCCGAGTTCGACATCATGTTCGACGAGGGGATCAGCTCCTCGGGCGACCTGCTCGACCTGGCGGTGGACTCGAAGATCGTCGATAAGTCCGGCGCGTGGTTCACCTACGGCGAGGTGAAGCTGGGCCAAGGCCGGGAGAACTCCAAGCGATTCATCAAGGAGAACGCGGAACTCTTCACGGAGATCCGCAAGAAGACCCTCGCCGCACGTCTGGCGGCCACCGCCGCCGCGGCCTCGGGCAAGCCCGGCGCGAACGCCGCGAGCGCCGGCGCCCGTGACGAGGAAGACGACGAGTAATCAGCGCGAGCAACGCGCCGAAGCCCACGCACAGAGGCGATCACGCACGCAGAGTCAGAAGCTCACCGAAGCCCCCGTGACCAAACCGCGGGGGCTTTTCACTTTCAATAGGACTCGCAAACACCGCCAAACGCCAAGCACGCGCGAGTCATCAACAAAGCACCAAAGCGCAAACCACACTCCGCTCATGAACACGTGTCATGCAAGCACCGGGCAAGTGCCACAACGCTCAGGCTGTGTGTTGTGCCATTTGCCATGTGCCATGTGCCATGTGCCATGTGCCATGTGTTCACCCCTCCCGCTCCGTCGCCCGCGCCAGCCGATCGCCGATCGCCCGCCACACCCAAGCCTCCTCCGCGCCCCGTCCCGCCGTCGGCGGCTCGTGCACCACAATCACATCCAACCCCGCCTCGTCGAGACGCCGAAGTGCCCCGTACAAACCCGCCGCGTATCCACGAGCATCCCCGGGCAGAACGTCGGTGCATGTCGGCGGCGGCACGCACATCCGTCCGGCCAGTTCGCTGTGCGTGAGCAACCCGGCCCGAACCGCCCGCCCGCCGAGCTCCGCCTCGACCGATAGCACCACGCCCGTCCACCCCTCAAGCCCGCACATCACCGCGCGCGTGCGCGGCGCGTAATGCCGATCGAGCAACCCGGGCGACTCCATCGCAACTTCGTGCGTGCCCTCGCGCTCGCGACCTCCACCACCCGTAACCTTCCCTTCTTCGCGTTCGCGTGCAGGTTCGACGCCACGTTCCCCGCCGCTCTTCGCCGCGCCGGCGACAACTTCCACACCCTCGCCAACGACCTCCGCGATCGCCGCCGCACTGATGAGCCCGGGCCTGAGCACCCGCACGCCGTCGCCAACGGCGGGGCCGATCTTGATCACCGTGCTCTCGATCCCGCCCACGCACACGCCGCCGTCGAGCACCTCCACCGCGTCGCCGAACTCGCTGCGCACGTGCTCTGCGCTCGTGGGCGAAACGTGCCCCGACCGGTTTGCGCTGGGCCCGACGACGCCCGTTCCAACTCGGCGGATCAACTCCAGCGTCATCGCGTGCGCCGGCACGCGCACCGCCACCATCGCGCCGCCGCCCGTCACAACCGCGGGCACACGCTCTGCCTTCTCCATCACCACCGTCAACGGCCCGGGCCAGAACGCCGCCGCGAGTTTCTGCACCAACTCCCCGAATCGCTCCCACGCGTGCTCACTGAAAAAAACGCGAGCCATCGCCAGCGAATCCACGTGCACAATCAGCGGGTTGTTCGCGGGCCGCCCCTTCACCTCAAACACCCGCCTCACGGCGGCCTCATTCAGCGCGAGCGCCCCAAGCCCATAGACCGTCTCGGTCGGAAACGCCACAAGCCCGCCCTCGGAAATCACCGCGGCACACCGCTCCACCCGCGCGAGCGCACCCGCGTTGAGCGTCCCGCCGGAACCAGACTCACCGCCGAAGACACGCACAAAGAGCCCTCAACCCACACCCATCAGAGCCGCCGACTTCAGTCGACGGTGAAACGCCCGCGACACCAACCACGCAACGCACCAAGCAAACAATCAGCGCATCCAAACTCTCAATCACGATCCCTCGATCCCTCGATCCCTCGATCCCCCGGTCCCTTGACCCTTGATCTCTTGGTCCCACGATCCCTCGATCCCTTCCCGTTCACTTCCTCGGCATCCCCTGCTGAGCTTTCTCGCCAGTACTCTTCGCCGCCTCCACGGGTTTCTGCACGCCCGCATCCGCACCGCCAGCACGCCCGCCATCGGCAAGGTTTGACGCGGCGTTCACGCCGTCGACGGGCTCACCCTCGGGCAATCGCGTCCGCAGCGCCTCATCGAGCGACGCCGCCCGGAACTCGATTCGGTTGCGTTCGATCGCGGTGCCCATCGAGCCGTACAAGCGTGCAACCGCCGCGTTGTACTCCGTCAACGCCTGAATCTCCTGCTGCTCGGCGAATGCGAGCGACTGCTGCCGCCGAAGCTTCAGGTCGAGGAACTCGGGCGTGAGCGCCGCAAGATTTTCTTCTTCAACCTGCAGCGTCCGCACATTCTCCGCCGCGGCGATCCGTGCCGCACGTGTCTGCTCGATGAGCTTGTAGTTCGTTTCGACGATCCGGAGTTTCTCTTTCACGTCCGCCACCACGCGCTGCGCCACGTCCTTGTACGTGATCACCGCCTGCATGCGTTCAAGCTGCCGGGCTTTGTACGTCGCTTCCGCGAGGCGATTGCCGATCGGCTGCTCGAAGCTCACACCCACCACCGCGTTGACAAAGTCCGCGTCGGTCATGTCGCTGACGGCATCGCCCCAGTTGTTGCTCTGCCCGGCGACGCGCAACTGCGTCCGCAGGTTCAACTCGGGCAAACGCAGGTTGTTCGCAACCGCCATGCGGATCGATGCGTCGTCGATCGCCAGCAGCGCCCGTTGCACCTCGGGTCGGTTGTTCAGCGCCGTCGCCAGCGACTCGAGCAAACTGAACTTCACAGGCTCATCCACCGGCACATCCGCCGGCACGATCAGAAGCTCCCCGCCAACCGGCGCACCCGGATCGTTTACGAGCGTCTTCAGCCGATCGCTCGCGTTGCGAACAATGTTCTCGGCGCGGATCACCTCCGCCCGCCGACTCTCCACCTGCGCCACCGCATCAGAAAGCTGGCTCTGCTTCACGTCGAGGTTGTTCTCGCGCCGCGTGCGCAGGACGCGCTGCACGTCCTGCCCGCGTTCGAGCAGCCGCTGGCTGATCTGCAGGTTCGCGTACGCCGAGACGAGGTTCCAGTACGCCTCTTCAACCTCCACCACGTTGCGGATCAGCGTCTGCTTGAGCTGCTGCACCTGATCGCGCGACGCGTTCTTGGCGATCCGCACCTCCGCGAGCGCCACGTCGGAGCCAAAGTTGCGCAGCAGCGGCTGGTCCAACTGCACCGTCAGGTCCGCCTGCTTCGCCGGGTTGGGCGTCGCTGTGTAGACGCCCGGGACGGGCCCGATCAGGTCCTTGTTCGTCGTGATGTTCTGCTGAACCGTGACCTGACCACCGGTGGTCAGGCGCCGACGCACGCCGACCGTCGCCGACCGCGCCCGCGTATCGATCTCCGTCGGCGTTGCGCCGTTCGTCACCACCCGCGGCTCGTTCGTCCGCGAAATCTGCCCACTTCCAAAGAGCGTCCAGTCGAAGGCCGACTCCGCCGCCAGGGCCCGCGCTTCGTCGATCGCCGGCCCGAGCCTCGCGAACTGCACGCTGAGGTTGTTGTGCACGCTGGTCATCACCGCGCGACGAAGACCGACCGTCACCGTCACCTGCTGCTGACCGAGCAGGTCCGCCGAGAGCGAACTGCCCGACCATTCGCGGTACGCCGCCGGCCCGGTCGTCCGCTCGATCTGCTCCAGAATGTCCTTCGAGATCTGCAGCGAATCCACCCGCGGCGAACGCTGCAGCTCCTTGATCACCGGCTTGCTCGTTGCCTCCGCAAGCTCACGCTGGCTGAACGACAGCAGCGACTGCTGAAGCTGCGGATCGCGCGTGTCGTACAAGGGCGAACTGCACCCCGCCAAAATCACCAGCGCACCGGCCAACCCGACCGACATCGACACCGTTCGCAGCCGCCCCGTGCAGTTCATCATCCTCAACCGTACGGACGCGGTTCGCCTTCGTCAAAGCACCAGCGGCCATCGATTACCCGCGGTTGGGTTGCCGCGGGCATGTCGAACACCACGCGGCGGCACGCTCACCGCGGGTTCTGCGCGTCGATCCACCGCTTCATGCGGGCTTCCAGCGTGCTCAGCGGCAACGCCCCCGCGCCGAGGAGATGATCGTGGAACGCTCTCAGATCGAACCTTTGCCCAAGGGTCTGCTGGGCCTGATCGCGCAGTTTGCGGATCGCCAGCTCGCCGATCTTGTACGCGCACGCCTGCCCGGGCCAGGCGATATAGCGGTCCACCTCGCGTTCGATGTTCAGCGGAGAGAGGGCCGTATTCTCGATCATGTAGTCGATGGCCTGCTGCCGCGTCCAGTTCTTCGCGTGCAGGCCCGTGTCGACCACGAGCCGGGCGGCACGCCACATCTCGTAGTTCAAACGCCCGAAGTCGTCGTACGGATCGGCGAAGAGCCCGCGGGTGTTGTCGCGCGTGCGGGCGTTGGTGTCGTCGGGGATCGTCGGGTACCGCGAGGCGGACATCTCCAGCCCCAACCGCTCGGCATAGAGCGCCCAACCCTCGATAAACACCGTGAAGTCCGTCTGCCGGCGGAAGGGGTGGACGTTCTGCAGTTCGTCCGCCAGCGCGATCTGCAGGTGATGCCCCGGCATCGCCTCGTGCAGCGTCAACGCGATCATCTCATACTTCGGGCGTTGGTTGAGGGCGAAGGTGTTCGCCATGAACGTCCCCGACGTGCCGCCCTTCAGCGAGCCGCGGTAGTAGTACGCCGTCGGCGCGGCCTCGGCCGCCGTGCGCGGGGTCTCGCGCACGCCGTACGGATTTCGCGGCAGAACCGCGAAGAACCGCGGCAGCTCCGCATCGATGCGCTTGGCGATATCGCGGTACCCCGCCAGCAGATCACGCGGCGTGGTGTGATAGAACTTCGGGTTCGTGCGCAGATCCGCCACGAACGCCCGGAAGAGCTCGTCGCCCTTGAGCGTCTCTTTCTGCGGGAAGTCAGTGCGGGCGATGACCTCAAACATTTCAGTACGGATGCGGGCGACTTCGCTGATCCCCAAGGCGTGGATTTCGTCGGGGGTGAGGTTCGTGGTGGTGTGGAGTTTGAGTTGATGCGCGTAGTACGCCGGGCCGTCGATCGAGGACGACGCGGCGAACGTCTCGCGGCAGGCGGGCAAGTACGTCGATTCGAGATACGCCGCCAGGCGACCGAAGGCCGGCACGAGTTGCTCAGCAATGACGGACTTGGCGTTCTGCGCCGTCGGGTCGTCGGCTTCGAGCGTGGCAAACGGACGGAAGAAGGGCGACTCTTCCGGCGCGTCGATGAACTTCTTGCTCGCAAGGTTCTTGGTCTGCGAAAGCACAAACGCAACCGCAGTCCTCGGCGGCACACGCTTGGCCGCCACGGCTTCCTTCAGAAGCGCCACCGCGTCGTCGATGAGCTTCGGCGCTGCTTCAAGCCGGGACATGTACTTCAACTGGTCTTGGAAACTGCGGATCGGCAAGCGGTCAGGCAACTCAGGCAGCCAGATCTGCGGCCCGGATCGGTCGTCGAGGACATAGTGCTCAGGAAAAAACTTCGCCCCCTCGATCGCCATCGTGAGCTCAAGGGCGAGAAGGTCGGCCGAGAGCCGGTCGTCCTCGCTCCACCCGGCATCGGGCTTCAGTTCCTTCAAGCGTGTCAGACGCAGGACGCTCGCGGCTCGGCGCGCGTCGATGCCGGCTCGGGAGAGATCGGGCAGCTTGGAGTCATACCCCTGCTCGCCCAGGATCGTCGCCTCGATGGGGTTGGCTTTGAGATTCGCGTGATACTGCTCATCGAGCAGGGCCATCAGCGTCGCGCGAGACGAACGCTCCGCCGGCGGGGTCGAGACAAGCTGCGCGTACACAGGGCTGGGTGCATGGAACAGCGCGGTCGAGCCCGCACCGAGGGTGAGCGAAACCGCGAAAAAAGAACGAAGTTTGCGTGCGATCATGCCGAAGAGGGTACCGCAAAGTGCTGGACGAATGGCGGCTTGACCGCGGCCGAAGCGGGCTTACCATATCGGCTCAATCCAATGGGGATTGGTGTAACGGTAGCACGACTGACTCTGACTCAGTTAGTCTAGGTTCAAATCCTAGATCCCCAGTTACGAAAAAACCAGCCAAAATGGCTGGTTTTTTCGTTTGTGGGCCTCGCTGTTTGAACCCGCGTCCCGGGCGATTACTTCGGCTCTTCCACCGGCACCATCGAGGGGATCTCCTGCGGCTTGTCTTGCGCGGGCTGGGTCGTCGTCGTGGTCGTGGTGGAGGTCGTCGTGGTCTTCACAACCTGCTCAGAGCCGACAACCCTCGGCTGCACCGGCTCCAGCGAGATCTGATCGACCTTCCGCGCGGTGATGATGTTCGCCTTCAGGGAGTCCTCAAAGCGGATCTCGCCCTCGATGCCGACGACGACGCCGAGCTTGCTGGAGAGGTCGAGCTTCGGATCGGGCTGAAGGTAACCCAGCGTGCGGGCCGAGCCCGGCTCGGGGGATTCGATGCGGTAGAGCATCGGCAAGCGCGAGCCGTCGTAGACCGCCGAGGGAATCAACCGTCCGATGACGGTGTAGACCCGCTGCGATTCGAGTTCGAGAATCCGCTGACGCAACTGCGTGACCTTCGTATCGATCGTCCGCCGCGTCTCTTCCTGGCGCACCTTCTCATTCCGCAGATCGCGGCGGAGTTCCAACGCCGAGATCCGCCGCTGCATCGACTTCGCCACCGCACGGTCCGCGGGCGAAGAGGTCAGCGTCTCGACATACCCGCGCAGTTCGGCGATCGCCTCGTCAAGCTCCGCCGATTCCGCCGGCTGCTTCCAAACGCGGTCGAACATCTCGTTGAGCTGCTCGATCCGCGAAGGCTGACGCGGCGCGGGCGGTGCAACCGGCGCCTGCGGCGTGGTCGCGGGCTCGGTGGTCGTCCCGCCCGATGCCGGGTCGGTGGTATTGATCACCGTCGTCGAAGACCCGGGGTTCACCGGCGTAAAGCCCGGCGGCACCGGCGTCGAGCCCACCACCGCCCCCGACGGAGCCGTCGAAGCGGAAGGTGTCGTCGGAGCAGCGGGCGTCGCGGGGTTCGAGGCCGCCGGCGCGCTGGGCGAAGCCGTCAACCCCGCGAACTTGGCGGTCTCTTCCTCCGTCGCCTTGCGCAGGGCCCCGCGGTCGATAAACGCGCGGGCGTTGTCGGGGATCTGGATGTAGAACGCCGCCGTGCGGGTGTCTTCCGACTTCACCGCTTCAAGGACGTTGATCGACGTATCCGGCGCCAGGTCCGTCGCCAGCAGCGGCATGAACGACCCGCGCGGGCCGACCTCGCTGTTCAGCGCCAGCAGTCGCGAAGGCTTCTTCAGCCGCGCGGGCTGACCCGCCACAGGGTTGACCAAATCGTCCGCCGTCGCCAACGCCCGGCTCCCCGCGGGGTACGACACCCGCAGCCACGTGCCGTCGTCGCCATCGACACGCAGCATCGTCCCGGCCTTCACCACCCCGACGGAGTACGAGAACGTGCTGTTCCCCGCGCGGAGCTGCACCGCCTCCGCCGTCACCACCATCACGTGCGGATCGACCCCCTTCATCCCCGCCTGCGCAAAGGCCACGGACTGACCAACCGGGGCAACAGCAGCGGCCAAACCGGCAAGCAGCGGCAAGGCCGCGGTGAGTGAGTACATCGTTGAGCGAGCGGACATGATCATCGTGAATCTCCGAAAGGGAGGAGTCGAACGCGGAAGGTTATGCCCCCGGGTGTGGAATCTGCCCCGAATCCGCCGCCAACCCGCGCTCCCGCCTCAGTCAGGACAACGCGGGCGCACCGAAAGCCCGGGACTCATCCACCAATCGGTATCGACATTTGCCCCGTCAACAGTGGAAAAAACCCGGCATCAGGTGGCGGGGGAGAGGGCAATGGAAAGGGCAGGGGGAGTGCGGGGAGGGGAAAGTGGAAATGGACGGTCGGTGGCGGTAGAGGCGAAAGGGGCAAAGCGGGCGGGGTGGGCGGGGTTGAAGAGTGGGGGGCACGGAAGGGCCGAATCGTGGGAAGCGGTCACACCGGCGAAGTGGAGACGGCCATGGGCCTTCGGCACAGACTGAGATCCCTGCCGCCGCAGAAAACCCCACACGAGAAGGCTCTCCAAACCCGCTTCGAATCCATCCCCGCGTTCGCACGAAGGCAAACCCGCGGGTGACGCGGCATCCGCAGTCTCCACCCCGCAAGCAAGCCGCCCGCTTGCCAGCGGGCGTCGCTTGCGTACCATTCCCCCCAACTTCCGGACCTCTTCGCCCACCATCGGCGACGGTCCGCACGTTCGACCCCATGCCGGGGTAGCTCAGCTGGTTAGAGCGGAGCATTCATAACGCTCAGGTCGGCGGTTCGAGTCCGCCCCCCGGCACTTCCCGTTTTCACGGAACAACCAACACCGCCCGACGCGTCCAAACGCTTCGGGCGGTTGTGGTTTTGGCGATGTTGACAAGCTCGGCATGTCAAGATGGGAAGTCTCTGCATTGAAACATCTGTTCCACTCGCGCACGTTCGCTGAGCGACGTGCCGCCCAATGCCCAGCATTGCGCGCAATGTTGCGTCCATCGGTGATCTTCGGCCTGAATTCTCTGTGAAATCACCACATCCCCGCCGCGGCAACGTCGGCCGCGTGGTAATCTCCGCCCGCGAAATCCAGCCCGGACCGCGCGATGGCACAAGCCGATCGAGGCGCGGGGGTGGCTCAACGTACTTCAGTGGGAGTTGTGTTCATATGAATCTCTCAGCAGCACTCCGCGGCGGCGTGATCAAGTTCACCCTCGCGCTCTTCTTCGCCGCATCGTTTACCAGCCACGCCCTCGCCCAATCCAAAACCTGGAACGGCTCGGTCAACACCTCCTGGACCACGGCCAACAACTGGACCCCCGCGGGCGTCCCCGGCCCAACCGACACCGTCCTCATCCCCGCCGGGAGCGGAAGCGTCAGCGCCACCGGCACCATCTCCGTGGTCAGCGCCGACATCCGCCGCCCGATCTCCATCAGCGGCACCTTCACCAGCGCCACCACGCTCAGCAGCACGATGACCTTGAACGGCACGCTCAGCGGCACGCTGGCGATTAGCGCGGGCGGAGCGATCAACGGCAGTTCGTGCAGCGGAAGACTCGCCGACCTCACCATTTCGACAAATGTGCCATCCTTCACCGGCATCGTTCGTTGGAACAACGTGACTCTGAACGGCACGCTGACGATGAACAGCGGTGCGCAGATCAGCTTCGAGGGGAACCAGACGCTGACCGGGACCCTCAACGTCGCCGCTGTGAACAACGCCCCGGCGTACTTCGCGAGTTTCAACCCCGGCGCGAACGTGGTGACTCTGGCGAGCGGCGCTTCGATCCAAGGTTCGGGGTTGTACATTCTTCAGGGTCCCCGGGTCTGCGGCAGCAGCGGCACCCTGAGCATCGTCAACAACGGCACGATTGAGGGTACCAGCACGAACAACCCTGTTGTTGTGCAGGCCGACCATGTCGGCGGGAACAGCCGATTGATTGGTGCTGTTGAGATTCAGAACGAACTGCTCGACAGCACCGTGACACTCACCCCGACAGCGGCGGGATCGCCATCTCTGTACTACACCAGTTGCTCCGACCGACTCTCCAACGTGACCATCAATGGCAACTTCGCTCCGCTGACGGGCATCGTTCGTTGGAACAACGTGACTCTGAACGGCACGCTGACGATGAACAGCGGTGCGCAGATCAGCTTCGAGGGGAACCAGACGCTGACCGGGACCCTCAACGTCGCCGCTGTGAACAACGCCCCGGCGTACTTCGCGAGTTTCAACCCCGGCGCGAACGTGGTGACTCTGGCGAGCGGCGCTTCGATCCAAGGTTCGGGGTTGTACATTCTTCAGGGTCCCCGGGTCTGCGGCAGCAGCGGCACCCTGAGCATCGTCAACAACGGCACGATTGAGGGTACCAGCACGAACAACCCTGTTGTTGTGCAGGCCGACCATGTCGGCGGGAACAGCCGATTGATTGGTGCTGTTGAGATTCAGAACGAACTGCTCGACAGCACCGTGACACTCACCCCGACAGCGGCGGGATCGCCATCTCTGTACTACACCAGTTGCTCCGACCGACTCTCCAACGTGACCATCAATGGCAACTTCGCTCCGCTGACGGGCATCGTTCGCTGGAACAACGTGACGCTGAACGGCACGCTGACGATGAACAGCGGTGCGCAGATCAGCTTCGAGGGGAATCAGACGCTGACCGGGACCATCAACGTCGCCGCTGTGAACAACGCCCCGGCGTACTTCGCGAGTTTCAACCCCGGCGCGAACGTGGTGACGCTGGCAAGCGGTGCTTCGATCCAAGGTTCGGGGTTGTACATTCTTCAAGGTCCCCGGGTCTGCGGCAGCAGCGGCACAGTGAATTTCGTCAACGCCGGCACCATCCAAGGCACCAACCCCGCCAGCCCCATCGTCATTCAAGCCCCCACCCTCAACATCGGCTCGGTCACCGGCTTTGTCACGCCCTCGGGGCAGACCTTTGGCAACACCTGGACCATCGCCCAGCCGACGCAGGTCGCCACCGTCACCGCTCCGCGCTCCGACCCCGGCAGCGGCAGCACGCAGACGCTCAGCTTCCAGGACATGTACGTCGCCCCCAACGTGCCCTTCACCCTCGGCTCGGGCGAGACGCTCAACCTGAACAACGGCGCCGGCACGCTCTACATCACCGAGGGCGCGGTCTTTACCGGTAATGGTCTCATCAACGGCAACGTCTACAACGCCGGGCTGCTCATCATCCCCATCACCCGCGCTGGGCTGGTCTACAACATCACCGTGCCGGGCACGGTGGTCTTCGGCGGTGGCGGCGGTGGTGGTGGGGGTGGCGGCGGAGGCGGTGGGGGTGGGGGTTGCCAGTGGCGCTGCGGCACAAACTCCTCGCCATGGGTTTGGCCCGGAAATGGAAGCGGTGGCGGCGGCTCTCCCTCGCGCCCGCAGATTGTCTTTGCGAGGTCCAACCCGGTTGTGAACTCCTCGGCAACGTCCACGGGCTCGGTAGTCTGGGACGGCCTGCTCGAAGTCACCGGCTCGTTCACCCAAACCACCACCGGCGTCATGCGCCTCTTCATCGCCGGGAACGTCCAGGGCGAAACCTACAGCCAACTGAAAGTCGGCCAGGGCGCCACGCTCGCCGGTGGTTTGCAGATTGTCCTTGAGCCCGATCTGCTCGGCTTTGTTCCCTCCGTTGGCGACACCTTTGACATGGTCTACGCCGCGGGCGGGCTTTCAATCGACCCAGCCGGTTTAGCGATTACCTCGCTGATGACCCGCGCGGGGGCGCAGCAGCTCGGGCTTTCGCTGCCGACGTTCAACAGCGGCTTCGCGGGCGATCCGAACAGCCTCGTGCAACTCCCCGGCAACATCTTCTCGTACCAACTCCTGCCCGACGGCAAGACGCTCCGCGTCACGCTCACCGCCCCCGTCTGCGGCACGGCGCTCTCCATCGGCGGCAGCTTCGTCTGCCCGCAGACCCCCGCCTCATTCACCGCCAACACCGCCGGCAGCGGGCCCTTCACGTACGTCTGGAGCTACCGCGGCCGCAACGGCCAACCGCCGACGGATTGGACCGTCATCAACGAAGGCACCAACACGCCGGGCGGTCCGGGCTCGGGCGTTGCTTTTAGCGCCGTCGGCGCGACGGGCAGAACGCTGACGCTCACGCGCACGGGCGGTTCCTGGCCGCTCTTCGGCAACGGCTCGGCGGGTGAGGTGCGCTGCGAGATCGTCGGCCCCTGCGGCCCCGCGACGGTGACCGGCCTCTTCGGCGTGGTGGGGAGCAAGTGCCTCCCGGCCGACCTCGCCCGCGACGACGGCACCTTCCTCCCGCCCTTCGGCCCGTGCGACACGCAGTTCCCCAACGCGGGGATCAACGAGGGCGATTACAACGCGTTCTTCTCCGCCGAGGGGTTCTTCTACCAAAGCTCAATCGGCCCCGCGGCGGTCGGCATGTCCTGCGACATCGCCGACGACCAGGGCGTGGCCCTCCCACCCTTCGACACCGGCGGCACCACCGCCGCCAACAACGGCGTGAACGAGGGTGATTACAACGTGTTCTTCAATACGCTGTTCCTGCCGTGCCCGTGAGGGGGAGTTGGGGATTTGGAGTCGATTGAAACGACTATACTCTAGATCGAAGACACCTTCGTTTGTATCTGGAGTTCCTGACCGATGAGCCAGATTGACTCCGCGCAACTCTACGTTCGACCGCGGCCTTTGTTGTCAATGCCGCTGGCTGTTGTGATCGCCACGGTCGTTGTTTGCTTGACAGTTCTGGGCATTTATCTGCATATACGATCAAGCGAGCGAGAGTTGGTTCTTTACCAAAGGGCTCGTGAGCTGGATGCGCTCCGTCGAGCTTCCCATATGGCTTGGTTGTCTCGCGTGGACGAAGTGAATGCGACGATGAAGACTGCTTTATCGCAGCTGAAAAACTACGCTGATTCGTTTCCTCGTCGACCCCCGATTTCAACTGAAGCGGCTGAAGAGGCATATCAAGATGCTCTTTTGAAATACAGAGTGAATGAAGATTACATGAAGTCAGTTATTGCTGAGATCAATGAAATGAATCTGTTGCTGAAAAAAGGTCAGCCCAAAGCGCCGGAGTAAAGTCCGTTTGATCACCAACGTATGGCTTGGCGTGTCCAATGCGTATCTCCTCAGCCATCCCTGCAGCCAGGACCTTCACCGCGTCGGATTCACGTGTGGTATCCGGAGCGACTTAAGTCCAACTCAGTGGTGAGGGGGGGAGTGGAGGTAGGGGGAAGGGAAATCCCGCTGCGGGTGAGCGAACCTCACCCACTCGGCCGCGCGCTGGGTTTTCGGCAGTTACGATCCTCGTGCCGCGAGCGGCGGGTTTATTGCTGAGATCCCGGCGGTACGCCGGTTGTGTGGTGGCGGACCATTGCATTCCAGAACACCGACGACATCGCCACCCGCCCCCCCGCCCCGCCCCCGAAGTTTGGACCTTCACCGCGTCGGTTTCCCACGTGGCGACCGGAGTGGCCTAAGTCTGTGAGTACGGGGCGGGGCGGGGTGGCGTAACGGCAAACAGGGACAAGCGCAGCGGGGGGAGGGGGGGATCGCTGAACGCCACGCCACTCACCTCAAGCAGAAATTGCGCGATCAGTTCCTCCGGCAAGCTCAGGACGCGCTTGCGAATCGCCCGTGCGCGAGGCGGAGAAGTCGTCGCGCGGAGGAAAAAGGTCCTTCGGCAAAGAAAAAAGGTACCTCGACAGAGCCAAAAGGTACCCGCGCAAAGAAAAAAGGTACCCGCGCGGAGCGAAAAGGTACCTCTGCAGAGTAAAAAGGTACCTCTGAGGAATTAAAAGGTACCTCTGCGGAGTAAAAAGGTACCCGCGCAGAGTAAAAAGGTACCCGCGCAGAGCGCTCTGGCCTGAT
>JACVCS010000053.1 GCA_016741915.1 Phycisphaerales bacterium | reverse complement strand
CGGCGGGCGGTATGCGGAGGCGTGGGGGGGAAGGGGGGGTTATGGGCGAGACATGTGTTGGGCGCAGATGGGCGGGGGGTGGCGGGGGGGGGAGCTGGATTTGGTGCCGTTGGGTTGTGGGATCGTGGGGACGCTGGCGGTGGTGACGGGAGCGAGGCTGAGGCTGTTTGATGTGCCGCGGGTGAAGGGGTTGGGGTTGGTGAGTTTTTCGAGTGTGGATGAGGCGATTGAGAAGGTGCGGGGGATATTGACGACGGGGCCTTCGGCGGTGGAGCTGGTGGATGATGTGGTGATCGAGGCGGCGCTGAAGAACATTGAGTGTGCGGGGTATGTGCGGGCGTTTGCGGATGTGGACGGGAAGTCGCCCACGGCGGTTTTGTATGTGGAGTATCACTGCGGCGGAGAGGAGGAGTTGGGGGAGCGGTTTGAGAAGTTGCGGGGCGTGGTGGGTGGTGCGCCGCTGCGGGTGGTGAAGGATGCGGCGGGGATGGCGGATGCGTGGAAGCTGCGGAAGGCGGGTGAGCCGCTGTTGCACGGGTTGCCCGGGGCGAGGAAGCCGCTGACGTTTGTTGAGGACAACGCGGTGCCTGTGGAGAACCTGGGGCGGTTTGTGCGGGAGTTTCGGAAGATTGTGGAGCGTGAGGGGACGCGTGCGGCGTTCTGGGCGCATGCGAGCGTGGGGGTTTTGCATGTGCGGCCGATGCTTGATCCGCGGGATGATGGGGATCGAGCGGCGCTGCTGCGGATCGCGGTGGAGGTTGCGGACTTGGCGCGTGAGTGCGGTGGGGTGATGAGCGGTGAGCACGGGGACGGGAAGGTGCGCGGGCCTTTGCTTGAGCGGTTTTATGGGCCGGAGTTGATGAGGGCGTTTGGGGAGGTGAAGGGTGTGTTTGATCCGAAGGGTTTGCTGAACCCGGGGAACATTGTTTCGCCCGGGCGTGTGGAGACGATTCTGGAGGGGACGCGGCTTGAGCCTGAGGCGACGAAGAAGGGTGTGGATGTGGGGGTGGTGAAGACGTTTTATGACTATTCGGCGGATGAGGGGTTTGAGCACGCGGTGGAGCGGTGTAATGGGGCGGGGGTGTGCCGAAAGCAGAGCGGGGGGACGATGTGCCCGAGTTATCGCGGGACGCTGGATGAGCGGCATTCAACGCGTGGGCGTGGGAATGCGCTGCGGCTGGCGATCACGGGGCAGTTGAGCGCCGGCGGGGTGGATGGTGTGGAGCGGTGGCGTGATGCGGAGACGATGAAGACGCTGGATTTGTGCCTGAGCTGCAAGGCGTGCAAGAGTGAGTGTCCGAGCAATGTGGACATTGCGAAGTTGAAGGCGGAGTACACGGCGCAGGGGTATGCGGCGGCGGGTAAGGTGCCCCTGAGTAAGTTGATGATCGGGCATGTGCGGGTGTTGAATCGTGTGGGGGCGGTGATGCCGGGGGTTGCGAACTGGGTGAATGGGACGCGGGTGATGCGTGCGGTGATCAATCGGGTGATGGGGATGCACCCGAGGCGGAGCATGCCGCGGTTTTCCAAGAGTTTGTATCGGGTGTGGGGGAAGGAGGCGGGGGCGAAGGTTGCGGGCGGGCGGGTGGTTTTGTTTGGGGATTGCTTCTCGGCGTATAACGAGTCGCGGATTGGGCTTGCGGCGAAGAAGGTGCTGACGGGGCTGGGGTGGAGTGTGGAGCTGCCGCGGGTTGGGTGTTGTGGGCGGTCGATGATTTCGGTGGGGATGCTGGAGCAGGCGATCGCGACGGCGGATGCGACGATTGAGCAGTTGCGGGGTGTGATTGAGGATGATGGGGTGAAGGCGATTGTGTTTTTGGAGCCGAGCTGCTTGAGCGCGGTGAAGGATGATTGGTTGACGCTGAAGTGCCGATCGAGCTTGGAGCTTCGGCGGAAGCTGGCGGCGAAGGCGATGCTGGTGGAGGAGTTTGTGGAGCGGTTCTGGGGTGAGCATCCGTCGAGCGAGACGGCGGCGGGGATGGTTGCGCGTGGGAAGGCGGGGAAGGGGAGCGTGGTGCTGCACGCGCACTGTCATCAGAAGGCGCTGTGGGGGGCGGAGAGCTCGGCGGCGGTTTTGCGGCGCGTGGTGGGGGCGCGGCTGAAGGTGCTCAGCAGCGGGTGCTGCGGGATGGCGGGGAGCTTTGGGTATGACCGTGACAAGTTTGAGCTGTCGATGCGGATCGCGGGGCTGAAGGGGGACGGGGTTGAGCCGGGGGGCGGGGTGATGCCGCTGATCGCGAAGGAGGTGGCGGCGAGCGCGGAGGGCGGGGTGACGGTGCTGGCGACGGGGACGAGCTGTCGGCACCAGATCCACGATGCGGCGGAGATGGGTGTTGGGGGGGTTGGGGGAGTGGGCGGGATGAGCGAGGCCGTGCATCCGGTGGAGTTTTTGGCTGGGTTGGTGGGGGAGGGAGATTTCAAATAGCAAATAGCAAATTGGCAAATGGCAAATAAGAGTTGCGTTTGTGGGGCTTTGCGGCGTCGAGAGCTCAGGGCTTTTTGGTTGGCTCGGCGTGGATACAGGGTTTGTCGGTGAGCCAGGCTTGCTTGCAGCACTCTGCGGCGACGTGGTAGGGGTCGGGGTAATGGAAGAACGAGGTGCGGTTGAGGTCGATGTCGCCGCCCATGCCAGAATCACGGAGACCGTCCTTAAGCCGTTGGACGTAGCGCCCCGAGTTCTCGACTTGATCGTCGCCTGTGGAGATGAGGAGCCAGTCGCGGTCGAAGGTCTTGATGTCGTCGCCTGCGAGTTTGCGGTAGATGAGGGGCTTGCCTGAGCAGATGTCGATGGGGAGTTCGGCGAGGTACTTGGGGATGAGTTCTTCAAGGGAATCGGGGAGGCGGTTGTGTTCGAGGCGGAAGAGTTCGACGGCGATGGTGGTGTCGGCGGCGGTGAGGAGCAGGTCGAGTTCATCCTGCTCAGCGATGTACAACATGAGCAGTCTGGGCATGTCAAAGGTCAGCCACGATTGGTCCCTTGAGTGGGCGCTCAGCGTTGCAAGCTCGCTTCGGTGTTGAAAACGTGGCGTCGCGATCGAACGCTCGGCGAGATCGAAAAACTCGTTCAACAACGTGAGTGCGGCTTCGTACGAGAGTTCTCGTGCGGGCTTGGGAGGGGTCGTCGGATCGGGCTCAGCCTCTGATTCGAATCGCTGGTTTCTGTAGTCGATGAGTTTGCGTGCTTCGGCTTCGGGAAGGATCTGGAGGATTTTCTCGTCGGATTGGAGTGCGAGCCATTCAATGCGGATGATCGAAGGTCGTTGGATACTCAGCAGCGGGTGGAGATCTCGCTCTCGAATGGATGCGAGTTTGGTGCGGATCGCGCGGTACTGCTGAGGGGTGAAATCGCCCTTTATAGCTCCGTCGATGATCTGCTCGAGGAGGTTGGTGTACACAGACTGTGCGACGAGGAAGCCGTACAGGTTGCCCGACTCTTCGAGGTTGCGGGCGAGAGCGAGTCTGGGCTCGATGGTGGAGAAGGCGATGTCAGGCTGTTTGCGGTAGATGGCGATCCAGTAGCGTAAGGACAGCAAGCGGGTGAGTTGTCGGGTGTTGCCGTAGTAGTTGTTGGCGAACTTGAGGCCGCCGTCGATAAAGAAAGTGGGTTGGGGGAGGATGATGGGGTCGGAGACGTTGAGTTTGTCGAGTTCGGTGAAGACGCCGTGGTACTCGAAGTAGTCGATGGCGGCGATGGTGCTTCGGGTTTGGTGGGCGTTGGCCCGTGGGTTTGGAGTGGCGAATCGGTCGATGTTGTCGCGGTGATAGAACGCACTATCCCACGATGAACCCGAGCGTTGGAGCCAATGCTGATCGAACATGTCGAAGGCCCAACGGATGGCCGCGGCGCGTTTGGAGGCGATGCCGAAGGGGGTTGAGTCGAAGCCGTCGAAGCTGACGCCGCGGGATCGGCAGAAGGCGACGAAGTCGATTTTGGGCGGCTCGGGGGCTTGGCGGGCTTCTTGCTGCAGGCGGGTGAGTGGGCGGGGTTGGGTGAGATTGGGCTGGGTGGAGGTGGTGGGGGGGTCGGGGGGGTTGGTGATGACCGAGAGTGAGGCCGTTGTGAACGTGAGGGGTGCGAGGACAAAGAGGGCGGAGCAGATGAAAGCGCGGATGTGGCGTTGGGCTTCGTGATTCGGGCTTCGCGTGGGCATGGCGGGGAAGTGTACGAAACTGGCTGGCGTGAGGGGCTCAACGGCTTGGCGAGGGCTTGGCGAGGGGGAGGTGAGGGCTTGGCGTGGGCCATGCGAGAGTGTGGCTTGGGGCGGTGTGTCTGGGTGGTTGTGCGCGGGATAGTGTTGTGAAACCACGGCATCGGGGGTGGTGGGTGACGGAGTTTGCACATGGCTATCGGCGGCAATGAGCGTGCGGCGAAGGCGGCTTTGGAGTGGCTGAGCGAGAACGAGGCGGCCTCGGTGCAGCGGTTGATTGACTGGCTTTCGATCCCGTCGATTTCGACGGATCCGGCGTACAAGGTGGAGGTGAAGCGGGCGGCGGTTTGGTGTGCCGAGCAGTTGAAGGAGGCGGGGTTTAAAGAGGTTGAGGTGTGCGCGACGGGGGAGAGTGGGAGCGCGGGGGGGGAAGGGCATCCGATTGTTTTGGCGCACAGTCCGGGCTCGGCGGATTACAAGGGCCCGCACGTTTTGTTTTATGGGCACTATGACGTGCAGCCGGTGGATCCGATTGAGTTGTGGGAGAGCCCGCCGTTCCAGCCGGTGATTCGCGAGGCGGAGAAGGACGGGCCGGGGCGGCGGATCGTGGCGCGCGGCGCGGTGGACGATAAGGGGCAGGTGATGATGTTCTTAGAAGCGCTGCGTGCGGTGCGGGCGGCGACGGACAAGGTCGGCGGCGGGGTAAAGTTCACCGTCATGATCGAGGGTGAAGAAGAGAGCGGCAGCGTGAACCTAGATCGCTTCGTGCGTGAGAAGCGTGCGGCGCTGAAGGATTGCGATGTGTGCTTGATCAGCGATACGGGGATGTTGGCGCGGGGCAAGCCGGCGATTACGTATGGGGTGCGCGGGCTGGCGTATACGGAGGTGACGCTGCACGGGCAGAATCAGGATCTGCACAGCGGGATGTGGGGCGGGCGGGTGATGAACCCGAACCTGGCGATGGCGAAGGTGCTTTCGCGGCTGCACGATGATCAGAACCGCGTGACGATCCCCGGGTTTTATGACAAGGTGGTGGCGCTGAGCCCCGATGAGCGGAAGGCGTGGGACGCGCTGAAGTTTGATCAGGGTGAGGCGCTGAAGAAGATCGGGCTGCCGGCGGCGAGCGATTGGGGCGAGAAAGGGTTCTCACCTCTGGAGCGTGAATGGGCACGGCCCACGGCGGAGATCAACGGGATCTGGGGCGGGTACACCGGCCCGGGCGCGAAGACGGTGATCCCCAGCCACAGCAACGCGAAGGTGAGCTTCCGGCTGGTTGCCGATCAGGACCCGGAGGAGATCACGCGGAAGTTCTTCGACTGGTTCACGAAGACCGCGGCGGAGGTTGCCCCGGGGTTCCGTGCGGAGTGCAAGGATTTGCACGGCGGGTTGGGCGTGACGCTGCCGACGGACTCGGTGCATTTGCAGGCGGCGCGAAGGGCGATCTCGCGGGCGTGCGGGACTGAGCCGGCGCTGATCAAGACGGGCGGGAGTATCCCGGTTGCGGGGCTCTTGAAGCGCGAGCTGGGGATCAGCACGATCTTCATGGGCTTCGGGCTTGATGATGACCGGGTGCACTCGCCCAATGAGAAGTTCGAGCTGGAGTGCTTCCGCATGGGGTGCAAGAGCCATGCGATGTTCATGGATGAGTTGACGAGGTTGTGAGGAAGAAGGCACTGGGCACTGGGCACTGGTGAAGAGTGGGTTGCTTGAGCAATTTGGGTTTTTGTTTGCTGCTTTGCTGCTTTGAGCTTTGCTGTTTTGAGTTTTGAGTTTTCCTCTCCGTGCCCTCCGTGACTCCGTGGTGAAATGTATTTGCTTTGAAGGATCGTGAATGAGCGTTGCGGAGGTTGATGTTGCGTTGGTGGCGGCGGCGGCGCGGCGGGCTGGACGCGGGTTGGCCGGGCTTTCGACGTTGGTGAAAAACGCGGTGCTGGTGGACCTCGCGGCGGCGTTGCGGGCGTCGTGGGCCGGGGTTCAGGCGGCGAACGACGCGGACGTGCGCGATGCGCGGGCGGGGGGGCTTGATGAGGCGAAGATCGCGAGGCTGACGCTCGGGCCTGGGGCGTGTGAGAAGCTGTGCGATTCGCTGGCGCAGCTTGTGAAGCTGCCTGATCCGGTGGGTGAGGTGGCGGATCAGTGGCGGACCGAGAGTGGGATGCTTGTGCGGCGAGTACGCGCGCCCTTGGGCGTGGTGTGCATGATCTATGAGGCGCGGCCGGGGGTGACGATCGAGGCGTTCGCGCTGTGCTTGAAGTCGGGGAACGCGTGCGTGCTGAAGGGCGGGAAGGAAGCGGCGCGGAGCAATGTCGCCCTGGCGGCGGTGGTGCACGGGGTGCTGCGGTCAAAGGGGATTGATGAGGGGGCGTTGGGGGTGATTGCGACGCTGAGCCGGGAGGGGCTGCTGAGGTTGTTGCAGCAGCGTGAGACGATCGATCTGGTGATTCCGCGGGGCGGGGAGGAACTGATCCGGTTTGTCGCGGAGCATTCACGGATTCCGACGATTCAGCATTACAAGGGTGTGAACCACCTGTACGTGGACGAGGCGGCGGACCTGGAGATGGCGGTGAAGCTCGCGGTGACGGGGAAGATCACGGCGCCGGCGACGTGCAACGCGCTGGAGTGTGTGCTCGTGCACGAGGCGGTGGCGGGGGTGTTTCTGCCGCGGGTTTGCGCGGAGATGGTGACGGCGGGTGTGGAGGTTCGGTGTGAGGCGCGGGCGATGGGGCTTGTGGGCGGTGTGCGCGGAGTCGTGATGGCGAAGGAGGACGACTTTGGGCGTGAGTTTTTGTCGAAGGTGATCGCGGTGAAGGTGGTTTCGTCGCTGGCGGAGGCGATGGGGCATATTGCGCGGTACGGGTCGAACCACAGCGAGGCGATCGTGACGCGCAGCGAAGAGGTGGCCGGGGTTTTCTGCCGGGGCGTGGATGCGTCGTGCGTTCTGTGGAACGCGAGCACGCGGATGAACGACGGGCACGCGCTGGGGCTGGGCGCGGAGATCGGGATCTCGACGACGAAGCTGCACGCGTACGGGCCGATGGGTCTGCGGGAGCTGACCACGACGAGGTTTGTGGTCTCGGGGAGCGGTCAGACGCGGTGATGAAGTGATGAAGTGGCGAAGTGGCGAAGTGGCGAAGTGGCGAAGTGGCTGAATGGCTGAGGGGCTGAGTCAGAACTTTGCCACTCTGTCATTTTACCACTTTGCCACTCTGCCACTCTGCCACTTGCAGATCACGCCGAGGCGTTGTGCGGATGGCGCTGGGCGTCGTTCAGTGGCATGGTGACGACGACGGTTGCGGGCATGGAGCGTGCGACGACGACGGGCTGGGTGTGAGCGGGCGATTCGGCCGTGCGCGTGGCTTGCAGGAGTCGTTCGACGACGGTGTCGAGAACGCGTTGCGATTGCCCCCGGCGTTCGGCCATTTCGGCGTTGAGCGCGTGCATCTCCGCGCGGAGTCGCTCAGTGCGCGCGCGATACCGCCGACCCGATTCCCCGTCCAACTTGCTGTGCATCTCTGTCTTTCCTTCCCTCCGGCGTCGGCCGCGGGTTCTGTGCGCGGCGCACCGGTCTCTTTGTGCGTCAGACAGAATCGGCACATCTCGACCCGGGCTTGATGCTTTACACGTGTTTTGGCTCGTTTTGCGGGACACCCCTCGCTTCGTGCGCGTCAACCGTGCACAAGTGAATCGAGTGATTTCCCTGCCCCATGTTTGGGTACGTAGGGATCGATCGGGCTCGGTGTTTCTCCTCACGTCAACTCACGAGCTTCTCGCGGAAGGCGAAGAGGACCAGTTCGCTTCGGCTGTGGATGTCGAGCTTGGCCATCAGGCGCTGTGTGTGGTTGTCGACGGTTTTTCGGCTGACGTTGAGCACCGCGGCGGCCTGTTTGATCGAGAGCCCGCGCGCAAGCTGCACGAGCACCTCGCGCTCACGGGTGGAGAGCGCGTCGAGCGGAGTGGCTTGGTCAAAGAGCCCCGTGCGCGCGTCGGCGGCGGAGAGACGCTCGGCGATCTGCTGCGAGAAATAGCGGTTGCCCGAGGCGACGGACTTCACGGCGCGGAGGACTTCCTCGGGGCGCACGTGCTTGGTGAGATAGCCCTGCACGTTGGTGCGGATGGCCTGCTGGATGCGCGAGTCTTCGCTGTGACCCGAGAGCAGCAGGGCGCGGGTCTTTGGTGAAATGGCCTGGAGGCTCTGGGCGATGTCGAAGCAGGTGCGCCCGGGCATGTCGATGTCGAGGATGACCACGTCGGGCTGGTGCTGGGCGATGAGTTTGAGGGCGGTGGTGCCGTCGGGCGCGGTGGCGACGACGCGGACGGATGGATCGAGCCCGAGTGCGGCGGCGAGGGTCTCACGCAGCAGGGCGTGATCGTCGACGAGGATGACGGAGATGTGCGTGTGGGCGGGGTTCATTCCTCGATCTCCGGGCGTGGGTCTTCGGCGGTTGTGATCGCGGGGATGTGGATGGTGACGTCGGGGAGGAAGGTGGTCGGGCCGCGGGTGTGCCAGCGGGCGGGGAGGGGCGAATCGCCGTCCCAGCGGTGCTCGATGGTCTGAAGTGCGTACGCGGCGGTTGAGGCGTTGTCGGGTTGCAGATCGCACCAGAGGTTGAGCAGGGCTTCGCTGGCGCGCGGGTTGAACGTGAGGCTGACGTTGACCACCGCGGGGATGGGCAGGCGTTTGCCGGCGAGTTCGAGGTAGGCCAGCACGCAGGCGAGCAGTTCGCCCTGGCGAAGGTTGAAGGTGGGGAGTTGATGGGCGAGGTGTTGACGGAGGGTGATGCCGGCGGGGAGCAAGGCCCGACCGAGCGCGGTGGTTTCTTGCAGGAGATCGGAGAGGCTGACGGCGCGGACGGGGTCGTGATCGCAGCGGGAGAGGCGGATCATGCCGCGGGTCATGAGGCGGGCTTGCTGGGCGGCGGTGTCGATGAGGTCGAGGGTTCTGCGGAGGGCGGGGTTGTGCGATGGGGTGATGGGGTCGGGGTGTTCGGAGCCCTTGGCGACCATGACGCCGGCGGAGATGGTCAGGAGGAGGGCGTTGAACTCGTGGGCGAAGCGCGGGCAGGCGCGCAGGAGCGTGGCGAGTCGGCGGAGGCGGGCGCGGGTGGCCCGGCGCGCGGAGTTTGGGTTGAACGCGTGCGCGGGGCGGCGCAGCATCACGGCGGTGAGCGGCGTGCGCGGCGAGTCCGGGGGAAGTGCCGGGGTGTCTGGCTCAGCGGATGAGCCCAAGGAGCGAGAGCGGGTGAACGGGGCTTTGATGCTGCTCATGGTTTGGCTTTCGGAAAAAACGAGCGAGAGCCAAGCGGTCGTCCGGCGGGCGAAGGAACTCAAAGGTCAACGGTGAACGGACTGGCTGATCGGGTGAGCGACGCCGCGGAGAAGTGAGCGGGTCGCGTGTTGTGGAGGTCGTGTCGAGTGTGGAAAGCCTGTCGGTTTCGGGGAACCCCTCATATTCGTACCCCAGATTGCCTGGATTGACAAGGTCCGGTTTTGGGTGATTCATGGGGGTATCGAGGGATTGGGGGTCATCGAGGCTCAGTATCTAGATATGGTGGGTAGGTGATCGGCGTAGGGTGATTACCTTCCGAAAATGATGTGCGAAGGGGGTGGATTAGTCATCGAGGCGGAGGACTTGGCCCCGGTCGCGGCGCTCGGCGAGTTCGCCGGCGCGGGCGCGGCGGTGGATGTCGAGGCTGCGGGTGAGGCGTGCGACGTCGATGATGACTTCGTCGCTGGCTTCCATAAGGCAGCGCACGGCGGAGCGCGCGGTGGCGACGGGGTCGGTGAGCAGGGTGGAGAGTTCGCCGATGTGCAGGGCGCGTTCGCGTGCGTATTCGCTGAGGAGGGTGAAGGCGAGAACGTCCTGGCCGAAGGTGAAGTGGATGAGGGGGTTGAGGTCGGTGGCGAGAGCGTCGGCGAGGTGGAGGAGTTGCTCGAGGCGCTGCGCGGCGCGGAAGCGGCCTTGCTCGTTGAGCCAGATGAGCAGGGGGTTGGTGAGTTCTTCGGTGGAGCGGCGGCGGGAGTTGGGCTCGGGGAAGTCGGCGATGGCGCGGGCGATGACGGAGGACTCGGCCGAGGATGATGCGGGGCGCTCGTCGGCTTCGGCGTGGGCGAGATGGGCGGAGCGGGGGAGTTTGCGGGCGTGGGGCATGGTGCGGCGCTTCCTTTCGGTGAGGGGTGCGGCATCCGGGCGTGGGGCGAGATGGGCGCGAAGGGAGAGCGTGCTCGCGTGCGCAGATGAGTGCGCGGCGAGCGGGGAGGGGATGAGGAGGGAGAGGGGAAATGCCCCGAGCCGGGATGAAGGGTGAGGCGGAATGCCTGACCCGGAAGATCCACCGACCCGTTCCACGGGAGCGATGGATCTGCGAAGGAAGCGCGTGCCGGGGGCGAGGAACCGCGAGCGTCCGTGCTGCGCGGCGGCCGTCCGTGGCCGAGGTGAATCGGCCCCGGCAAGGCTCGGTCATCCCGAGGCGGGGATGAGGAGCCGGAGGGAGAGCTGCCAGCGTGGAGGTGTGTTGCGGACGGAGCGGGGGAGTCAGGCCGGCCCTGTCGCGACGCACCGATCAGCGGGCGAGCTGAGAGGAGTGTGCGTGGAGAAGGTCGGCTGTGTGGGGTGTGATGTGAGAGGGGTGAACACCCTGAAAGCAGTCGCGAGTCGCGAGTGGCGAGTCGCGAGTGGAGAGTGGCGAGTCGCGAGGGGAATGGCCGTTGTGAGTGCTGAGTTCTGAGTTCTGAGCAGCCGATGGTGGCTTTTGTTTTCAGTTGCGCGTTGGCTTTGTGGTTGCGCTGTGTGCTTCCGTGGTGAGGTCTTCGAGGCCTCGGAGTGTGGAGACTTCTTCGGAGGTTGGTGTTGGTTGCGGTGGCTTGGCGGAGTTGGCGGCGCTTTGGAGGGTGGTGAGTTTGCGGAGTTGTGGGAAGAGGGAGGCGATGACGGCAACGACGATGATGGTGCCCAGGCCTCCGGAGGCGGCGGAGACGACCGGGCCGAGGTAGTAGGAGACGAGGCCTGATTGCAGGCCGCCGAGCTCGTTGGAGCATTCGATGAAGATGGAGTTGACGGCGGAGACGCGTCCGCGGAGGGATTGGGGGGTGCGGGATTGGACGAGGACGTGGCGGATGACGACGGAGATGCTGTCGACGGCGCCGGAGAGGAAGAGTGCGGCGAGTGAGAGGTAGAAGTTGGTGGAGAGGGCGAAGACGATGATGGAGAGCCCGAAGGCGGCGACGGCGGTGAGGAGCGAGACGCCGACATTTTTCATGGGGGAACGGTGGGCGAGGATGGCGGCCATGATGATGGCGCCGAGGTATGGCGCGGCGCGGAGGGCGCCGTAGCCGAGCTCACCGACGTGGAGGATGTCGCTGGCGTAGCGGGGGAGGAGGGCGGTGACGCCGCCGAAGAGGACGCCGAAGAGATCGAGGGAGATGACCCCGAGGATGACTTTGTCGTGGTAGACGTGAGAAGCGCCGGCGAGCATGTCGCGGGGTTTGAGGGCGGTCTTGGGTGCGGAGCGCTGGGGGATGATGATGCGTGCGGCGAGGAAGGCGAAGAGGACGCAGAAGAGGGCGGTGAGGAGATAGACGGTTGCGAAGTGGGAAGTGGGGGACTCAGCGGTGGCGGTTGCGGCGGCGGTGGTGGTGCGGTTGGGTGAGAAGAGGTGAAGGACGCCGCCGGCGAGGAGGGGGCCCAGGAGGCCCGAGAGGTGGAAGATGGAACTGTTCCAGGTGACGGCGTTGGGGAAGGTGTGCTCGGGGACGAGGTCTGGGAGGAGGCTGGAGCGGGTTGGCCCGTTGAATGAGCGGACGCAGCCCATGAGGAAGAGCAGGAGGTAGAGCAGGGCGATGGGGAGGGAGAAGTAGGCGTTGAGCGCGAGGAGGAGGGCCATGAAGGCGAAGGCGGCTTGCGTGGAGACGAGGACGCTGATGCGGTGGACGTGATCGATGAGCCAGCCGGCGGGGAGTGCCATGATGAGCACGGGGACGGCGCGGACGAGCCCGGCGAGGCCGAGGGCGAGGTCGCTGTTGGTTCGGAGGAAGATCTCCCAACTGACGGCCGTGGCGAGGGCTTGCAGACCGAGGGACGAGAAGAAGAAGCCGAGTGCGAATCGGCGGTAGTTGGCGATGCGGATGGCGCTGTAGGGGTCGTGCTTTGGCGGCGTGGGTGGGGGCGCGGTGACGAAGGACGGGTTGTGGGGTTGATCGGCCGGCACGCGGGGAGCATAGATGCGCCGGGCGGGGGACTCCGGCGGCGGGCGCGGATGAATATGGAGGGAGCTGGCGGGTCAAAAAAGCAGAACGGGAAGCGCGGGCCTGTGTTTGGCGCGGGCTTCCCGTTCGTAAGCGGAGAGGGGGAGATTCGAACTCCCGAAACGGTTACCCGTTTACACGATTTCCAGTCGTGTTCCTTCAGCCTCTCGGACACCTCTCCGGAGGTCCGTTGAGCCACCGGTTTGATGGGGTGGCTCGCGGGGGGAAAGGGTAGAGCGCGTTGGGCCTTCAGGCAACGGGCGGGGCGGTTTGCGGTTCGAGCGTGCGGAAGACCATCTGCATGGGGAGTTGATGTTCGTCGAGCGGCGGCGTGGGCGGGATGGTTTGGCGGTGGGATGGCGGGGCCATCGCGGTGACGAGGCAGACCAGGGCGTCGATCAGGTCGTCGCGGTTGACGCCCAGCGGCTTAGTGGTTGCGTGGGCGGCGGTGATGAGCGGGAGGGGGTTGTCGATGAACCGCGCGAGGATCGAGAGGCGCTCGGCGAAGCCTTCGTCGGTGCGCTTGGGGTGATCGAGCGGCGTGCGGGCGTTGAGGGACCAGAAGCAGAGCTCCGGATGCACCTCGCTGATGATGGCGCGGGCGGTGGGCTCGGTTCGAAGAAGGTCGTCGACGGCGCGGATCCGCGGCAGGATGTTGAACATCTGACGCTGGACTTTGGTGGTCTGTTTCAGGACGCGGCGTTTGTAGGCGTCGGCGCGGTGGATGTCGGTGAAGTTGAGGAGCCAGCGCTGCGGGGCGGGGAAGACGCTGGCGCGGCGCGGGCCGAGGAGTTTGCGGGCGAGTGTGTCGGCTTCGCGGGGGCCCACGGTTGGAAGGCCGATGGGGACGTCGAGGTCGATGCGTTGGACGTTGTGGGACTGTGCGAAGGACCAGAGATCGCGGGTGGTTCTTGCATGGAAGACGCGCGGGGGTTGGTTTGCGTGCGTGATGATGAAGCCGACCCAGGCGTCGTGGGTGGGGCCCAGGGGGCAGCCGTCGGCACCGATGACGGGGAGTGGGGGGTGGGCGTTTACTGGGGGCATTGATGAGGAAGCGTAAGTCGCGAGTCGCGAGACGCGAGTGGTGAGGTGTGGGTGGTGGAGTCGGGTTGGTGTGTGTGTTTGCGCTTGGCCCATGCGGAGCATGGGCTTGAGCTGACCGCCACGCGGAGCGTGGCGGTACCCGGGGGGAGAAGCGAAAAGAAAAGAACCGTCGAGGGTTCGACGGTTCTTGGGGCGTTGGGTTGAGGTTGTCTTGCGCACGGCTCTGGAGAGTCGTGCCACCTGGAACCTTGGTTAGGACTTCTTCTCGTCTTTGACTTCAAACTCGGCGTCGATGACGTCGTCCTTCTTGCCTGAGCTGGCGGACGAGGCGGCGGCACCGGCGGTTGCGCCCGCGGCGTCGGCGGTTGCCGCGCCGGGCTGGCCCTTGGTGGCTTCGTAGACGGCCTTGCCGAGCTCGTAGCTGGCGGTGTTGAGTTCGTTCAGGGCGCGTTCGATGGGGTCTTTCTCGTCGCTCTTGACGGCGGTTTCGAGGGCGCTGATGGCGGACTCGATCTTGCCGCGGGCCTCAGCGGTGATTTTGCCGCCGTGCTCTTCGAGGGCGCGCTTGGTCTGGATGAGGGCCTGGTCGGCCTTGTTCTTCAGGTCGACGACTTCGCGGCGCTTCTTGTCCTCGGCGGCGTGTGCTTCGGCGTCGCGCTTCATGCGTTCGATTTCGTCTTTGGAGAGGCCGCCGCTGTTGGTGATCTTGATGTCGGCCTTCTTCTGCGTGCCGCGATCGGTGGCGGTGACGGTGAGGATGCCGTTGGCGTCGATGGCGAACTGGACGTCGATCTGCGGGACGCCGCGGGGCGCGGGGGCGATGCCGGAGAGCTCGAACTGCCCGAGCGTGCGGTTATCGCGGGCGAACTCGCGTTCGCCCTGGAGGACGTGGATGGTGACGGAGGTTTGTCCGTCGGCGGCGGTGGAGAAGGTTTCGGTCTTGCTGTTGGGGATGGTAGTGTTGCGTTCGATGAGTTTGGTCATGACGCCGCCCATGGTCTCGACGCCCAACGAGAGCGGGGTGACGTCGAGGAGGAGGATGTCCTTGACTGCGCCGGTGAGGACGCCGCCCTGGATGGCGGCGCCGATGGCGACGACCTCGTCGGGGTTGACGGACTTGTTGGGCTCTTTGCCGAAGATTTCCTTGGCGATCTGCTGGGCCTTGGGGATTCGGGTTGAGCCGCCGACGAGGACGACCTCGTCGATCTTGGAGATGTCGATCTTGGCGTCGCGGAGAGCGGCGAGGCACGGGGCCTTGAGGCGCTCGAAGAGGTCGCTCGTGAGGGATTCGAACTTGGCGCGGGTGATGGAGATCTGCAGGTGCTTCGGGCCGTTCTGGTCGGCGGTGATGAAGGGCAGGTTAACGGTGGTCTCCTGCATGGTGGAGAGTTCGATCTTGGCCTTTTCCGCGGCTTCCTTCAGGCGCTGGAGGGCCATCGGGTCCTTCTTCAGGTCGATGCCTTCCTTCTTGCGGAACTCCTCGGCGAGGAAGTCGATGAGTCGCTGGTCCCAGTCGTCGCCACCGAGGTGGGTGTCGCCGTTGGTGGAGAGGACCTCGAAGACGCCGTCGGAGGTGATGTCGAGGATGGAGACGTCGAAGGTGCCGCCGCCGAGATCGAAGACGGCGATCTTCTCGTTCTTCTTTTTGTCGAGGCCGTAGGCGAGAGCGGCGGCGGTGGGCTCGTTGATGATGCGTTCAACCTTCAGGCCGGCGATTTCACCGGCGTCTTTGGTGGCTTGGCGCTGGGCGTCGTTGAAGTAGGCGGGGACGGTGATGACGGCACGCTCGACCTTTTCGCCCAGGTAGTCCTCGGCGGTCTTCTTGAGGTCTTGGAGGATGAAGGCGCTGATCTGCTGGGGGGTGAACTCGCCCTGGTTGACCTTGACCTTGACGAAGTCGTCGCCCGAGCCGGTGACGGTGTAGGGGACTTTGGATTCTTCGTTGCCGGACTTGCCGTAGGCGGTGTCGGCACCGGAGGAGACCTCAGCGCGGCGGCGGCCCATGAAGCGCTTGATGGAGTAGATGGTGTTCTTGGGGTTGGTGACCTGCTGGTGCTTGGCGGGCTGGCCGATGAGGCGCTCGCCGCGGTCGGTGAAGGCGACGACGGAGGGGGTGGTGCGGGCGCCGGAGGCGTTGATGAGCACCTTGGGGGTGCCGCCTTCCATGATGGCGACGCAGGAGTTGGTGGTGCCGAGGTCGATGCCGATGATCTTGGACATGGAGGATGCTCCGTGTTTGGGTTCTGAGAGTTGAGGATGCCGAGACGGGAGGGAGAGTGCAAGGGCGGTGCCAAACGTGGAGGGGCGGTGGGCGGGGTGAAGGGGCGATGGAGGGAGACGAAGGGGCCTGCGGAAGGGGCCGGGCGGGGTGTGAAGGGGGGCGGTTGGGTTTGGAAGGGGTCGGGAGGGTGCGGCGATCGGTCAAAATCGCGATGGTGCGGCATGAGCGGGGGTGCGGGGCTGCCAAGGTGGCAGGGAGGTACCGCTGCGGAGATGCTGAAGCGGAAGGAGAAGGATGATGATCGCCGGCGGCGGAACAAGTCGAGGAAGGGTTCTCCTAAAGTAGAGGCATGGGGAAGAATCGATCGGCGATCGTGCTGGAGATTGAGCCGCGGCTGGGTGGTATGAAGGTGGTGGGGTTGGCTGGGCGGCGGGAGCCGGACGGGGCGTTGGCGTTGGTGCTGGAGCGGCTCGGCGTGAAGGATGGGCGGCTGCCTTGGGATTGGCTGGGTGATCGGGCGTTTGGACTCAAGCCGACGTGGGTGGTGAACGATGCGGAGGGTCGCGGGCTGAAGGTGGATGGGCGGGTGGTGAAGGTGCGGTTGAGGGATGAGTCGATGGGGTGGTTGGTCCGTGAATGCTGGAAGCGATCGATAAAACTCCGATTTCATTCGGGAACATTGCGGTGTGTTCAACGGCTCTCAACATCAGAGCGATTCAACCAAAGCGCCCCGGTTTGCATCGGTGGAGTGATCGGATCGTTGGCCTTGGCTTGGGCAACATGGTTCATTCTGAGCGGGGAGATCGGCGGGTTGAGTGCTGCTCCGAATGACTCAATGTCGTTGGTCGATCGGGTGATTTATGGTGGATTGGTGAGCGTGCCTCTGATGTGCATCGCATTCGCCTGGGCGGTGTGGGGCATATGGCAACTTCGAGCGGATGGTCGATCGTTTCGGATCGATGATGAGGGGTTTGAGATCTTGGAGGGACTTGACGCTGGCAGCCGAGTTCGTTGGGATCAGATCGAGCGGGTTGATCGACGTGCGTTGTGGAAGATCACGCGAGTAAACGGCGATCAACACTCGTTGATCGCGGTGGGAGCGATGGCTCCGCTGCTTGAGTGCCTCGCTCATCGCATCGATCCGGAGTTCCGTACTCGAGAGATTGCGCGTTTGAAGCGATCTGTCGGGTGGATCACGCTGTTCTTTTTGTCGTTGGCTGTTGTGTTGTCGTTGATCGGCGCAGGTTTGGCTGGGCGGAAGGTGGCGGATGCGATGACACTCACGGATTGGCGGGCCGGAGGATCGATTCTATTTCTTGGGGCCGTACCGATTTCATTGGCGTGGTTGCATGTGCGGATGGTTGAGAACGGCGAAGACGCCCGCAAGCGCCGCGAATCACGAAGAGCATGGCGGGCCGCGAAGAGGTCTGCCGCGCGAGCGAAGGCGTGAGGTCATGGTCAACGTGCGGTAGGAGCGTCGAATAGCCGTCCGTCGGTTCGGTGAACGCACGGGTCATTTTGATCGATTGATCGGTGAAACGCCCACAGATGCGGAGACGGGTTGCGGGTTTGGCCTGTTGGCTCTACGCTGGGTGCTTGCGATTCGTTTGGTTGGGGTGGGGGAGGTGTCGCGTTTGGGTTGGGGCAGACAGCAGAGGAGTTTCCATGGCCGGTCCCTCGGGTTCGTCGGAGAGTGTAAAGGTTGACAGTTCGGCGGGTTTGTTCGGGCCCGGGGTGCCGGCGTTGCCCGCGAACGCGACGGCGGAGGAGAAGGACGCGCACTGGTTCAAGCACGTGTACCAGGGGGACAAGATGCCGCAGTTGACGCTGCGGGCGGTTTTGATGGGTGGTGTGCTGGGAATGCTGATGTCGGCGGCGAATCTGTATACGACGCTGTCGATCGGCTGGGCGTTCGGGATCGCGATCACGGCGTGCGTGCTGTCGTTTGTGATCTGGAACGTCGTGGTGTTGATGGGGCGCGGGAAGGTCAATCAGATGTCGGTGCTTGAGAACGCCTGCATGGCGTCGTGCGCATCGGCGGCGGGTTATTCGACAGGATCGACGATCGCGACAATGTTCGGCGCGTTGGTGTTGCTGAAAGAAGTGCCGGAGGGTGTGTCTCTGCGGTCGATTTCAACCGCGGACGTGACGCCGCCGTGGGTTGTTGTGGTGTTCACGCTCTGCACGGGTCTGATGGGCGTGTTCCTGGCGATTCCGATGAAGCGTCAGCAGATCAATCACGAGCAGTTGCCGTTCCCGTCGGGCATCGCGGCCGCCGAGACGTTGCGGAGCCTTTATAGCAAGAGCGCCGAGGCGTTGCATAAGGCGTACATGCTGGTGGCCGGGCTGGGGCTGGGGATGGTTGTGGGTGTTCTGCGAGCTTCGGACGAGGTGATCGAAGCGGTGGGGGTTTTGCGGTGGTTCTTTCACAACCTGCCGTTCTTGCGGATCCCCGAGTACATCAAGCTTCAAGTCTTCAATAAGTTGTACCCGGACGGGCGGTATCCCGTGGGTTTCGCGTTTGAGCCGTCGGCACTTCTGATCGCGGCGGGGATGATCGTGGGGATGCGTACGAGCGTCTCGCTGGTGGTCAGCTCGCTTTTGCTGTACGGGGTGGTGGGGCCGAAGATGGCGGAGATCGACGCGGCGCATCTTGCTGAGGGCGGCAACGCGGTCGCGGCGCAGGTGCGTGCGATGGAGAAGGACGAGCGTGTTGTACAGCTCGAGCCGCGGGAGATCGGCGCTCGCCTGATCGAGATGATTCGTGAGCCGGTTCAGAAGTTGAACCTTCCCGAGCCGACAACGGCTGGGGTGATGAAGGCGGCGCAGAACGGGCTGAACGGCGCGCTCGACGAGATCGAGGGCAAGCTGGCGAAGAAGAAGCTGGAGGCGATGGTCGAAGAAGCCGAGAAGTTGGGGCTCGATGGGTGGCCGATTAAGCGTGAAGCTCTGCGGATGCAGCGAGCTGCGGCGGACGGCGTAGAGAAAGCCCGCACCGAGGGAGCCCTGGTTGAAGCGGTTCGGCTTGCACGGGCGGCGAAGGTTGATCCGAACCTGATCGTTCGAGCTGTCAAGTCGGCGGAGGATCAGGCCGCGGTGAGCGCGGACTTGAAAGCCGGGCGGGTGGTCGTCAGCGCGATCATCAACGCCGCGAAGACCGTTCCGAACGCTGATGTGAAGAAGATTGAAGATGCCGCCGCTTCGAGGTTGAAATCGGGCGGGGCGAACCCGGGGCGTGAATCGGCGAAGGTCGCGGGTGAAGTGGCGGTCAAGCACGTTGAAGAGGAGTTGTGCGCGGATCCATCGGCAGTTCAGGCCGCGATGAAATCGGCGTTTTCACAGGCGAACGCCGAAGCCTCGGGCGAGATCGCGGCAGCGGCCATCCGCGCGGTGAATGACGAGGCGCTCAAGTTGAAGTTGGACGTTCAGGCGATCACCAGGGCGGGCGAGAGCGCGGCGGTTGCGGCTGAGAAGGGTGAATGGGCGGCGATGCTCTCGGCCGCGGAATCCACGCTGCGGGCTTCGGCATCGGCGATCGGGAAAGACGCGACGGGTGCGATCGAGAAAGCAACGAGCGTGAAGTTTGATGGCGACGAGGCCAAGGAGAATGCGAAAACGGTTCGCGAGCGCATCGGAACCGCGGCGGGTGCTTCGGCGGCCAACGCTTGGGCGAACCGCGACGCGGTGAAGGCTCGGGAAGAAGCCGAGAGGACGGCGCGTGAAGCGGGTAAGCCGTACTGTCAAGTGAAGCAGTCGGGTGAGGCGGCGTACGACGGTGCGCGGTTCACACCGAATCTGAACTGGAACTGGGGCGGTGGTGAGATCACACTGACGCGGTGGTCGTTGTGGGGCGGAACGGCCCTGATGGTCTTCGCGTCGCTCACGTCTGTCGGGTTGCAATGGCGCACCTTTGTCCGCGCGTTCAGCGGTCGGAAGGCAGAATCGAACGTTCACGAAACCGCGGAGATGCACTCGATCGAAGTCCCGGGCTGGTGGATGGCCGCGGGCATGATCCCCATCACCATCGCGATGGTTTGGCTGCAGATCCAGGCGTTCCAGGTCGCCTGGTATGCCGGGGTGATCGCGGTGGCGATGTCGTTCGTGCTGTCGTTGGTGGCGAGCCGGGCGACGGGCGAAACCGACACCACACCCATCGGAGCCATGGGCAAGGTGATGCAGTTGACCTTCGCGGCCTTGGCACCGAAGAACGTCGCCGCAAACCTGGCTTCGGCGGGCATTGCGGCCAACAGCGCCTCGTCCTGCGCCGACCTGCTCACCGACCTGAAGACCGGGTACTTGCTCGGTGCGAACCCGCGGAAGCAGTTCCTGGCGCAGTTCTTCGGCGTGTTCTTCGGGACGATCGCGATTGTTCCAATCTGGTACCTGATGGTGCCCACGCGGGAAGCCCTGGAGCGGTACGCGTTGCCTTCGACCCGCGCGTGGGAGGCGGTCGCGAGAGTTCTGGTCAAAGGCATTTCTGAACTGCCTCAATCCGCGATCATCGCGATCTTTTTGGGTGCCACCATCGGCGTCGTGCTGCCTCTGACGGAACGGCTGGTTTCGCCGAAGGTTCGGGCATGGCTGCCATCCGCCACCGGGATGGGCCTGGCATGGGTCATGCCGTTCCAGAATGCGTTCTCGTTCTTCGTCGGCGCTGTGATCGCGATGATCTGGGTGAAGATCTCAAAGAAGAACAACGAGAAGTACAACGTCCCCATCGCCTCGGGTCTCATCGCGGGTGAGTCGCTCATGGCAGCGGCTTTGGCGATTCTGGGCACCGTCATGGGCCTCGTGCTCATCTGGATGTCGCAGCAGTATTGAGTCGATTCGAGCCGTCTGCGAGAAGGTGACAGTCTCGAACGCCCAACCACGCCTCCCCGAGCTCACAGCATTCCACTTCAGCCCCGCCATGCTCAGGCGGGGCTGATTTCTTTTCACCCGTCGCGTGTGACGCATTTTTCGGCTATCTTCTCCCCCTATGGCCATCCCCCAACTGACCGAAGAACAGGTTGCCACGTGGACCCGTCGACAGAAGGACGAGTGGTGGCTGAAGAACGTCTTCCGCGGGAACATGCCGCAGTTGACGCTGCGGTCGGCCGTCACGGGGTTCCTGCTCGGCGGCGTGCTGAGCGCCACGAACCTCTACGTCGGCGCGAAGACGGGCTGGACGCTGGGCGTTGGTCTGACCAGCGTCATCCTCGCCTTCGCGGCCTTCCGTGTCATGTCGCGCGTCGGCTTCCGCGATATGACGATTCTGGAGAACAACGCGAGCCAGTCGATCGCCACCGCCGCGGGGTATATGACCGGGCCGTTGATCAGCGGGATGGCGGCGTACATGTGGATCGAGAACAAGCCGCTGCCCATGTACCAGATGTTCTGGTTCAACGTGGTGCTGTCGATCCTGGGTGTGCTGGTTGCATTCCCAATGAAACGCCGATTCATCAACGACGAGCAGCAGCCGTTCCCCGAAGGGCGGGCCTGCGGCGTGGTGCTCGACACGCTCTACACCTCCGCGGCGGAGGTTGGGATTTTCAAAGCCAAGGCCCTGGCGATCGCGGCGGCGATCGCGGGGTTCATCACGTTCTTCACGAGCGCGTCGTTCTTTCAGTTCTTTGTGCGCTTGAAGTTGAAGTTCATCGACGGTGTCGCCTGGGCAGAGATCGTGAAGAGCAAGGAGTATGTCAGGCAGATCAAAGAAGCGTGGCACATTCCACACAACTGTGACCAGCTCTACGACATGCTCAGCAAGACCAAGTCGATCCCGACCATCGGCAAAGCCAATCTTCAACAGCTCGGGGTGAACCCCTCGCTTGAACTGGCGATGTTCGGAGCGGGTGGGATCATGGGTGTTCGAGCGGCAACCAGCATGCTGATCGGGATGGTGGTGAACTTCTTCATCATTGTGCCGTGGATGATCAACATCGGCGAGATCGTTCCCGACACGGGGTCGTTTGAAGCGGGCAACGCGAAGCTCGGGCGTTCGTACATCCTCAACACGTGGGCTCTGTGGTGGGGTATCGCGATGATGGTCACCGCGGCGATGGTGGCGTTGTTCGCGAAGCCCAAGGTCTTCATCGAAGCCTTCAACGCGGTGTTCCGTCGAGCAAAGAACGACGCGACGGGTTCGGATCCGCTGCGCGATATCGAACTGCCAACATGGATCTCGTGGGTCGGAGTGCCGATCGTCGGTGCGGTTGGCGTGTGGATGGCCCACGATTGGTTCGGGGTTTCGTGGGTCTTCGGAGCGACGGCGATCCCGATGATCATCGTGCTGACGCTGATCGCCGCGAGCAGTACCGCCCTCACCGGCACAACCCCCACCGGGTCTCTGAGCAAGATCCCGCAGTTCATCTTCGGTGCGGCGGACCCGAAGCACCCGCCGACGAACCTGATGACGGGCGTGATGTGCGTGGAGGTCGCCAGCAACGCGAGCAACCTGCTGATGGACATCAAGCCCGGGTACATGCTGGGCGGAAAGCCCCGGCATCAGGCGTGGGGTCACATCATCGGGATCATCGCCGGTGCGTGCGCCAGCACACCGCTGTTCTTCCTTCTGTTCTTGAAGGACTATGACCCGAAGCTTGCTGAGGTTGATCAGAAGCACGTGCAGAATGTCATGGCACCGGACGGTGGCCCGTTCGGTTTCCCCTCGGCACTGCAATGGAAGGGTGTGTCGGAACTGATTCAAAAAGCGTTCAGCCAGGACGAAGAGAAGAAAGCCGACTCTCCGAGTGTTCCAGCGAACCCGGACGGCTCGAAAACCCACGCACCTCCTTCGGACGCGCCGACCACCAACCCGGTGAGTCCTGCATCGGGCGGTGACGCGAAACCGTCATCCTCGCCCCAATCACCCAGCAGCGTCTCTCCCGCGACGGACACTGCGAAGCCCAGCACGCCAGCAACCGGTGCGGCGCAAGCGGTCAATCCTCCGCCGAAGAAGGAAATTCTGAAGACGTCGATCGTTGTTTCGATGATCATCGCGGCGGTTGTCGCGCTCGTGCTCGAAATCGTGCGGATCGTTCGCAAGGGCAAGCTCTTTATCTCACCCTTGGCCGTGGGTTTGGGCGTCGTTGTTCCGCCCGACAGCACGCTGATGATGTTCTGCGGCGCGATGTTCTTCCTCATCATGCACGCGATCTATGGCAAAAAGAAAGAGAGCTTCGGGCACAAGCTCTGGGTCGCCACGCAAGAGCCGATCTGCGCGGGCATCATCGCCGGTGCGGCCTTGGTGGGGATCACCGCCGCAGTCGTGAACGCTTTGGGTCTCTACGGGATCAAATAGCGCTTCGCGCGCTTGACCGGTCGACGCATGTGCAGCGGATCATCCACGCGAATCACCACCGCCGGGCCTTCGGGCCCGGCTTTTCATTGGTGCTCGGGGTTCCGGATGAGGGGTGGCGGAGGAGAAAGGGGAGTGAGGGCGGGGATAGCGGGGGTGTTTGGGTGAATCCGAACAAAAAACCAAACAATATCCAGAAATGACCCTTGACACACCGAACATAGTCAGTATACTGACCGAAAGTTGATTGGTCGGTGATCGGGTGCTTCGGCGGTTCAGCGAACGATGCCCGCGGGTGGAGGCGGGAGAGCAGGTTGAAGGTGCTCACGAGGGCGTTGGCCGTTGGGTAGAGACGTCTGGCTGAAACACATGGAGGTGGGCCGTGATTCATGCGAGTCGGATCGATCGGTTGGTGCGGGCGGGGCGGTTTGAGCAGTTGCTGGACGAGGTGCTGACGAACGGGCGGCGGCTGCCGATCGCGGCGCGGGCGATGCTGCTCGATGACGGTGCGCGGGAGTCGTGCGAATCGTCGGAAGCGGGATCCTGCGTCTCGGCGGCGGTTTCGCTCGGGGTGCTGGAGCAGGCCTCGATGGGGTTGGCGCTGCAGCGCTTGGTTGAGCTGACGTACGTGCCGCACCCGCTGGCGTTGGGGTTGGCTCGGCGATTGGTGGCGGGGCTTTCGCATCGGGGTCGGGATGGGGGAGGGCTGAAGGGCGGGGCGCTCGCGGCGCGGGTGATGGCGGTTGCGGGGTTGGTTGATCTGGTGGACCAGTGCGTGCAGACGCGCGAGGTTTCGGGGATGGAGCCGCTCGGGGTTGAGATCGACGCGCTCATTGATGAGCTTGGGTGCGAGCTGAGTCACGCGGCGGCGCAGAGCGTGGCGACGCGCGGCGCCCGCGGCGAGGGGCTTGTGTGCGCCTCCACGCTGAGCACGTGCCTGATCGTGTGGCAGCTCAGGCCACGCGCGACGCTGTGCGCGAGCCTGCAGCGGTTTGTGAACGTCGCGGCGATCCTGCGCGCGCCGGAAAGGCTGGGGCTTTGGCGCGATGGTGATTGTGCCGCGGTGTTGGCGCTGGCGGGCGGGGTGATGAAGGAGTCGGCGGCGGTGAACCCGGCGGCGGGCGTTGTCGGCGGCGGTTGGCGTGCGGCATGAGCGGATGGGGGTGATCGGTTGTGGGGGGGTGTGGCTTCAGGTGCGGCCTCAGGCGTGGGTGGCGAGTTGGGCTGAGCTCGATCGGTCGATCGGTCGGTTGAATTGGTTGGTTGGTTGATCTGGATCACGCGGCGTTTGGTTGGTTTCAAGAAATATTGAAAGATCGTTTCGGCGGGTGTACCCTCGTCCATGAGCAGTGTGGCATCGGCACAGAGCGGGCGTTTGGCTGGCGAGGGTGCGGGCTTGGTGGCCGGCGGTGTGGCCAGCGGTGTGGGTGGCGGCGGGGCGGGGGCGTGGACGTGCCGTCGGGGGGGTGGGGTGGGG
>JACVCS010000052.1 GCA_016741915.1 Phycisphaerales bacterium | reverse complement strand
ACTTGATACGAACAAACAGTTCGCGTTCCATGTGATGCTCCTTGGTTTGGCGACCAGGAACAGCATGGACGCGATCTGTTTACCCCGTCAAGATGCGCCGTACACGCGCCGAACGCGCATAATCCTCTTCAGCGTCGGGCTGTGATGGGCTTCTCGGCCGAGCACGCGATCTTCTGCACCGCGTGGGGCCAAACGGTAACGCCCGGGCACGTGCGGCGGGTGCTGAAGGGGGCGAGTCAATCGGCCGGGATCGTCAAACGCGTCCACCCGCACGGCCTGCGGCACACGCTGGCCGCGGAGTTGAGGGAGGAGGGCATCGACATCGGCGCGATCAGCAAGCAGCTCGGGCACACGGACATCTCGACCACGGCGCGGTACCTGGATCACATCGCGCCGTGGAAGGTGGTCGAAGTGATTGCTTCAAGAGTTCATTTGGTGCGTGGATTGCCTGGACGAGGATAGGTACTTCACCTCCGCGTCACCTTAGAGTGTGCATAGGGGTTTCCGTCTATCGAAACTAGCACCAGTACCTTTACCCCGTTATACCCTGAATAACGGGCAAACTTGATGGGACTGATCTGATCTCATGCACTTGCATGGTTGCTTATCCACGAATGTGGAAAAAACTGCTGCGACTCCTTGTGCATACTTCCGAACTTCGGTACCTTGCTAGCGTATTGAATGCGACCGTGCTTCCCAGCAACGATTGCGCGGCGAGCACATGATCTGCTGTTTTCGTTCGGTGAACAGGGGAGCGACAAATGAACAAAAGAATCGCGGGAACATCAGCGTTTGCCAGTGCTTGCCTTGCTGCCGTTTCCGCCGCGATGTTTGCATCGGCAGCGGCCATTGCGGGAGATCCTTGCGCCGACCCACTCTTCGAGTTCGATCCGTATTGGCGTTTTCCCGTTGAACGCACGATGACCGCGACTGTGCCACCGGTGCCACGTGGTTCCGCTGTGGCAGCCGTGCGATTTGAAGCGCCTCCGTCGCCGCCGTATTCGACAAATGCACCGCAGTACGAGTGGAAGACGATTCCGTATGTCCCTTTCGTACAGCATCCTTTCGGTCCTCAAGCCCCAGTCGTCGGTGCTTCTTCAACACCCCCACCGATGGTGTCATCCGCCGCATGGTGGCCTTGGGGAGGGGGTAGAGTCGGAGGTGGTGATACAATAATTGGTCCGGACTTGCGGAATGATTCTGCGTTCACGTGGGGCGTCAGGGGAAATCTCACGCCGATGAGCGCGCCAGTCCCTGGCGATTTTTTGAGTCCTTCGCCCAATCTTGAGGGAAGCTCGCTCGCGTTGATCCCGCCAGGGTACGGGTCGCTTCCAACCGGATGGCAAGGTCAGTCTCGGCCAACGCTCGAAGGCGCAGTCGATCTGATCACCGGCGTGCCGCTCGCGGAGTTCACCGACACAACTCTTCCATTTGGTGGAGCGGAGTTTCGCCTTCGTCGGACACGAAGCGCGGATAGTCCGGGCAACTCGTACCGCTCGCAAGGCGGACCGGGTGCAACAGACGCGTCGGATCGCTGGTGGGATTGGGTCGGCTGCGGCTGGATGTCGAGCGAGAATCCGGTACTGCTGATTGATTCAGCACTCGCGGACGTGACCGGCGATGGTCCTCGTACGACTTACCTGTGGCTTGATGCACATCATAACATCCCCTTTCAACAAGTTTTTCATCCGAACGCAGCAGAAACAAACGGCGGCCGAATTGAGTACGAAGCACCTCCGCGGTTCCGTGCACGCCTCAAGCATAATGGAATCGCGTACTTCCCCCAAATCCAAATCGGAACTGGGCAGACGTCGCAGCTTGATCCCAACAATCAGATCGGCTGGCTGATTCCACCTTCTCAGTTTGAGATTTGGTTGTACGATGGTGCAGTCAAGTACACATTTGTGGCAATGTATGATCGTGTTGCTCGGAACGATGGCAGCGGACGATATGACGCACTGGGACCGCTTCCTCCTTCGAAGTGGAATCGGACCTGGTTCAACCAAGCTCAGACTTCAAATAGTGAGCCGCCGGCTGAGTATGTGTGGTCAAGCTACAACGCTCGCCCATTCACACGCAATCAGTTTGTTGAAGTACTGAAGGACTCAACAGAGCCACAATCGGACTTTCGTTGGTCGCACTCGCCTTGGGATGTGGCGAGGAATCCCGGATTGGGATTGCCTCACGTCGGCATCTGCGTGCGAATCGAAACACCCCAGAACCACTTGGCGGAGATCACTCATCAGAAAGTTCAACGCCAGAATTTCTCAATCAACGGTTCAGTGGTCGCCATGCTTGAGGATCATCTTGCCCGAGGCGCGATCAAGTCCATCAAGCTCAAAGTTGGCGGTGATACCAAGTGGACGCTTCTGTACACGTACAAGCGATTTCGGGGACTCGATTAGAGTCAAGTTCCCGAGGTCTGCATCAATGGATATGGCGTTATTCCAGATCTTCGCAATTATATTCCTGAGGAAAACTCGGTTGCAGGGAGCAACAACCTTCGGTTGTATCAACGCGCTGGCCATATAGTCGTTGATCGAATCTATGTATTCGAAGGCGATGTGGAACATTCCAAGCTCGACCAAATTGATCTCACGCGTGAGCATCCTGTTGATCTACAAGACTCGCATGGCAAATGGATCAATCAGTCTGTACTGAACGATGATGTTGATCTGTACTCGTCACTTCAGCAAGCATCACCACTGGGAACGTATCCGAACTGGGTACGGCAAATTCAGTACCGATACAGAACTGAATCCTTTGCAGTTCTAGATGGAGTATCATTATCGCCGAGTCCGCTGCTCGTTCAGAGTACGGTCCTTCGGCGTGAAGTCGGGTCACCCATTACTCAGGTCAGCTCAACTCGCACAATCTTTGCGTATGGTCCTATGCAACGGAGTTGGGTTGGTAGCGGAGTCAAGTTTCCATGGTTGTTGGCGATATTCACTGAAGCTGATTTGCAGCGGTTATTCTCGCATACGTCATCAACAAACGCAAGTGCCGGTGTCTCGGGTCTGAATGAGAAGCACCTCCGAGAGTGGAGTCGTCCCAACTCAACACCCGCCCCATCCATACCCGATTGGGTCGGGATTTCCGGCGGTTCTGCGGATGAGATCCTGAGATTTGCTAGCGTGCAATGGAACTTGGCGTCACCATCGGGGTGGACGGGATACTCGACTCTTGGCCCCGCACTCTCAAGTCTCGTGCTGAAGAAGCAGATCACTACACCTGCATCTGAGTTTATTGATGCCAGTGATCCGAGTTCATCGTGTCAGGTGTTGCGGATCAATCGCAACGGGAACCGCATTTATCGAGTTAACAGATTGTTGGTCGTTGATGGAAGTACTGCTCCGCAGACTGGCGATCAGCCCGCCATTATTCCGGAGAATCTAGTTGGTTCTAGAAAGCCACAGCGCAGTATCTACTCTCACCCGTATCTATGGAGAGCAAGCGCCGAGTCCATGGATAGTGTGAGCGATCTGCAGCAGTTTGCGACCGCGCCCAACATGAGCAAAGCGCGTTGGATAACGGTTATCGACGAGATGCCCACAGATGGTCCGGCGTCGAATGGCGTTCCGTTTGACGAGTCCCAGGTCAGTTATGACGTCAACGGAGTTAAGCCGGGTCAGATGAGTCGTCGCGTCGTCGAGATGAATGCGGCGGGGTATGTTCTTCGCGATCGCATGTGGTCGTACGGAGCAGACGGGGTTGCTGTCAGTGGCGGAGGTCTTGGTGAACAGTTCATTTACGCCAAAGCCAAAGATCTGTTGAGTAATTTGCCCAGCGATCCGGATGTCGGTGGTGGTGCAACCGAACAGCTCATCGAAACGACCAACGCGATCAGGCAGCTGCGTGATGAGCTCTTGCCTGTGGAGCATCGTAGCGTCGGTTGGTCTGCTGCAGACATGCTGCAAAATCAACAGAGTGATAACCAGGGATTGGTTCGTTTCGTTACATACAAGTTCACGTCAGATATTTCACGTCCCGCCCTTGGATTCATCGAACTTGAAGGCCAAGGCATCCAAGCCGGATCGGTTGTTGACAGCAATAATGTACCGCAATCGAACGGGTCAAGATTGTACAACGGCAAGAGTCTCGTGCATTTCGACAGCAATGCGAATATTGAAACAACAGCACGACTCGAGTTTCTATCGCCGGTCGGTCCAGGGGCGTATGGTGGTATCGGAGGTGGGTTTTCTGGTGTTGACCAAAGTGTGTTGGACGGCTGGGCAAACGCGGGTTACAAGGCCACGGTTTCTGTTGTGTGGCGGTTGCCAACCGCAGATCCAGATCTCCCGGATCAGCGGGAACGCGAAAGAAGAGTGCTGAAGCGATTAACCATTGGTACTCCGAGGAAGCTGATCCCCGGCGGTGCGTGGTACTACCCGGTCGAGAAAGAATGGTACGACAGCCGAGGGAACTCCGAGTGGTCGGCCTCGGGACTTGTCCGGAACCCGTTTAATCCGGCGAGCGGCAGTGATCCATTGGGATCACTGGTATTCACGTACATTATCCGGAACACGGATGGGTATGGAAGTGGTGCGTCGAGGCACACCGTACTCGATGCTGCACCGAGCGATTCTTCGCCATACATGGCGATGAATGGTGAGACTGTGGTTGTGCCGTCGTGGCCCGAGGAGGGCTGGCAGCGTATGCCCCTTTCGCCCACATCGAGTGTGTTCTACACCTCGCCACGGAACGCCATCACATCATTCAAGTACAACAACGAGGGCTTGAGTGATGTGTTCTACCCAAACGGAAGACGCTGGGCGAAGCGGGTCATCATTATGTCACGGACGAACGAGGGTTCGCGTCTTCGCACATCTCAGACCGCGGACCCTGAGCATTGGAGGGAACTGGAACCAGAAGAATTAATCACTCGTGGCGTTGGCGGCCAGTCCGCGAACCCATCATCGTACTTCAGTCGTGTCTATGTGTTTGATCAACTGAAGCCGGCGACTCTAAGTTCGTCCGTCTGCGCATCCGAAGTAACGTGCGAAGTGAATGATTACATGGAGGTGTCCACTTCGGGCAACCCCGCGCTGAAGCGTCGGATGAAAATGGTTGGCACGGTGAATATTGATGCAACACCCAGCACTGGGTGGCAGCCACTGGTGGAACGCCTGACTTTGGGCAAGCTCGGCATTGACGGGAATGGGCGTGTTCGCAAAGCCGACCTGCTTGAGTGGTTCCAAGGCAGTGGTTGGCAAGAACTCGGAACCAAGTCGATCAATGACCTCGGCGAGGTCTATCGTGAGCTCGAACTGAATGGCAACATCACCCGCATCACGCGCAACTCGCTAGGGCAGAATCTCCGCAAGTATGTCGGCACCAGCGATTCGGATTGGGTCACACCGCTGACGACTGTTCCCGCACCCAACTACAACATGGTGCTCGTTGAGCGGACCGAGTACGGTACGGGGATTCACGACGCGTGGATGCCGACGGTCACGCGCACGTATCGCAACAATCCGGTTTGGGCAACGCAGCACTACGGCACGCCGCCGACGAGTGATGCCGACGGCACGGCGACGGTCACCAGCTACGACTGGCGGATGCGTGCGGTGCGTGTGGATCGGCATGATGAAGGCGTACCGACGTTGGCGAATCGCGCTTCGACGACATTGACGTATCTCGATCATGCAGATCGGGTGCGATTGACGGTGACGATCGGCCGGGGGACGTTGAACCTTGGTGCGGCACCGGATCCGGCGCTGATGGCGGTCAGCGCGCTCGACAACTGGCCCGCCTCGGACGAGCTCTCGCGCGAGTTTGTCCGGAACGTACTCAGCATCTCGCCGCGGCCGAGTTCGGTGGTTGAGATGGTCTACGGGCCCGACGGCGGTTCGACCGAGACACGCACGTATGACGTGGCGTGGAACGTGAGCGCGTCAGTGGGCAATCCTCCTTATCAAGCCCAGTACAGCTATCGAGGGCGCGGGGGTGAAGACCTCATTGTGCAGCGGCCCGGCTCGCCGACCGAGTACAGCGTGATCGATGGTTTGGGTCGCGTGGTGAGCTCCGTGTCGGCGGTCAACTTCGCCGTGAATGGCGGAACGATTACGCGCAAGGAACTGGCGCGAACGGACTTTACCCACGACCTCGACGGCAATGTCGTTGAAACCGCCCGATGGGAGCGGGTGATCGACACGGGTGATGTGCTGAACCTCACCAACGCGGTTCGATCGCGGACCATCACGTGGTACGACCGTCAGAAGCGGGTGGTTGCGACGGCGGATCTCGGCACAGAACAAGCCGCGGGGTTCGTCGCGGGTTCGCCGACCGCGAGTGTCAGTTGGCAGACAGCGGCACCCACGATCGCGCAGCCGGGCAACATTGAGCGGTTCGTTCCCGGCGCGGTGGTGATGATCTACGAGTACGACCAGCAGGGCAATCAGGTCAAGCACAGGCTGCCGAACGGCTCGGTGACCGAGTCAAAGTACAGCAGCATGAACAGGCTCATCGAGCGGATCGAGAATAGTACCGATCCGGTGATGAAGCGGCGGACGACATACAAACACAGCATCGGTCGGGTTTCGAGGATCGCTGCCGAGGTCACGCCCGGCGTCTTTCAGACCACCGGGGTTGAGTACGGGGCGGACATTCTGTCATCTGTCGGCAATGAAGATGAGCGTTCGTACCAAAGCGTGGTGGTATCTCGGAACAACTCTCTGATCGGGCAGTTGCGTTTCCCGCACGAAAAGGATGCGCAACCCGGATTCATCTCGTACAAACTTCGCTACACCTTTGCGGGGCAGGTGGCCGAGCGGATCGATAGCCGTGGCATCGCGATGCGTTACCAGTACACTGATGCTGGGCAACTAGCATCGATTGAAGTTGGGCACTATCGAACACTCACATCCACATTGCATAACGCCGAAGAACCAGCCGCTTATGACCCATCAAACTACACAGCGGGTTACCCAGCTACGCCGGGTTCGCACGTGCTTGAGGTCGAAAGCGTGCCGGGACGCGCCGGATATGTGCGTTACCTGTACGACGATCAGGGCCGGCTGAGCGATATCAAGACCTACGACCGCCGAGCAACACCGCGGCAGCTCATCTCGCACGTGCGCAGCACGTACGACGAGCGTGGCAACCTCGTCAGCGATCAGCAGGGGTTGTGGGCCGAGCTTGCACCGGTGAATGTGGTTCAAACGCCTCGACTGGGGTATCTCTGGACGTACGCGCCCACCGATGTCAGCAATCTGCCCAACTCGGTCTTCGTAAGACCGGGCACCACCCGACTCGACGCGATCCAGTACGGCGAGCACAACAACGCCAACGCGATCGGGCGCGAGGTGAAGTTCGCCTACGGCTCGTCGGGATCTCTGGATGATCGTCTTTCGAGAATCTCGCGGATCGAGACGAGGTACAACAACTCGTCGGTCTTCAAACTCTCGGGGTACGAGTACACCGGCGAACGTCGGCGCGTGACCACGAATCTCGGTATCGATTTCGGCGGCGTGGGCGCTCACGCGATCACCCAGAGCGTCAAGGCATCTTCTGGTTCTGGGGTTGTCGGCCTGTCAGGGCTCGACTCCATGGGTCGCTTGCGCGAGTTGACGTACACCAACAACGCCTACTCGGGCGGCATCAACGCCATTCTCTACCAGGCACTCTACGGCTTTGATGTCAGCGGCAACCGAACCTCCGCCGATGTCATGCAGGCGCCTTCGGCTCTTCACAACGGCGACTTGCGTTCGCAGCGGCACACGTACGACCGGCTTGATCGGCTCATCGAAAGCCGAACCGGACGGGTGGAAGATGGCAACATTGTCGCCGACGAAACCCGCCGGCGAGAAGTCTGGCAGATGGACCTGCAGGGGAACTGGACCGGACGCTTACCCGGCGTTGCGCCTGTTGCGGGTGCGAACAGTCTGTCTTCCGAGATCGGCCGGGTCTTGCTCAGCGACAAGAACGCGCCGATCGATTCGACCTTCATCGGCGTCGACGGGCAGAACCGGATCCGAACGCTCGTGCGCGATTCGGCCGACGGTGTCCGCGAGACCAAACCGATCTACGACCGCTCGGGAAGTCTGATCTACAACGGGCGGCTGATCTACCAGTACGACGCGTGGTGCCGTCTGGTGGAGATCCGCAAGCCAATCGTCGAGGAGTCGAACTCGATCGTCCTCACGTCGACGGATTCGTATCAGATTCCTGATCCGAACGCACCGGGACAAACCCGAACGATCTACAGATTTAGCTGGGATCCAGCAGGCTACTACTACCCGGACCTTGAAGAGCACTGGAGCGTTCGGCGCAACTTCGAGGTCGATCAAGAATATGTTTATGTTGACAACGACATCGCGTATCTGGAAGTCTTGAAGTCCGGCGTCCGTGTCACAAATGGTCCGGTTGTCAAACGCTTCATCTACGACGGCCGCGGCCGCCTAGCTTCCACGGAAACCTACAACGACCCGGCAGCTCCGGGCGCGGGCGGGCTATCGCTTCGCCGTGTGGTGGACGAGTTCACGTACGACGGCATCCGTCGTGTGCGTGAGATCCGGACGGTCCAGGCGTTCAATGAGTCGACGAACGCGTGGGTGGTGGAGACGCCGACGAAGCTGCTGCGTGAGTATGTGTGGGGCCCCGGCGACGGGCACGCGGGTGTGGACGAGCTGATCGCGCAGTTCGGCGGCGCGACGGATGTGGGTGACGAAACGAAGCCGAACGCGCGGTGGCGGCCGTGGTTCACGCTGCAAGACGGCGGCGGCGACATCGTGGCGGTGGTGGACAGCGGGCTGGTGCCGCAGACGGGTTTGGGTGGAGGTGGTGGGGGTGGTGGTTCGTCGCAACCGGCGAGCGTTGCGGCGCAGTTTGTGTACAATGCGTACGGCGAGGTGATCGCAGCCGAGCACCTCTCTCCCCACCCGCTGCTGCACGCGGGGCACAAGGGGTTGTTCTTTGACAGATTGGATGGTGACACGTCCGCCGGTCAGGTCGGCGAGGTGATCGACTGGTCCACCGGCGACGAGCTGCCGACGTTGGTTGCGAACGCATCAGGCTTGTACCAGATGCGCAACCGCGTCTACTCGCCGACGCTCGGGCGGTTCATGCAACGCGATCCGAACGCCACGAGCATGGTGTTGATCGAGTCGGCGTCGATGCACGGCAGGGGCCTGGGTGCCGCGGTGGCGGCGATCTCGCCGGACGCGATGTACGGCGATGGGCATAACTTGTATCAGTACCTGGGGAGTAATCCGTGGCACAGATTTGACGAACTGGGATTGAGTTGGGCCGAGATTGCTGGTGACGCGGTCGTTGCAGGTATCCGCGGGATTCGTGGCGGCCTGGCGGAGATGACCAGTCAGTACGGCGCAAACATGGAGGCGGATGTCGATTGGGCGATGGATTGGTCCCAGTCAGATAACATACACAGTCGTCGTTCGAGTGACTGGGTTAGTGAGAGCTTTGATTTAGGAATGACGCGAGGTTTTAGCGAAGCATTTGATGACTTAACATATGGATTGTTTGGCTTATCAGATGTGGCTGAGGGCGAAAGCGGCCCCACGATGGCAGGCGGTCGATTGCCCCTTATTCGTAAGGGTAGCCGCAGAACGCACGGTAGCATCGAACACATGAAGTTGATGTGGAATAAGACGAGGCAACTTCAGCGCAAATACAAAATTGGAGCCAAAGATGTGTTCAACAATCAAGCGCTTCGAGATCCAAATGGTCGTGTTCTAGGAAAGATTCGTCCAGATGTTGTAGCATTTAATCATAAACAAAAGACGCTTCACGTTGCCGAGGCTGTAGTATCACACTCGCCGCCCACTATGAGATATCAGCAGATTACCCAGCTCATGAATACATCGTCAGCGTTTCGGGGTTGGAGACTAGATTATGCAATCGTGCCATAGTACGAGCTTCGTTTCATTTCAAATAATGAGTAATGTCTATCATGAAAATTGCCAAGTGGCTAACTGAGATGCCGAATCCCCTCTACATGCATGTAGTGACTCATTGCAGTAGAGTAACGGGAAGTAGTGTGAAGAAGCTCGGCTGCGAACTCGTCCACCTTTCGGCTGGTATTCAGGGTGCAGAGATTATCTCTACATCTTGGTACGACAAGTCAATGCGGCCGGAGACGGGTTCTGCGTCGTCGACTTCAAGAAAATACTACAAGTCTGATTCGCATGAGAGAGTAGATGAGTTGTTTAGCCGCATCGGTACTGGTGCTTCGGCACTATCGGTGTTTGGTCAAGCTTGGGCGCGAAGCGAGCAGCCGCACTGGGCGAATCGATGGCAGGTGTATTTGGGAGGCGATGCATCAAAATTGTTTTACCACCTGCACAATGCAGTATCGTGGTCGATCCAGTTTGACTATTGTGTACGCAGATCTATGACAGAATGGAGAACTATTGCTAAGCAAGTAGTTGATTGTATAGGCAATCGTGGAGTGCACGGCTGTGGAGTAGTTGAGATATCCCGTGCGTCAGATCGAGTGTATGGAATGAGTTTTGGCGGTCTCGTTCCTGCTGACGGCTTTGATCGACAATCTTTGTGGAATCGATGGTGTCTCTTGTTGCAGCAGAATATTGATAGAGTTCCCTGGCCAAGTCAAGGTGTGATCATTTCGCCGTCGGTGATTGCTCGAGTTGGCGGTCTCGCCAGAATTAAACACGAGGTGGTTTCATCGCTTCGTGTGCCACCCAGTGATGGTGATTCACTCATGCTGGAAGCCACTGCATGCGGTGGGGCACTTCTTTGGCTGTCGCCTGACTACCATCACTACTTGCCTGAACGAGGCGAAAGCCGTTTTGATCATTGTTTTGAAGCAGATCGCGCTGCGAGGATGTATCTGAAGCTCCAAGATCTCGGGATTGCATGTTGATTATGTGAAAAAAATTAAATATCTCGTGATCCGAGAGTGAGTATATATGCAAGTGCTTGGACAGAGAAACTGTTGCCGAATGACGGCGGCGGCGACATCGTGGCGGTGGTGGACAGCGGGCTGGTGCCGCAGACGGGTTTGGGTGGTTGAGGGGTGAGGACCAGGTGGTGTGAACTTGTTCGGCAGGGCGTTTGAAGGATCGCCACAGTGGCGGTGTGTCGCGATGCCGTTCTTCTCAAACGCGGGTGTGTTGGTCCAGGGTTGTTCCCTACCCTGGCGGTTCACACCGTTGGGATGTTCGACGCGGGTTGATGATCGCCCGATTGATTTGGTACACTCCGGGGGCGCTCGTCGGGTCGACGGTGCAGCGTCGCGGTCACGCCTGTTCTGCCGGGTCACGATCAGTCGGCGCAGTATCTCGGTTGATGAAGAGACGAGTTTGGGTGTTCTGGCTGATGGGCTTTGCAGTCCGTATCAGAGCGTCTTGAAATGCTTGCGGCGAGTCGGTGTGAAACGCGGCGAGGGAAGGGTGAAGCATGAAGCGTTGTGAGCCGGGGGTGAGGAGATTGATGCGTGCGGCCTGGAGCCTGAACGCCGCGGTGCTGGTGGCTATTCCGGCCGTGGGGCAGGAGCCGGAACGGCCGGTTGGCTCGCCGACTGTGGTTCCAGGCATTCAAAAACGGTCGGAGCAACCCGGATCGACGGCACCGTCAACGCCGAGTACGCAACCGAACCCCAACGCACCGAACCCGGCCGGCAATCCACCGGCTGTGAAGCCGACCTCCCCGGCTGCCGCAACGCCCGCGGTCACGGCACCGTCGCTTGCTGCGCAACCCGCGCTGCGGATCCCCGGCACGATCGAGCTGGCTCGGCTTGTGGATCTGTGCGCCGCTCGATTGGGGATCAGCATTGATTACGACGCCGCGGCGCTGAAGCAGACGGTGACGTGGCGCACGCCGGGTACGGCGACCGACCTGCAGGTCTGGGAAGCGACCAACCGGCTTCTTGCACAGAAGACGTTCACCACGGTGCGAATGTCGGGTTCTGATGGCTACACGGTTGTCAAGCTTGATGAGGCGGCAAAGGCAGCGATGTGTGAGCCGCAGGCGTCGATTCGCGAAGTTGCCGAGCAGGTGAAGGCGGGCGTGACCAAGCCCAGGCCTGGGTTCCGGTGTATAGCGATCAGGTTGGAGCATCTGTCTTCGCGTGATGCACTCGAGATCGTCAAGCCCGCGCTGCGTGCGCAGGGCAGTCTTGCGGGGACCGTGGCGCTGTCCACAGGCGTGATCCAGATCGCGGACCTCTCCCCCCGGCTTGACGATGCGGTTCTGCTCCTCGCGGCGGCGGATATCCCCGAGAACGCCACGGTAATTGAAGAGATCACCCTGCAGTACATCGCGCCGAAGCAGGCGATGGAGCAGCTCACCGCGCTGCAGGGTAAACGCGACACGATCGCTGGTGAGAAGCTTGTCGGCGATGTGCTCACGGCTTCCAACGGCACTTCGCTGACGCTGGTTGCTCCGCGAAGACTGCTGCCGCAGTGGAAGACCCTCATCGGGCAGATCGACAAACGCGAGCCCGTGCAGACGATTACCTACACGCCAAGGCTCTTCGCGGTCCGAGATGTCGCGACGTTGATCACGCAGATCATCGGATCGTCAAGCGGCGTTGGTGGCGGTGGTGGGGGGGCGAGCACGCCGGGCGTTGATGAGCGATTCAAGATGATCGTGGAGGAGCCTACGGCCAGCCTGATCATCACCGCAACAAACACGCAGCACGAACGTATCGGTGAACTGATCACCCGGCTCGACAGCGTGCCGATGGAAGCTCGCCGGCCTGTGCGAACGTTCGTGGTGCGGAATCGCCCGGTCGGTGAGCTGATCGAAGTTCTCGATCGGATGATTCGTGCCGGGGTGCTTGAGAGTTCGTTGGCAGACGGCGACCAGGGAGCGGCGAACGGCGGCACTTTGACTGCGCCTGCGGCGACTTCGGGTGCCGGGACCTCGGGGATCAACCCCGCGGCTCTACCGGTTGGGGCGAATCCCACCAATACCTTTACGATGCCGAGTGGGCAGCGCTCGGGGACTTCGCCTCTGCTGCAATCGACTGCGAAGAACGCGCCGATCACTCGGGTGGAGTCGCGGATCAACGATTCGGCGATCTCGCTGACGGCCGACGAATCAACGAGCACGATCATCGCCATCGGCGAATCGCGATTGCTCGACCAGCTCGCGGCGCTCGTGAAACAGCTTGACGTTCGTCAGCCTCAGGTCATGCTGGAAGTGATGCTCGTGTCGCTGTCAGAATCCGACAGCGTACAGCTTGGTTTACAGCTCGAGAAGCTCAATGTCGACGGCAGCATTTCATCGCGGCTGACGACGCTCTTCGGGCTCGCCACCGCCGCCTCTGCGGGAGTCAGTGGCACGGTGATCAGCCCGGGTGATTTCTCAGTCATCGCCCGCGCGGTGCAAACTGTTTCCGCGGGTCGAACCGGTTCGTTCCCCAGCGTGCTCGTTTCGAACAACCAGCGGGCCAGTTTCAACGGCGTGACTCAGCAGCCGTTCGCGTCGTCCTTTACGGCGGGCAACTCGTCCACGCCGACGACCACCTTCGGCGGCACGCTTGATGCGGGCACACAGATCTCTGTTCGCCCGCAGATCGCCGAGGGCGATCAACTCCTGCTGGAGTACAACGTCAGTATCAGTTCGTTTGTGGGTGCGGGGACGGGCACCCTGCCGCCGGCGCGTCAGGTCAACAGCGTGACGAGTCAGGCGACGATTCCCGATGGCTACGCGGTGATCGTCGGCGGGCTTGAAGTGAATACCGAGGGGACCAACGCGACCCAGGTGCCGTTGCTGGGGAGTATCCCGGTCATCGGCAACGCCTTCAAGGATCAATCGATCACGTCGAGCAAGACGCGGTTCCTGGTCTTCATCCGCGCGAACGTGATTCGCGGGACCACGATGGAGGGGCTGCGTCATGTATCCCAAGAGCAGTTGAAAAGTGTCAAGGTGCCGTCAGGCTGGCCTGAGAACGAGCCACAGTTGATCCGATGAGTGCTCAAGTTGAGGACATCTCGACTTTGGAGCCGCGGACGGCATCACAGGAAACGCCTGCAGCGCTGTTTCTGCGACGGATCTCGCACGCCTTTGCCAGAACGCACTTGGTCTTGTGTGAAGAACTCAGTGAGAATCAGGGCGAACAGATCGGGTCGTCTTCATCCTCGTCCACGGCCAAGGCACCTGAGACGCCTCCATCTTCATTTGTTCTCAGTTGCACTCCCCAAACCTCTCCGGCAGTGCTTCTCAACGTGCAACGGTGCTTGGGCGTTCGGCTGGCGAGCCAGCATGTTGAACCCGAGTCCCTTGCACGTCGGATCGATGCGGTATATGACAGGAGTACAGCTCGGGAGGCGGGTGCATCAGGTGCGGCGGGCTCGGGAGAAGGCACGCCGGTCTTTGAGCTTGAGCAAGTTGGCGCAGTTACGGAGGTGAGCGAAGACGAACTGAAGGACGTCGCGCTCCGTAGCGATGCGAATCTTCTCTCGCTTGAAGGCAAGGGCCCGGTTGTTCGATTGGTTGATGCGGTGCTGTTCGACGCGATCGGCAGAGATGCAAGCGATATCCACGTGCAGCCGCTCGCGGATGAAACGCTGATCCGCCTAAGAATTGATGGTGTGCTTTCGACGGTTCGCGCGGTCTCTACGAAGCTTGCGCCGGCAATTGTCAGCCGAATCAAAGTTATGGGTCGAATGGACGTCGCGGAACGCCGTGCGCCCCAGGACGGCCGGGCGACAGTGACCATCGGGCGCGGACCAGGTCAACGGGCGATCGACCTGCGCATCAGCTCGCTGCCATCGACTTTCGGCGAGCGCGTGGTGATTCGCCTGCTCGACGTTCGCGGCGGGCTCACCCACGCGAAGATCGATTCGCTGCAAATGCCCGATCATGTCCGCGTGCCATTTCTCGATCGTTCGACGCGATCTTCTGGCATCGTGCTCGTCACCGGCCCAACAGGCTCGGGGAAGACCACCACCCTCTACGCAACCCTCCGGCACATCATTGAGCGATCGTTCACAGGCGGTCGAACCGCCGACGTGAATGTCCTGACAATCGAGGACCCGGTTGAGTACGACCTCAGTGCCGCCGCCGGCGAGGCTGGGACGATGCCGATCAGCCAGACGCAGGTCGATCCCAAGAAAGGCGTGACCTTCGCAAGCGGCCTGCGCCACATTCTGCGGCAGGACCCTGACGTGATCATGGTCGGCGAGATCCGCGACCCTGAAACCGCCAAGATCGCGATTCAAGCGAGCCTCACCGGGCACCTTGTCTTTTCGACGCTTCACACAAATGACGCGTGCGGCGCGGTGGCACGGTTGCTCGATCTGGGTGCAGAACCGTTCTTGGTCTCATCGTCGCTGTCGGCGGTGTTGGCGCAGCGATTGGTTCGCATGAAGCACCAGGCGTGCGGCGGCGAAGGGTGTGCCGCGTGCTTGAAATCGGGTTATAAAGGACGCCGAGGGATCTTTGAGTTGCTGGTGATGGACGATGCTGTGCGAGAACTGGTCAACGCGCGAGCTTCGCTCGGAATGATCACCGAAGCGGCGCACAAGCGGGGATTGCGCCGGCTCGAAGTTGAGGGGCAGAATCTTGTCGCCGCGGGATTGACCACTTCCGACGAAGTTGCTCGCGTGACGAGGGGGGTGGAGTGATCGTGCTCGGTTCGACTTCACAATTCGATGACGGTGTCCTCGTCAAGCTGTTGGAGCGTCTGCGTTTGGTGCGGATTGTTGCGGGGTTGGTGGTCGTTCTCGCCTTCGGATGGCTTTCGTATTCGTTGACCATTGGTCTGGAAGCGCGTCGGCTCACTGTGCCCAGCGAGTCACCTGCTGTCACAATGCCCGTGGTTGCACGGTCTGAGACGCGTGAAATCGATTGGAGCGCTTTCGATGCACCGATCTGGAATCCTCGCCCGGCACCGCAGATGGCCGCACCGCCGCCCCCCCCGCCACCGTTGAGGTTGAAGCTTCTCGCCGTGGTCGTGTCGAGTGATCGTGTGCCCGGCTCTGACGCAGATGCGCGACAATCGCGATCGGCGTTGATCTATGACCCGGACCTCGATGAGGTCATCACCGTGCATGAAGGGGAACGCATCGCTGGGCGACTGGTGAAGTCCATTCAGTCGAAGCGAGTCATCCTGGTTGAGGGGACTACCGAACGAACGGTTGAACTTGAAGATGCTCAATCGATGTTGCGGCCTTTCGACAACCTCAGGTTGAGAATCGAGGGGGGCACGTGAGCACGCCAATTGTCCAGACCGGGGAGTTCACCACGGCTCAGCATCGCGCGTGCATTGAAGCAGAGCGGTTGTATTGGGCCGTGCTCGACGACCACGATGGTCTTGTTGATGCTGCCTTGGGCGGCAGCGGCTCGAGAGCTTTGACAGAATCGCTGTTCGAACTGGTTCAGGCGCAGATCCCGGTTGCGATTGACGGGCTTCACATCGTTTGCGAAGGTGCGGGCAACGGTCGATTGGTGGCGTGTGGAGTAGAGCCTGAAACACTCAAGAGCATCGTGGACTCAGCAGGTGTCGATCTGATTACGGTGGTTCCAAGCACGATCCCAAGCGAACTTGGACTTGCTCCGGGTTCGTTACCTCAACTCAACCTCCTGGTTGGTCCCTTTGAGCCGATGCCGGTGAGGAACGCGCGGAGCAAAATCAAACGGACCGCGATGGTCGGTGTCATATCTGTCAGTGCTCTGTTGCTCTGTGGCGTTGAGCTACGAATCTGGGCTGGCAATACCCGGCACAACACATACTCTGCTGCGAAGTTGGAGGTCTTGCGAACGGCGGGCTTCAAGACCTTGGACGATCTGTCTCGCGAAGAGTCACGGCTGCGGTCGATCAATCGGTCGGCCGGGCGAAGTCAGGATGCGCTTTCGACAGTGCAGTCAATCAGCACGGTGATCGGTGCATGGCCGCGGGGAGCGGGTTCTCCGTTTGTTCGAACGGACACGATTCAGGCCGCTCACGATGCGATCGGGCTGACAGTGGCTGCGGAGAGTTCCGAGGATGCCGAGAAGTTGATCGAAGCGTTGAAGCGCGTGAACGGCTGGACGCTGGCGCAGCCGCAGTATTCTCGCTCGGGGACGAGTTCGGGTGTTTCGTCGGCCAGGACCGGTTCAACCGACAGCCTTACGCTGCGACTTCGCCTCACGAAAGATCCTCAATCCCAGTCGAGAACGGAGAATAAGGCTGGTTCGAGCGAAGGGGGGCCGCAATGAGGGTTGTGAACTTTGCAGCGGCCGCTCTTTGCGTAGTGCTTCCGTGTGTGCTCGTCTATCGCACGGTGGTTTGGCAAAGTGCTGAAGAGCGAGCGGTTGCTGCCGAGAAGCAAGCCGCCGAGGCGAGCCGACTCATGAAGTCGGTGGCTCAACTACGCTCGACCCTCCCAACCACGGGGCAAAGCGAGCGACCGGATGAGGATGTCATGCAGATCGCGCAGCGTGCCGCGAGAGATGCGGCCCTGACGCCAACGGTTGTGCGTGAGGTCACTCCGTTGGGAGAGCGAGCCTCGACCGCCGACTCGTCGCTCACGAACCAGTCCGCCCGGTTGGTGGTCGAGCCGATCAGCATTCAAGAACTCGGGACGTTTCTTCGAATCTGGGTGAGCTCGCAACGCGTATGGAGCGTTCAGCGGCTCGATCTCTCCGCCATCAACGCCGCCGGAAACCAAGGACGCACCGGGGACTACCGCGCAGTACTGTCGTTGTCTGCAGAGTATTCAAAGGATCAGAACGTTAAAGACCGTTCGCGGGGTCAGTGAACTCGAAAACAAGCTCATCGTAGAGGGATGTAGATAATGAACGCTGACTCCATGCACACTTTGACTGAACGAACTCGGGAGAGAAGCGTGACCGCTTGCGTGTTCGTCGTTGCCGCAGCAGTATCACTCTGCTTGTCAGCGGTGATGACCGCTGCGTGCGCACGAAAGGATAGCGTTTCTCCGTATGCGGACAAAGGTGAAGTACGTCGGAATCCGGCCCGATCACAAGAACTTCAACTCGCGGCTCTTCGTGTGATCGATACGGATCCGAAGGAGGCTGAGTGGTTGTTGAAGGAATCGCTCGCGGAAGATCTGTTCAACGGCCCCGCTCACAACAACTTGGGCGTGCTCTATCTCAAAGCCGAGCCGCCCAGGTTATACGAAGCTGCGAACGAGTTTGAGTGGGCCGCGAAACTCCTCCCCGGCCAGCCTGACCCGCGTCACAATCGGGCGTTGGTTCTTGAACTCGCGGGTCAGATTAACGAGGCCTACGCCTCGTATGAGTCTGCACTTGAAGTCGCGCCGCAGTACATGCCGGCAATCCAGGCACGCGCGAGCCTCGCACTTCGTCTAGGACATGAATCTGAATCCGTGCGTCAGCTGCTGAATGAGATTTCGATCAGGGGAACCAGCGAGCCATGGCGTCAGTGGGCGAAGAAGCAACTTGTGCAGCATTGATAACGGTGCACCTCCTTAGCGATCTTCAGGGACCGCATTCGGATGCCCTCAGGCGTGCGGGGTCGCCCCGGCTTCCGGGTACTGACCTTCTTCCTCAATCGACCTTTGTCAGCCTCGCGTATCCACCCCATGATGGTCTCGGGCTTGACGATCGATACCAGTGCCGAGAGAGCCGAACCGAGCGGCCTGGCCAGTCGAACCAGCCAGTTCCGCTCTTGGGCTCTCACCCGAAGCGGGCAGAAAACCCTGCCCCGCAGCACCTCGTTACTCGGGTTTGAGTTCCTGGATCTCGCGAATGGCGATCACCCGCCCGCTCGGCAACCAGTCATATGCGGTGCTTCTGGCTTGTGTGTATTCAATCGTTGTGATGGATGACTTTGCCGGTCGACGATCTGAGGTCCGGGGATGGTGGGCGGCCGTCGTCTTGAACTTCACCTCGCAGGGTTTCGATTGCGTGCGGCAGGATGTCGAGCAAAGCCTGAAGGTTCTCGGTTGATCCGCGCAGTGAGCCCGGGAGTGTGAGAATGAGGGTTCGGTTGATCGTGCCGGCGACGCCGCGGGAGAGGTACGTTCGCGGTGTGATGGCGGCGCAGCGTGCGCGGGCGAGTTCCATCAGGCCCGGGTGTTCACGGTGAAAGACCGCTCGGGCGGCCTCGGGTGTCAGGTCGCGCGGGGCTAGCCCCGTGCCGCCGGTGCTGAGGATGAGGTCGATTGCCCGGCTGGGTTCAGACCACTCAACGAAGCACGCAGACAGCGCGGGGATGTCGTCGGGAAGGCACGCGGTGGCGACGATCTGTGCGCCGAGGTGCTGCCGCAACATCGCTTGCAACGCGGGGCCCGAAGTATCAGTGGCCAAGCCGCGCGAGCAGCGATCGCTGACGGTCAGCACGGCGGCGTTGATCGGACGGGTTGGCTGGCTCATGCGTTCGGCTCGGAGTTCGGAGAAGGCGGTGCCGTAAACGGACCGGAACGCCCGCCGGTTTTCGAGATCACGCGAACGCCCTCGATGATCATGTGCTTGTCGATGGCTTTGCCCATGTCGATGATCGTCAGGCACGCGACCGTGACGGCCGTGAGCGCTTCCATCTCAACCCCCGTACGGGCGTTGGTTCGTGCGGTGGCCTCGACGCGGATTCGCCCCGGCTGTTGCGTGAAGACGATATCCAGCGCATCAAGCGGCAACGTGTGGCACAGCGGGATCAGTTCGTCGGTTCGCTTCGCCGCCAGTATGCCCGCGAGACGCGCAACTTCCAGCACCGAGCCCTTCTTCACCGTGTTCTGCGTGATGGCCTGCTGAAGTTCTGGAGAGATTCGGACGAAACCCTCGGCGCTCGCTGTGCGCGCGGTGATGGCTTTGGCACCCACGTCCACCATCCGGGCCTCGCCGGCCTCGCCGACGTGCGATAGCGTCGGCCGAACCGGTGGCATCTGAGAAGGCTGCGACGTTGGTTGCGGAGACTCGGGGTGCATGGTCAAATCATTGACCGAATGACCACGGGAAGAAGCGGACCGCCGCCGTCGGCTCGTTCGCCTTGCCCGGGGGCTGCTCGATGACCCCGTCGCTCTGGCCCGAGGTGACGATGTCGCCCGAACTGCGTGCGTCGAGCAGTTCAACAAAGCCCGGAGCGGTTCGGCGTGCCAGTCGGTGCCAATACAAATCGAGCGACTGTGCGTCCGGGTTCGTGGGCGAAACCAGTTGGGCCTGGTGGTCCTGAGCCAACCCCGCGACCGCGGCAAAGACGGGCCGCACCAGCCGCGTGCACGTGACCAATGTCGAGTTTGGATTCCCCGGCAGCCCGAAGATCGGCACAGGCAAGGTATTCTCACGCCGAAGCACCGCACCGAGCGTGGGCTTGCCGGGTCGCTGAGGCAACCCATGAAAGACGATCTCCGCTTGGATGGTTTCGATCACAGACCGGACCGGATCTCGGTGGCCCACGGAGACGCCGCCGGTCAGGATGATCGCCTCCGCGGAGCCAAGTGCGTGTCGCACGGCCTCTTCGAGCGGCGCGGTGTCGTCGCGCACGTGCGTGCACGAGACCACGTTGATCCATCGCGCAGAGGAGAGCAGCGCGAGCAGGGCCGGTGCGTTGCTGTTGCGGATCTCAAATGGGCTGGGAACTGAATCCACCGGGACAAGCTCATCGCCCGTGGTGATGATTGCCACCCGCAAAGGTGCATACACCCGGGGCTGCGAAACGCCCACCGCGGCCATCACCGCCACCGCCGCGGGCGTGATGATCTGACCGGGTTTCAGGACAACCTTGCCGCGCTCGACGTTTTCACCCTTGAGGCGAGTGTTGCTCCGCGGCCGCAGCGCCCGAACGACCTCCGCCCGCACCGTCACGGTCCTGACCGTTTGCGGATCATCCGCGTCGCTCTGCTCAACAGTCTCTTCGCGTTTGATCACCGCGTCGGCACCGGGTGGGATCGGTGCGCCCGTGGCGATGCGGATCGCACGCGGCACCCGCGGTTCGGTCGTGGCACTCTCCAAAGAACTCGGCGGCGATCGCCCGATACGCGATTCACCGATCACCGAGATCGTCAAGGCGTCATCAGCCGCTCGCAATGAGAAAGCGTCGACAAGTTCGGCGACGCGCACCGCGTAGCCGTCCATCGAGGAATGGTCGAACGCCGGGCTGTCACGGTCGGCGGTGATCGGCTGGGCAAGGACTTTGCCGAGCGAGTCGGTGAGCGGCCACGCCTCGGTCGAACGCAGCGACCGAACGCTCCGAACGTCAAGACGATCGAGCATCGCGGCAATGGCGGCATCGGGAGAATCGAAGGCGAAAGGCTGATTGCGAAAGCCCATGACGCAACTCCGGAAAGTTCGGTGATTGAACCGTACACTGCCGGTGATGCGTGTGGAAGTGCTCCTTTTCGGGCCCGCGGGTGCGGCGGTGAACAGCGACCGGGTGGCCGTGGAAGTTGCCGAGTGCGAGCCGGGTGTGTGCACGGTGCGCGAGGCGCTGCAAGCACTCCAGGCTCAGCACCCGGCGCTGCGATCGGCGATCGGCACCATCGAGCGGGCCCGCCTCGCTGTGAATCATCAATACGCCTCAGCGGAGACGAAGATCCGTCCCGGCGATGAGGTCGCGTTGATCGCGCTGGTGGGGGGTGGGTAATGCCGGGCACGGTGGTTTCGATCATCGTCGACGGACCGCTCACGCCCGAGGCTCTGGCAGAGGCGTTGCTGCCTCATCGGGCCGATCTGGAGCGTGTGCACGCAACCGGAAATGTCGGCGCGACGCTGCGGTTCGATGGGATCGTGCGTCGAATGGAACGCGATACAAAGATGTCGGGCGAAGAGCGAGCTCTTTCGCACCTTGAGTATCAGACCTACGACCCGATGGCCGAACGTGAACTGAGGTCACTCGCGGCCAGCGTGTGCGACCGCTTCGGGCTGCTCTCGATCATCGCACTGCACAGCCGAGGGCTGGTCGCGGTTGGTGAAGTTTCGTTCGTGCTCGAGGTCGCCTCGGCCCACCGCGCCGAGGCCATCGAGGCGATGCCGGCGTTCATCGATCGCCTGAAGCAGGACGTACCGATCTGGAAGCGTGCAGTCTGGGATGACTCACCGCCCGCGACACGCGTGAAACGATGAGTGGATGGTGGGCGTGGTGGGGGGGATGTACGGCGGGAGAAGACGAGACGATTCACCCGGAGCACGGGATGAAGAACGCGTTGAAGAAGCAGTTGTAATCGCCCTCGTTCACGCCGTTGTTCACGCCCGGGGCCGTGCTGAACGGCGGCAGCGGGTTCCCCTGATCATCCGCGATATCGCACGATGCGCCGATCGCTTCGGGCCCCATCGAGCTCTGCTCGAAGAACCCACTGGCGGAGAAGAAGGCGTTGTAATCACCTTCGTTCACGCCCGTGTTGGAGGAAGTGGAGGGGAGTGGGTTGCCGGCGTCGTCACCGATATCCGACGGGCTGCACGGCGCGAAGCAGCCGTACGAACCGCAGAAGACCGGGACTTTCGCGATGTTCGACGCCGTCAGGCCGGTGGGTGCGGCCGGGTCGTCGATGAACCACTGGAAGTAGTACGTCGCGCCGTCCTGATACAACCGCGGGTTCAGGTACAGCTTCGCCGTCACCATGCCGGACTTGCTGCCCGCGCCCTCGGTGGTCCGTGTGAACACATACCGCGTCGGCGTGATCACACCCCCGACCGGCGGCGAGGTCGAAACGCCCAAGCGGGCGGTCTTCAATGGCGAGATCGAGTCCAGCCCAACGCGGAAGGCGTTGTTCCCAACAAACGGCACCGAATCCACGATGATCGACGGAATGTAGTTCCCGCTGGTGGCGATGCCGCCGGGGACGAACGAGACCTTCGACGCAGCCGCCCGCTCGCTGTACAGCGTGGGTTTATCGAACGGGAAGGTCTGCGCCGCCGCGCGCGGGTCGGTCAAGGCGTTGGTGAGGTAATCGATGATCGGGTTGACATTGCTGGAGGCGATGCTGATCCCGGGCATGAGCGGATCGCGGTTGTCGGCGAAGCTCGCCGGCGCGCCGTTCGTGCGGTTGTAGAAGCTCACCACCTCGGTGATTGTGGTGAACTTGCCGTTGTGCATGAAACGCCGCTTCAGCCCGACGTTGCGCAGCGAGGGCGTGCGGAACTTGCCGCGGTCGTTCGTGTCGCCCGTAACAAGTTGCCGACCCAAATCCTCCGCCGGCGGGCGGATCCCCAGCGCGCGGTACGAGTGGTCCGTCAGCAGACGCCCGCTGTGGCACGCCGCACAGCTCGGTCCCGCGGCACCGAAGGCCCCGAGCCCCTGGATCTGGCTGTTGGTCATCGCCCCGGGGATGCCCAACTCATATTTGTCGATCGGCGCCTGATCGGGCACGAGCGTCCGCTGATACGTCGCCAGCGCGAAGGCGATCCGCCGAGCGGTGATCGCCCCGTCGCCAAAGGCCGCCGCGAAAAGCTGCGGGTACGTCGGCTTGCTCGCCAGCGCGTTCGCCATATCGCTGGGCAGGTTCGTCGCAAAGTGCAGCGGCTTCGCGTTCACGAGCCGCGCGGTGATGAGGTTCCAGTTGTTCGCGGTGCTGGACATCTCCGAGGTATCCAGCGGCGGGTGCATGCTCTGCGATTCCAGCGCCCCGCCCGAAGCGATCGCCACCTGCCCCGTCTGCGGATCGATGAACTGCCCGCGGGCACGCCCATCCCAGAACGCCTCCGGTGCCCACGCCGCCATGTAGAAGGACCCCGCCGCCCGACGCGTGACCTGCACGTTCACGCCGAAGATCGCCTCGCGGATGTACTCGTTCGCCTCGTCCGAACGCACGATCCCCAGCGAACCTGAGATGTCGTCGGCGGTGCTGTTCGGATCAGGCCCCGGGTTGGTGGCGATGCGCCCCTCCGCCCCGCCGCGCCCCGGCGTGTGACACGTCCCGCACGACATCGTCCCCGAGGTCGAAAGCTGCTCATCCCAGAACAGGATCTTGCCCAGGATCCGCTTCTGCTCCGTGATGGGATTCTCCGCCGGCACGGGCACGTTGGGCAGCGACGCGATCGCCGGCGAAGTCATCACCCCGCCGCCGCAGACCAAGGCCAACGCGCACAGCCACGCCGCCCGGTTTCGGGCGAGCGACACATCGACACGTGATGCAATCCTGCTCATCGGCGGGGTCTCCGGAACCGGGTCCCACGGAACTCCACCATGACACCAATCGCCCTGTTTGTCAAGCGTTTGGACCGATCCGGGCCCAAGTCCGGCAGATGATCAGGGTTTCGCCGAGGCCGCTTGAATCTGGGCGACCTTGTTGGTCGTGCTCCGTCCGGGAACGACATCGACCAGCACCACCTTCCCGCCGGTCTTCATCACGTGCTGCGCCCCGGGGATCGACGCGGGGTCGTACTGCGCACCCTTGACCAGAATGTCCGGGCTGATCGCCTCGATGATCCCCGCGGGCGTCTCCTCACTGAAGACCACCACCGCCCCGACGCACTCCAGCGCCGCGAGCATCCCCGCCCGCTCCGCGATGTCGTTCACCGGCCGACCGGGCCCCTTCAGCCGCCGAACCCCCGCGTCGTCATTCACGGCCACCACCAGATACTCGCCCAGCTTCGCCGCCTCTTGCAGCGTGTGGATATGCCCGATGTGCAGC
>JACVCS010000051.1 GCA_016741915.1 Phycisphaerales bacterium | reverse complement strand
TATGGGGTGATGGGTGATCGGGAGTTGGGGTGGATCGCGGCGCTTTTGGCGGTGCTGACGGCGTATGTGCGGGCGGCGGTGAAGGTTTCGGGCGGGGCGGGGATGGCGCAGGATTTTTGCGGGCCGATGGCGAAGCAGCACCGGATGGCGTTGGTGACGGGGGTGCTGGTGTTCATGGCGGTGACGCCTGTGGCGTGGTGGGGGCCGATGGATCTGGGGAGGCTTGGGGTGTGGACGGTGCCGACGGGTGCGCTGGCGCTGGTGAGCGCCGGGTGTATGGTGACGATCTGGCGGCGTGTGCATCGCGGGGCGGCGGCGCTGCGTACCCAGCGGGGAGGAGCGGCGGCATGAACGCGCGTTGGTGGGACATCGAGCATGCGGTTGATCATCCGGCGGTGCGGGTGATGCTGCTGATGGTGGCGGGGCTTTTGGTTGGTGCAGGGGTGATCATCGGGGTGTTGAGCGTGCTGGGGAAGCTCAAGTCTGAGATGCGGACGGAGTTGATCCGGCGGACGGTGGCGTGGGGCGTGATGGTGCCGGTGGTTGTGGGGCCGATTTTGATTGCACCGGCGTGGGGCGGATTGATGATGGGGGTTGTGAGTCTGTTGTGCTACCGCGAGTTTGCGCGGGCGACGGGGCTGTTTCGGGAGAAGGCGCTTTCGGCGCTGGTGGCGGTTTCGATCGGCGTGATCACGTTCAGCGTGGTGGACCATTGGTATGGTTTCTTCATGGCGCTGGGGCCTTTGTCGATCGTGGTGATTCTGGCGGCGGCGACGCTGCGCGATGAGCCGAAGGGGTATATCCAGCGGATCGGGCTGGCGTCGCTGGCGGTGCTGCTGTTTGGGGTGTGCCTTGGGCACGCGGGGTACTTGTGCAACGACGGGACGTATCGCCCGATGGTGCTGCTGCTGCTGGCGTGTGTGGGGCTGAACGATATTTTTGCGTTCTGCTGCGGGAAGCTGATCGGCGGGGCGAAGCTGGCGCCGACGACGAGCCCGGGGAAGACGATCTCTGGCGCTGTGGGGGCGATCACGCTGACGACGGTGACGTTTGTGGTGCTGGGGTCGATGGTGTTTACCGCGGGGCCCTTGTCGCAGATGCATCACCTGATCGTGATGGGGATCATGGTGAGTACGGCGGGGATTCTGGGTGATCTGACGATCTCGAGCGTGAAGCGGGATATCGGGATCAAGGACATGGGGGTGGTGATCCCCGGGCATGGCGGGGTGCTGGACCGGTGCAACAGTTTGCTGCTGACGGCGCCGGCGTTTTTTCATTACGTGGGGTACTTTCAGGGCGTTGGGCTGGATACGCCGACGCGGGTGATCAGCGGAGGTCTGGGGCCATGAGCGCGGGTTTGGGATGAGCGATGGAGAAGTGGAGCTATCAGCCTGCGCAGGATCATGGGCTTGCACCGGTGGAGCGTGCGCGGAGTGTGCGGCGTGAGGCGGGGCTGATCAGCACGATCACGCACGCGGCGTGGTGGACGGGTGTTCGGTCGTATCTGACGCTGTGGCATCGGCTGCGGATTGTGGGGCGGGAGAATCTGCCGGTGGAGCCGCCGTTTGTGCTGGTGGCGAACCATGCGAGCCATCTGGATGCGTTGGTTCTGGCGGCGCCGATGTCGACGCGGCTGCGGGATGTGGTGTTTCCGATCGCGGCGGCGGATGTGTTCTTTGAGAATGGGCCGGTGAGTTTGTTTGCGTCGATGATGCTCAATGCGCTGCCGATGCATCGGGCGAACCGTGGGCGGCATGCGCTCGCGGACTTGCGGAGTCGCCTAGTGGAGGAGCCTTGCGCGTATATCTTGTTCCCGGAGGGTGCGCGGTCGCGGACTGGGGAGATGCTGAAGGTGAAGGCGGGGATCGGGATGATGGTGGCGGGGTTGGATGTGCCGGTGGTTCCGTGCTGGCTTGATGGGTGCTTTGAGGCGATGAGGCCCGGGTGTGTGGTGCCTCGGCCGCGGGTGATTACGGTGCATGTGGGGAAGGCGGAGCGGTTTGTGGATCAGCCGAACACGCGGGAGGGGTGGGACGCGGTGGCGGAGCGGTTGGAGGGGCGGATCAAGGCGCTGCGACCTGTGCGTGGGTGAAGATTCGGGGAGGGGCGTGGGTGAGGATTGGTTGATCAGCGTTGAGGCGGGTTGGGTTGGGCTTGGGTGGGGAAGCGGGAGCGGAGGCGGAGGCTGTTGGTGACGACGCTGACGCTGCTGAAGGCCATGGCGGCGCTGGCGAACATGGGGGAGAGGAGCCAGCCTGTGAAGGGGAAGAGGAGGCCTGCGGCGAGGGGGATGCCGAGGGTGTTGTAGATGAAGGCCCAGGCGAGGTTTTGGCGGATGGTGCGGATGGTTGCGCGGGAGAGGGCGATGGCTTGTGGGATGGCGCGGAGGTCGCTGCGCATGAGGGTGATGTCGGCGGCGTGGATGGCGGCGTCGGTGCCGGCGCCCATGGCGATGCCGACGTTTGCGCGGGCGAGGGCTGGGGCGTCGTTGATGCCGTCGCCGACCATGGCGACGGAGTGGCCGGCGGCTTGGAGGCGTTGGATGGCTTCGGCTTTGCCTTGCGGTGAGACTTCGGCGTGAACTTCGTCGATGGCGAGTTGCTGGGCGATGTGGTTTGCGGCGCGGCGGTTGTCGCCTGTGAGCATGACGACGTGGAGGCCGAGGGACTTCATGTGGGCGATGGCGTGCTGCGACTCTGGGCGGAGGGTATCAGCGAGGGCGATGAAGCCGGCTTCGGCGGAGTCGTTGGCGATGTGGACGACGGTTTGGCCTTGAGATTCGAAGCGTTCGGCGGCGGGGAGGTTCGTGAGGGTGATGCCTTGCTGGGCGAGCATTTCGGCTTTGCCGATGAGGAGGCGGCGGCCTTCGACGGTTGCGGAGATGCCCAGGCCCGGGGTGGATTGGAAGTCGGTGGGCTCGGCGAGGGTGAGCCCGCGGGTGTGGGCCTCACGGACGATGGCGGCGGCGAGTGGGTGTTCGCTGTGGCGTTCGGCGGATGCGGCGAGCTTGAGCAGGTGTGAGTCGGAGAGGGAGGCGGTGGGTGTGATGTGGGTGACGGAGAGGCGGCCGAGGGTGATGGTTCCGGTTTTGTCGAGGACGATGGCGGAGAGGTTGGCGGCGGCTTGGAGGGCCTGGCCGTTTTTGATGAGGATGCCGCGGCGTGCGCCGAGGCCTGTGCCGACCATGATGGCGGTTGGGGTTGCGAGGCCCAGTGCGCAGGGGCATGCGATGATGAGGACGGAGACGGCGTTGATGAGTGCGGAACTGAGGCGGGTTTCGGCTGGGGCGAAGAGCATCCAGGCGGTGAAGGTCAGCGCGGCGATGAGTAGGACGATGGGGACGAAGACGGCGCTGACGGTGTCGGCGAGCTTGGCGATGGGTGCTTTGCTGCCTTGCGCGTCCTGGACGAGTTTGACGATCTGCTGAAGGACGGTGTCGGGGCCGACCTTGGTGACGCGGATGGTGAGCGAGCCGGTGGTGTTGAGGGTTGAGGCGAAGACGGGGCTGCCGGTGGATTTCTCGACGGGCATGCTTTCGCCGGTGAGCATGGATTCGTCGGCGGCGCTGCGGCCGAGTTCGACGGTGCCGTCGACGGGGATTTTTTCACCGGGGCGGACGAGGACGCGGTCGCCGATGAGGACGCTGGCGATGGGGAGTTGGGTTTCGATGTTGTTGCGGATGACGCGGGCGGCTTGCGGTTGAAGTTGAAGCAGTTTGCTGATGGCTTCGGTGGTTCGGCGGGTGGCGCGGGCTTCGAGGAGTTTGCCGAGTTGGATGAGGACAATGATGACGGCGGCGGCTTCGAAGTAGACGGGGGCGGGGTGGGTGGCGTGTGCGGCGTGTTCTGTGGCGGCCGCGGAGTGGGTTGAGAAGAAGGCGGGGAAGATGGTGGCGGCGAGTGAGTAGAGGTAGGCTGCGCCCGTGCCGAGAGCGACGAGGGTGTCCATGTTCGCGCTGAAGTGCTTGAGGCCTTTCCAGGCGGATCGGTAGAAGTAGCGTCCGGACCAGAAGACCACGGGCGTGGCGAGGGCGAGCTGCACCCAGTTGATCCACGGGGTGTTGAAGGCCTCGATTGTGCCGTGGGACATGGCGATGACGAGCAGGGGGACGTTGAGGATCGCGCCGAAGATGATCTTCGGAAGCAGGGCGGCTTCGGCGGTGGAGTGTGCGGCGTGGTCGTGCGCGTTGTGGGTGGTGTGGTCGGCGTTGGCGTGGTGAGCGGAGGAATCGGGGAGGTTTTCGGCGGTGGTTGGTGGGCTGGGGAGGATCGCGGTGTAGCCGATATCTTCGACGGCGGAGGCGATCTTTGCGGGTGAAGTTTGGGCGGCGTCGTAGTGAACGGTTGCGACTTTGGTGGCGAAGTTGACGCTGGCGGTGGAGACGCCGGGCTGTTTGGCGACGTGCTTCTCGATACGGATCGCGCAGGCGGCGCAGCTCATGCCTTCGATTGGGAGGTCGGACTTCTCGGTGCGGGGATCGTTCGGCGCGGGGGCGTTGGATTGCGGCGCTGGGTTTGGGTGGTTGTGTGCGGGTTGGCTGGTGCTCATGTGCTTCCTCCTGCGGAGCTCTGCGCGAGGTTGATCAGCGGGCGATGCGCTCGACGAGGGCGATGAGTTCTGTGGTCATGGTTTGACGCGCTGCGTTGCTTCCTTGCAGGGCTTGCGCGGCGCAGTGGCGGAGGTGGTTCTTCAGGAGGTTCCTGGCGACGGAGCGGAGGGATTCCTGAACTGCGGCGCACTGCTGGATGATGTCGGCGCAGTAGCGATCTTGGTCGATCATGGTGCGGATGCCGCGGACTTGGCCTTCGATGCGTTTGAGGTGCTTGAGGTTGGCGGCTTTGAGTTCGTCGTCAACGCCCGCGGCGTGCGCACCGGGGCCGACGTTTGATGTGGCTGGCGTTGAGGCGGAGCGCTTGATTGGGCCTGTGCAGCAGGCTTGGTCGGCTTTGGCTGGTGCGGCTGATCTGCGGTTGCTCGGCGATGTGCGCTTCTTGGTGGGCATATGAGGACCCTTCATTGTGAGGCGTCAGGAAGCGATCGGGGCGTTCGCTGATTCTGGATGAGTGGTTGGGTGTGATTCGTAACCGGCGTCACGGATCGCGCTGATCACGTCGGCGAGCGATTGGTGGTCGGTGATGGCGACGTCGATCTGGCCGACGGTTGCTCGTTTGAGCTCGACGTTCTCGAGACGGTTCACGGCGGTGGTGATGGCGTGGACGCAGCGGGCGCAGTTCATTCCTTGGATGTTGACGGTGATCGTTTGTCGCGGGGTTGGTTGCATGGTTTTGGCCTTTCGGGGGGTGATGCAGCCGGTGTTGTATACTCCCCCCCAGTATATACGCGTTGGCCGAAACAAAGTTCGTCCGCAGGGCGGCGGGTGCAGATCGGCGGATTTGAGGCGGGATCAGGGCCTTTGCGGCGGGGAGTTCGGGTTGGATATCCCCGGCGGACGGAACTTTCGCTTTGGCGGCGCTTGCGAAGGATGCACGCTTGCGGTTGGAGATGCGGGCGAGATGGATCTACTCGGAGACGGGGGCGAGGGGTGTTCCGTCGGGGCGTATTCCGGGTCTGACAAGGTGGATCTTGGTGTAGGCGAGTTGAAAACCGAAGCGGCGTGCGGTGCGCTCGGTGGCGATGTTGGGCTTTGAGCCGATGGTTGCGAACTTCACGTGCGCGGCGGCGGCGTGGTTGAGTCGGGCGGCGATGATGGCGTGTTGGATTCCCGCGCGGCGGTGGGATGGGACGGTGGACATGCCGAAGAGTGCGCAGACCTCGCCGGCGATCTCCATCGCGCCGCCGGCGACGACATGCCCGTTTGACCAGGCGGCGAAGGCGACGGTGCGCGGGTGCCTGAGCACGCGTGCGGAGGTTTCGAGGCTTTCTTCGCTGATCGTCGCGCCTGGTGGCAGGAAGCCGGTCATCACGGCGCGGGAGTATGCGCGCACGACGGCGGCGTCGGTCGGATCGACTTGGCGGATCTCGATTGTGTCGTTCAGCGGGTGGGGCGGGACGACGGGGTGGTCGGGGTTGAGTTCCTTGAAGAAGACGTTTTCGAACGTACGTGGGACGAAGTTGTTTGCCGCGAGGGCGGTGGTGAGTGAATCGTGGGCGAAGGGGCAGAGTTCGATGCGGGGTTCGATGCCCTGATCGGCGAACCAGGTGATGAGCTCGGTGATTTCGTGCGGGTTGATCGGGCCGTCGAAGCCCATGCCGACGGAGGTGTTGAGCCATGAGCCGGGGTGAGCGCGGGAGGCGATGCCGCCGCAGAACGGGCGGGCGTTGATGGCGATCTCGCTGAGGCTGTGGGCCTGTCGGAGTTCTTCGCGCCGCGCGATTTCGGCGAGTTGGAGCATTGAGTTACCCTTGGGCGTTGGCGTCGCGCGGGGTTGCGGCGGAGCCGGCGAGGATGCCGCCGTCGATGACGAACTCGGCGCCGGTGACGTAGGCGGATTCGTCGCTGGCGAGGTAGAGGGCCATCATGGCGACGTCGGTGGGCTGGCCCATTCGCCCGAGGGGGACTTCGGCGGCGAAGCCCGCGATGGCGGCGGCGCGTTCCTGGCTGGTGGTGCCGAGCATGGGCTCCCACATGGGGGTGAGGATGGCGCCGGGGTGGATGGAGTTGCAGCGGATGTTGTAGCGCATTTCGGCGCAGTAGAGGGCGACGGACTTGGTGTGGTTGCGGACGCCGGCCTTGCTGGAGGCGTATGCGGCGGCGCGGCTGATGCCGACCTGACCTGAGCGTGAGGAGATGTTGACGATGGAACCGCCGCGGGCGGCGGGTGGTTTCATGGCGGCGATGGCGTGTTTGCAGCCGAGGAAGACGCCGTCGAGATTGATGGCGTGGACGGCTCGCCAGGATTGGAGAGAGGCGGACTCGGGGTCTTGCGGGCCGACGTCGGGGACGAAGCCGGTAATGCCGGCGTTGTTGACGAGGATGTCGAGGCGGGCGTGCTTCTCGAGGATGAAGCGGATGGCGTGTTGCCAGTGCGACTCTTCGCGGACGTCGAGTTCGATGGGTGAGGCGGCGGGGCCGATGGCGGAGGCGACTTCGTGTGCGCCGGGGGTGTTGATGTCGGAGACGATGACGGATGCGCCGCTGCGAGCGAAGAGCTCTGCGCAGGCGCGGCCGATGCCGCTGGCGGCGCCGGTGATTAACGCGACTTTGCCGGATAAGCGAGCGGAGTCCGAGCCGGGTTCACGCATGCGGAGATTTTAGACGCGGATGGCGGAGGGGTGCTTGTGGCGGGTGCGGGGGCTTATCGACGGCGGCGGCGGGCGAACGTGCACAGGGTCAGTGCGCCGAGGGAGAGGGTCGCGGGCGTGGGGACGGCGACGACGCTGACGTCGTCGAGGCGGATCCGGTCGGGGACGTCGTAGCCGGCGAAGCGGAGTTCGGAGCCGGTGAGGCTTGCGGTGACGGTGTAGGTGAACTGCGTCCAGGTGTTGAGGGGGATGTTGACGGGGAGCAGGTCAATGACGAGGCCGCCTTCCCACGAGACGCGGAGGTGGTCGTTGCCCTGCTGGCTGTTGAAGAGCCAGAAGGAGAGGGTGTAGCTGGTGCCGGCGGTGGTGGCGAGGGTTTGGCGGATGGTGTCGTCGCGGGCGAGGGCGTTGGCGAACTCGAAGCTCCGCGAACCGGTGTGGGCCTGAGCGGCGGTGTAGCCGAAGTTTGGGAAGGGGCCGCCACCGATCAAGAGCCAGGCGGCACCGGTTTCGAAGCCGCCGTTGATGACGAGTTCGGCGCGTGCGGCTGACGACGCGGTCATGACGCCCAATGCGATCACCATCGACGCGGCAAAGCTCTTGTGCATGTCTCTCTCTCCACGAGTTGGGTGCCGACGGCGCGGGTCTTCGCGAGAGCGATGGACGCGCGGCGGGCCTTGCAACGACCATACCTCAGAACAAGGGCTCATGCAAGGGTGAAGCGCGTGGCGTGCGAGCAGAGCCCGATCAAGCTGCAAACAGATCGGGCTTTGGCATGCGGGGGCCGACCTTCGGTACGATCGGTGCATGCCGACATTTCCGTCGTTGATCATGCTGGTGTTGTGTGTTGTGCCGCCGTTTGCGTGCACGTGGTTGGGGATTGTTTTGGGCAAGCGCGTGCCGGCGGATCAGCGGCCGGAGAACCAGCACATCGGGACGGTGCAGGGTGCGCTCTTGGGGCTGCTGGGCTTGCTGTTGGGGTTTGCGTTCTCTGGTGCGATGTCGCGGTTTGTGGATCGGCAGGATGCGCTTTCGAGCGAGGCGAACGCGGTCGAGACGGCGTATGCGCGTGCGGTGCTGCTGCCGACGAAGGACCGCTTGCAGGCGGAGTTGCGGGAGTATGCCCGGCTTCGTCTGCGTGTGTTTCAGGAATCGGTCGATGCGTCGAACGATGCGCTCGAGCGTGAACTGAACGGGTGCTTTGAGCGTGCGTTCGCTGCGTGCGTGGAAGGCGTGAAGGAGACGCCGGCGCTGGCTTCGCTCATGATCACGTCGATCGACGAGGTGAACGATCAGTTCACGCGGCGGACGGCGCTGGCGCGGCGGCATTTGCCGGGGCAGTTTGTCTTTGTCATGCTCGTGTGCACGTGCGTTTCGCTCGGGGCGATTGGGTATGGGGCGGGGTTGGTGGAGAAACGCTCGGTGGGAATTGTCTTTGCTCTGACGCTGCTGACGTCGACGGCGTTGTATGTGACGTTTGATTTTGATCGGCCGCAGCGTGGGCTGATCCGCATTGATGAGACGCCGCTGGTCAATGTGGTGCAGAAGCTCTCGGCGAAGTGAGCGGGAGGTTCGCTGGGGCGGGGCTGGTTGGCGGATCAGCCGATCCGTGGCAGCGGCAGGGCTTCGGCGAGCGTCTTGCCTACCAGAGGCAGTGCGCCCCGGCGGAGGACGAGCACGACGAGCGACGTGAGGAAGACCGTGACGGCAAGGGCGAAGAGCAGGCCGCCGTCGTCTTTGACGACGATGCCGAGCTTGGTCAGGTGGCTGGCGATAGCGCCGACCATGACGCCCATGGCGAGGGCGGCGCCGATGGGCGCGGTGGCGGGGATGAGCAGCAGCGCTGCGGCGATGAGTTCGGCGACGCCCGAGGCGTATCGGCCCCAGGGCTCCATGCCCATGACGGTGAAGATGTACTTGGATTCCTCAGCGCCGGTGAACTTGAAGAACAAGGTCTGCAGAAGGATGACCGCGGCGAGAACCTGACAGACCCACGACACAACGACCAACGCTTTGGATTCCATGAGGGCTCCTTATGGGTATGGATGCCGCTCAATCGGGAACGTTACCGCATCGGGCCGGTTGTTTGATCAGTGCGTGGTGGGCGGCCGCGTCCAAACCCCCGCCACGCCGGGGTTCACTGCACCGGTGACTGCGGGGAGGGTGATGACGATGCCGTCGGCGCTGAGCGCGCCGAGGACGGCCATGCAGACGGCCTCGCGCATGTCGACGGGGATGGCCAGGTCGTTGGTGGTGATGACCTTGAGGCCTGAGGCTTGGCGGATGGCTTCGAGGAGGGCCAAGTTCTTTGCACCGCCGCCGGCGAGGACGAGTTCGGTGCAGTCTTTCACCGAGCGGGCGATGACGTCGGCGATGGCGAAGCAGGCGGAGGAGGCGATGTCTGGGCCTTCGACCTTGCCGCGGTGCTTCCAGACCCAGACGGAGAGTTCGTCACCGGAGCCGAGCGAGCGGGCGGCGTCGGCTTGGGCGCGCAGCAGGGCCGAGAGTTCTTGCACGAGGGCCATGACGGGATTGCCGCGGAGGGCCATCTCGCCGTTGCGGTCGTACTCGATGCCGAGGGCTTGCTTGGCGACGGCGTTGAGGACGTGGTTGCAGGCGCAGACGTCGCGGCCGCGGATGTGGTCGGTGGTGCCGACCTCGGCGCTGGGCAGGAGTGTGATGTTGCAGAAGCCGCCGAGGTTGACGATGCCGCGGGCGTGGTGATCTCGGAAGAGGATCCAGTCGGCGATCGGCGTGATGGGCGCGCCCTGCCCGCCCGCGGCGAGGTCGGCGGCGCGGAGATCGCAGACGACGCTTGCGTGCGTGGCGTGTGCGAGGGCTGCGGGTGAGAACAACTGCCAACTCATCGGCGGGCGGTGGAAGACGGTCTGTCCGTGCACGCTGATCAGATCGGCGTGCTGGTCTTGGAGGAGTTCTCGCACGGCGTGGATGTGGGCGTTGGTGAAGGCGTGCGAGGCTTCGGCGATCTGCTGCGCGGTGAGGGCGGCGCCGTCGGCCAGGGCGCGGAGCGTGGGGGCGGCGGGGCCGATGGGTTTGCTGAGGCCGCGGATGAGCTTTGCACGCATGGCGAGCCCGTGGCCCTCGATCTCCACGAGCGCGGCGTCGAGCCCGTCGAGGCTTGTTCCGGTCATGCAGCCGACGACACGTCTCATGCCTGCTCCAGCTCGGTGATGATGCGGCGGTAATGGCCCAAGGAGATCTCCAGCCCGCCGGGGCGTGAGCGGGCGAGCCAGAGGCGTTTGTGTTCGTCCGCGATGGCCTTGCCCATGGCGATCAGATCGGTCTTGGTGCGTGGGTTGAGCGTGCCGTGGCCTTCGCGGCGGGCGATGGCGCGTCGGAGCGCGAAGCGTGCCACGGCGATGGTGTGCTCCAGCTCGTCGTCGATCAAGCCGTTCAATCTGCCGACCATGCCGACCCATGCATCCTCGATGCGTCCCGCGGCGTCGCGCCAGAGTTCGATATCGCCGACCTCGGTGCGGTCGGTGAGTGTGCAGTTGTGCAAGTCGGCAAAGAGGGCGGACTGGTTCCAGAGCGCGAACTCGCCGGGCTGTTTGGGGCGAGACAACCGCCCGCAGACGCGGCGCAGCGGCTCGTCGGCGTTGCCCAGTTCGTCGAGCCATGCGCCGAGCTGGAGCGTCGAATCGCCGAAGACGTGCAGGGCGATAGCGCGAGTATCGAGCGCGTGCACGCCCTGCGTGCTCCAAGCGGCTTGTGCGCCCTTGCTCAGCGCGTGCAGCGTGATGGGCCAGGTCTGGTGGTGACCGGTGTCGCCCCAGTCGCAGACGAGGTAGCCCGGTGCGCCGTGCTTCAGCCCCGCTGCTGCGGCGTTGGCAAGGTTCTCGTCGCGCTCGCGGGTTCGGCCGATGGTGCTGCGCCAGCTGCTTGTCCCCGGACAGACCCACGTCTCGCGCTTCGTACCGCCCGCGCTTGCGGCGCTCAGCAGTTCGCACCAGCGATCGAACTCGCTGTGCGGCTCGTACCCCCAGGCGAGGGCCACGAGATCTTCGGGGATCTCGCTGACGCGCTGCGGGTGGGCGAGGGCGATATCCGCCCAGAACATCGGGCGCTTGCCGCGGGCGCGGACGAGCGAGCACACGCGTTCAACAAACTGCAAGTACACCCGCGCCCGCGCCTCGCCGCGTGCTTGCTCTTCGTTCATCCCCTGCGCTGTGAACTCCGCAGCCGCGGCGTCGACGAGGGATTTGCTCTTCCCCCAGCCCACGTCGTAGGTCTCGTCGCAGCCGATGTTCACCAATCCGGATGTGAAGCAGGGCAGGAGCTGCGCGAGCCAATCGTCCACGAGATCGAGCGAGCCCGACTCGGCCGGGCTCAGCGAGAAGGGCCCGCTGCGGGGCCAGACGTCGAACATCCAATCGCCGTGGGTCTCGGCGAGGTGCGCGTAGCGCGGCATGCGGAGCCAGTGGGCAAGATGTCCGAAGCAGTTCTGGTTGGCGGCGAGCTCGATGCCGTGCTGCGCGCAGAGTTCGTCGAGGCGGCGGATCTCGTCGGGGGTGAACGCGCCGTGCCCGCGCCAGGCTTCCTCGTGCCCCGCGTAGGCGAAGGTGTGCTCGGTGTAGAGCTGCAGGTGGTTGTACTTCAGGGCCGCCAGGGACGCGACGATGTCGTGCATCTCCAGCATCGTTGGTACGCGCGTGCGTGAGACGTCGAGCATCGCGCCGCGGACGGCGAAGGCCGGTGCGTCCTCGATGCGGACCCGCGGCATCGTCTCTGGGTACGCGCGGAGCAACTGCGTGATGGTGGCGCGGGCGTGGCGCTCGCCCGCGTGGGTTTGGCATTCGATCTCGAAGAGGACGCCGCCGTCGTGCTGTGGATCGCGGACGGTGAGGCGGTACGCCTGTCCCTTCGTCGAGCGTTCGAGCACCGCCTCGCGCGTTGGGTTCGGGTTTGATCGCGCCGCGTTGAGCGTCCGCACCTTCACGCCACCCCCCCCAGAAACGGGCACGCGCACGGCCTCGCCCAGCCGCTCCACGCGTGTGGGCGTGGGGATCACCAGCAACGTCTCCTCGCTCTTCGTGCTCATCATCGTCCCCAGCGTAGCAAGGACGCGAAGAAACGGCAGTGAGGCAGAGTGGCAGAGTGGCAGAAGATCTTCAATCACCAACGACGGCCAGGCCTTGGCACTTTGGCACTTTGGCACTTTGGCACTTTGGCACTTCGCCACTCCGCCACTTCCTTTCTTCCTAAACTCCCCAATGCCCCAGCAAGCCGCACCCACCACGCCCCTCATCGACCTCCGCTCCGACACCGTCACGCAGCCCACCGATGCGATGCGGCGGGCGATGTTCGCCGCCCCGCTGGGCGACGACGTGCTGGGGGACGATCCGTCGGTGATCGCGCTGGAGAAGCAGGTCGCCGAGCTGCTGGGCAAGCCCGCCGCCCTTTTTACGCCCTCCGGCACGATGGCCAACCAGCTCGCCATCCGCTGCCACACCCAGCCCGGCGACGAAGTCCTCGCCCACGAAGACTCGCACATCATCCACTACGAGACCGGTGCGCCGGCGGCGCTCTCGGGCGTCATGATCAACCCGCTGCGCAGCGAAAGGGGCTTCTTCACCGAGCACGACCTGCGAGCGGCCGTGCGGGCGCCGGGGATCCACAGCCCCGCCTCGCGATTGGTGGTCATCGAGAACACGCACAACCGTGGCGGCGGCAGCGTCTGGCCCGTCGATCAGCTCGCGGGCGTCTGCAAGACGGCGCACGAGTTGGGCCTCTCGCGGCACCTCGACGGCGCGCGCCTGTGGAACGCGTGCGCCGCCACGGGCCTTTCGCCGCGCGAGATCGCCGGGCACTTTGATACGGTCTCGGTCTGCTTCTCCAAGGGCCTGGGCGCGCCGGTCGGCTCGGCGCTCTGCGGCGAGAAGGACCTCATCGACCGCGCACGGCGATTCCGCAAGATGTTCGGCGGCGGGATGCGGCAGTCGGGCCTGCTGGCCGCCGCGGCGGGCCACGCCCTGACGCACCACCGCGAGCGCCTGCGTGAGGACCACGAGCACGCCCAGATTCTTGCGGACGCGGTGGGGCGATCGGCGTCGTTGCGGCTGGCGCTGCCGCGTGAGACGAACATGGTCTTCTTCGACGTGATGAACCCGGCCCTGGACGCCGCGGCGTTCTGCGCCGCACTGCTGAAGCATCACGCCATCGCGGCCCTGCCCATGGGCACGCACCGCGTGCGCCTGGTCACGCACCTGCACATCTCCGCAGCGGACGCACGCCGGGCGGCGGAGGCGATCACCCGGCTGGCGGGGGAGTAGGAAGAGGCAGAGGCAATCGGGATTTGGCAATCGGCAATCGCGGAAAGAACGCCCGCGCGCCGGTGATCCCTCTGCTATTGCCTATTCCCTATTCCCGATTGCCTATTCCCGATTCCCGATTGCCTCTCCGCGATTCCTTATTGCCCGTTCTTCCGAATCTTCACCACCGAGTCGCTCTTCGCCTCCACGGCCCCGCCGACTTGCACGGACTGTTCCAACTCCATCGACTGCAGCTGGCCCTTCTTCGTGTCCCAGATGTACTTGCCGCGGTAGAGGCTGTTCTTGAGCTTGATCTTGTCGGGGCTGGTGGCGGCGTCGCCTTCGCTCTTGGCCTCGGCCTTGCCGTCGACCTGCACCTCGGCCCGGCCGCCGGTGTGGCTGCGGAGCGTGTGCTGCGTCTTCATGATGAACTCGCCCAGCGGCCCGACGTTCAGCGCGTCGGTGTTTGACCACTTCTCGCCGACCTTGCGTTTGCCCATGCCCCCCTTCGAGCCGCCGATGGGCCCGAAGAGCGAGCCCATGCTCTTGGGATCAAAGGCCCCCGGGTTGCTCATCCCCGACATGGAGCCGAGCATGTTGAGCTGTTCGCCGCCGCGGACCTCGGTGATCTCGCCGTTCTCGTCGAAGACGAGGGTCATGGTGGTGCCGACGATCTTGTCGAAGATGGGCTTGAGCAGGTCCTGGTCGTCCAAGCCGTCGGACTTCTTCGCGGGCTTCGTCTTGCCACCCGCCCCCCCGGCCGCCGAGTCGTACTCCATCTTCATGTCCGGCGTCTCAAGGGCGATCTTCACGCTCTCGTAGACCAACTCGACGGTCGCCCCACCTCCGCCACCCGCCGGCCCGTCGCCGTTCTTGCCCTTGCCACCCTTACCACCCCCGCCGCCGACCTCCACCACGCGCATCTTCAGGCCGATGGTCTGGGTCATCTTCGACTGAATGGTCCCCCCCCCTTCGGCGGCGTTCTTGTCCTTGCCCTTCGGTGCGGGCTTGGTCGCGGGGGAGGACGCGGGGGGTGCCGGCGCGTTCGGGTCCTTGATCGCGTTGGTGCTGGTGACCTCCATCGTGTAGCGCGTGACGGCCCCCTTTTCCCACTTGGGCCGAAGGTCGACCAGGCCGGATTCATCGACGGATGTCGGCGAAGATCCCGGACGTTCCTTGGGCGTGTCGGCAAACGCCCGAGCGGGCAGCGCCATGGCAGTCACGCCCCACGCGCCCGCCGCAAGAACCAAAGCAAGAACCCACGCCCGCCTGTTGTTTTGTGTGTGCATCGTCGGCCACTCCCAAAGATTCGCCCTGCGTATCCGCAACGATCCCCCGCCGCCCCGTCCCGACCCTGACCAGACTATCGGCCCGATCCGGTCCATTCCCTCCGCAGTCGGGGATTCTTGGTTCCTTGGTTCATCGAACGAACCGAACGGGTCAAGGAAGGGATGGAAGGGGGGGAAGTTGGGCGGGCGGGTGTGCGTTGGCGGGGTCAAAACCCTGACCATCGCTACATTTCAGCCAATTTGGCTGAGAAAAAGCTCAAAGCAGCACAGCTCAAAGCAGCAAATCGGAAGAAACGCCTTGCCGAATGCCCCGCAAGTCCAAACTTTTCTCACGTTCCTGGGCTCGAATGCCACGCAAGACCAGACTTTTCTCACGTTCCTGGGCTCGAATGCCCCGTAAGACCAGACTTTTCTCACGTTTCCCAGGACTTTCGTTACGCAAGCCCGGACTTTTCTCACGTTTCCCAGGACTTTCGTCACGCAAGACCAGACTTTTCCCCCATTCCCCCGGACTTTCGTCACGCAGGCCCGGACTTTTCACGCGTTCGTCAAGACTTTCCACGCGCACGCCCGCACTTCCCGGACGCTCACCCAAACTTCTCCCACGCACGCACAACGTAGCGCCCGGCACACCCACACCCACGACGCACACCCGAAAACCACCCAAGCGCCGGTTCAAATTTGCTGCTTTGAGCTTTGCTGCTTTGAGTTTTTCCCCGCCCCGGGCCGCTTTGCCCTTTGCTGTTTTGCTGTGCTCTCTCTGTGCTCTCCGTGACTCCGTGGTGAGTTCCTGTCTTTCCCCTGAGCGCACGCTCACGTCACGTCCGGCAACGAGAAGAACCGGGCCGTCGTCGCGTTGATCGTCGCGTGCAGCGCCGCTTCGTCCTCGCCGCGCAGCTCCGCCAGCGCCGCCAGCGTGTGCTTGACCATCCACGGCTCACACCCCCCTCCCCCTTTCCCTTTGCCCACCTTGCCTCGCAGCGGTTCGGGAACGAGGAACGGCGCGTCCGTCTCCACCATGATCCGATCGCTCGGCGGCAGCTTCGCCGCCTCGCGCAGCGCTTTGGCGCTCTTGTACGTCACCACGCCCGTGAAGCTCACCAGCGCGCCGAAGTCCAGCAGCGCCCGCATCTCTTCCGGCGTGCCCGTGAAGCAGTGGAAGACCATCTTCCCCGCGTCCAGCCCGCTGGCACGCAAGATCGGGATCAACTCCGCAAAGGCCTCACGGCAGTGCAGCACGATGGGCTTGCGCCATCCTTTCCCGCCCGCCGTCGCGTCGGCCTCGTCCCAACACGAACGGATAAACGCGAGTTGCTCTTCGAGCACCTTCAACTGCACGCTCTTGATCGGCTCGGCGTAGTGGTTGTCCAGCCCCAGCTCACCAAACGCCACAACCTTCTCCTGCCGAGCGAGCAACGCCGCCTGCTTCCATTCGTGTGGTCCTTGGTCGCTGTAGAGCGGGTGCACGCCCACCGTGCTCCACACCCGCGCGTGCTTCTGTGCGATCGCGTGGGCCTCGAACGCGTCGGGGATTGTTGTGGAGATCGTGACGCACCCGCTCACCCCGGCCGCGGCGGCCTGCGAAAGCACCTCGGCCGTGCGGTCCTTGAACTCCGGGAATGTCAGATGGCAGTGCGTGTCGATCACGGGGGGAGGGTAGGGGACGGGGGGCCTTGCGGGGGATGGGGAAGATTCGTGCGGCGAGGGCCTTGAGTGCAGAGGCAATCGGGAATCGGCAATGGGCAATCGCAGAAAAGGCAGAGGCAATCGGGAATCGGCAATGGGCAATCGCAGAGAGATGTCCGGCACGCGGGGGTTTCTTCTGCTATTGCCGATTGCCGACTCCCGATTGCCAATCGCCGATTCCCTCTCGCCCTTGCCCCCTCTGCGATTGCCGATTGCCCATTCCCGATTGCCCTCTTCCTTTCTGCGATTGCCGATTGCCTATTCCCGATTGCCCGCCTCCCCAACGTACACCACGAAGTCCGCGCGCGACAGGTCGGCCTTGGCCGCCGGGGCGTCCGCGGGCGCTTCGCCGTCGACGAAGCTCACCACGAGGATCTTCGCTTGGCCTGTGTTGGTCATGGGGGCCAGGCGGCGGAGGGCCTGCACGGTGCCGCCGGTTTCGTCGGTGTGGAAGCGGCCGACGACGAGCAGAACGGGCTTGGAGATTCCGCTCGATGTGTGCCGCGCGTCCGCGACGGACTGGGCCATTGTCCAGTCCCACATCACCTGGCTGCGGAAGGTGGCTTCGAGGCTTGAGCGTTTCTTGCCCAACGCTTCGACCTCGGCGGGCGTGGCGCCCTCTTTCGCGTCGCCCAGGCCCCCCATCACCGCTGCGAACCGATCCCAATACGCGTTCATCGGCATCACGTCCGGCAAACGGAAGAGCCGCCGCTGCTCTTCGCTCAGCCCGCGCAAACGCTCGTACCCGTCGGTGCGGGCCAGGCGCACGTAGCGGCGCGGTGCGTTGGCGGCGATGAGCCGTGCGCCGTGATTCTTCGCGGCTTCGACCATGTCGCGGTGCCCGCGTGGGTAGTTGCCGCTCTGCGCGGCCCCCCGGCCGCTCTCTTTGCGGAAGGTGGCTTCGTCGATCAGCCCCGCGAAGTAGTCGTCGATGGCCTTCTGCTGATCGCGTTCGAAGAACTCCATCGCCAGCGTCGGGCGCGGCTGCGGCTTGGCTGTGCCTTCGTGGGCCGTGCTTTCTCCGCGTGCCGCGAGGATGTCCTCCCACAGCGCCGCGGCACTCGCCAGGCCCAACTCGTGCCCGTGGTTCTCACCGAGAAGAACGAAATCACTCTCCGCCGCGGCCTTGACCAGCTCCGCCCACGTCGCCTTCGAGGCCTTCCCATCCTGCACGCGCGCGATCGCCACACCGCGTGCCTCCGCCGCGGTGATCGTGCCCGCAGATTGATCCTGCACGCCCTGCGCCTGCGGCTGGGTCTTCGATGCCGAGGCGCAGCCGAACATCGTCGACGCGCCAATCAACCCCGTCATCGCTAAGGCCTTCACGCCGCGGTTGCTGTGCTTGATCATGACGACAGTTTACCGAAAGCACGCCGGGCGCGTTCACTGAAAAGCCGCCGCGTTTCACGCCCGCCGCATGACCACCAGGTCGTCGCGGTGGATGAGTTCCTCACCCAGCGCGTACCCCAGAGTCGCTTCGATTTCGCTGGAGCGTTTGCCCATCACGCGGCGGGTTTCCTCGTCGCTGTACGCCGCCAGCCCGCGGGCGATCAGCTCGCCGGCCTCGTCGAGCACGTCGAGCGTCGCCCCGCGTGCGAAGCGCCCTTCGACCTTCGTCACGCCGCTGGGCAAGAGCGACGCCCCGCGGCGCAGGATCGCCGCGCACGCCCCGGCGTCGACGGTCAACCGCCCCGCCACGCGCACGCCCGCGAGGATCCACGCGTCGCGCCGACTGCCCACCGCCGCCCCGGGCGCATCGGGCGCGGGTGAGAAGTGCGTGCCCAGCATTTCGCCCGCGAGCACCCGCGTGATCACGTTCGGCTCCGTCCCGCCGGCGATCACGCTGTGCACGCCAAGCGCCGAGGCGACGCCCATCGCGTGGAGTTTGCTGGCCATCCCGCCCACGCCCGTGACGGTTTTGTCCTTGGTGACGTGCTGCGAGAGGGCCGCGGCGTTGCTGCCGCCGTCCATCTCCACTTGCGCGATGACCTTCGAGGCGTCGCCGTGCGCGTAAAGCCCCTTCGCGGTCGACAGCACGAGCAACAGGTCGGCCCCGACCAGCCCCGCCACGTGGGCCGCGAGGGCGTCGTTATCGCCGAAGCGGATCTCGTCGTAACTGACCGTGTCGTTCTCGTTGATCACCGCCAGCAGCCCGCGTTCGTGCAGCTCGCCCAACACACGCCGGGCGTTGAGGTAGCGTGTGCGATCGACGAAATCATCCGACACCAGCAGCACCTGCGCCACCTTCACCCCGTGCCGCTCCGCGGCCTTCTCCCACGCGAGCATCAAGCGAAGTTGGCCAGCCGCAGCCGCCGCCTGCTTCTGCACGATCGTCGTTGGCGGAGCATCGAGCCCCAGAACCCGGAATCCGCAGGCGATGGCCCCGGAACTGACCACCGTGATCTCCACACCGCGCTGCCGGGCGGCGTGGATCTGCGCGCAGAGCGCTTCAAGCCGCGGCAGCGAAAGCTCGCCGCCGGGCGCCAGCACCGCCGAGCCGATTTTGACCACCACGCGCCGAGCGTGCGCGAAGGCTTGCCGCGCCGTTCGCGCCGCCGATGCGTCCTGCCCGTCGTGTGATCCCTGCTCGCCCTGCCCGTTCACGCACAACTCCTCATCGCTCCGCGCTCACCGACCATCCCCCGCGCCCGACCGCGGCAGGCTCGCCACCACGCCGCAGGCGATCCCCCCCGCCGCCAGCACGCTGCCCACGATCAGCATGACGTTCCGCCCCATCGTCGGGTCCTCCGTCGGCACGCCCATCGAGGCGAGGAACGACGCGTCGGGGGCTTTCTCGTCGCCGATCATCCGTCCCTCGCGCACCGCGCGGGCCCACTCCTTTGCCCCGCGCCGATACTCATCGATCATCGCCGAGGCCCGCGCCGTCCGCACGCCCAGCACCACCGCCGCCGCGACCATGACGGCGCACACGCACCACAGGATCATCCGAAGCCGTGACCGGCGCGGCCTGGTGTTGGTGTATGTGCGCTGGGCGTTCACGGCGGGTTACTCCTCCTCCCGGAAGAGCACCGCGCACGCCGTGTGCCCGTGCAGGTGCACACCCGACGATTCGCGGTCGCTGCTGTCGTTCACCGGGCCGATCTCCCCCGCCGCGAAGCACCCCGCCAGCGGGAACCCGCGGCGCAGGCCGCGCCCGCCCGTGGTGGCCGGTGCCTGCTCGGCGCCCTTCCCCGCGCTGACGACACTCGAGAAGACCGCCGCGGTGGAGCCGCCCAGGGCGCTGCCCGTCTTGGCCTTTTCTTCGCCCGGCACGCTCTCAAAGAACGCCCGCTGGATCATCACCGCGTCGTGGCTCGGGGCTTTGAACAAGCGCGTGCCGCGGCCGTTGCAGGTGATCAGCAACCCGCCCAGCGGCCGGCCGTGCAGCGCCTGCGTGTCCATGAGCATCGACAGGTCCGCGTCGGCCGTCTCGGCGTCGCGCAGGTGCAGCCGAACGGTCTGCCCGACTTTGAACAATCCGTCGGTCATCACCGCCCCGCCCTCGGGGGCGACCTTGACCACGGCGCGGACGAGGTAGTCCCCCGCACCGAAGCGCTCCTTGTACTCGTTGACCACCCGCCCGATGAGCAGCCCGCGCGACAGCAGCGCCCGCTTTTGCTCGGGCAGACTTTCGATCACCTCGCGGATGACCTCCAGCGCGGGCCGACCGCCGAGCCCCGTGATGATGGCGCTCCCCGCGTGCGCCGGGGTCTTCGGCTCTGATTCGCCTTCGCCGCGATCGTCTTCGCTTGCGGTGGAATCGCCCATCCCCTCGCCGTGACCGAGCCCCGGGCCCACGCCCGTGACGATCAGATCACGCCCCACCGGCGCGCACCCCTGGCTCACCACGCACTCGACCTTCAGCCCCTTCATGTTCGCCCACGGCACGCCCGGCTTGCGCCGCAGCGTCAGCCCCACCAAACCCTGATGCCGAACCTTCGTCCCCTCCGCCAGCACGTTCCCGCCCGCACGCATCGAGCCGCTGACGATCCCCCCCACCACCACGCCTAGCCCCTTGCTGGCGCGCGTGACCGTCGGCAAAACGCCCGCGATGGGCACCGTGAACGGGTCCGCAAAAATCACCGTGAACAGGTGCCCCTCGCTGAAACCCATCGGCCCGGCGACGCGCGCGATGTCCTCCGCCGCGTCCGCCTCCTCATCAACCCCCAGAACCATCGGCAGGTCTTCGCTGCTGAAGGTCCGTGCTTCCACGCCCGGCAGGTGCATCGCCAGCACCGAGACCCCCGGCACGCTTTCCAGTTCAAGGAACCCGCCGATGACCGCCTCAACCCCCACGCCGATCATCGCCTTGGGCGACAGCACCTTCGCAACCGCTTCCATCACCTCGCCCATCGAGTTCATGTGGTGCGGCGACACGAAGACCACCGCCGCCTCGATGCTGGGCTTCTCACCCTGATCGCGTACCACGCGCTGCCCGCTGTCGGCGCCCGTCAACCCGCCGACGACGCTCGCCGCGGTGGGCACGCCGCCGCCCTCGATCATGAGTTCCGCCAGGGCGCGCTGCGCCGCTTCGGTGGCCGCGACGGCGCTGGGGCGCTCGCCGCTGAGTCCCGAGCCGAAGGCGAACCGCGTCTCGGCGTTCCGCCGCGACTTGCCCGTCTCGCCCGCGTTGTGCTCGTCGTTGCCCATGAATCACCAGCGTATGCGCCGCGAAAGAACCCCCGCCGACGCGCCTCACTTCACCGCGTGCAGCCCGCGCTCGCCACGCCGCAGGTTGAGTTCCACCAGCGCCGGCGGATGATCCTTCACGAGCTTGATCAACTGGCTCACCGTCACTCCCAGCCGGTCCGCCGCGGCCTTGGGCTCCCACGATTCCCCGGCGATCATGTCCATCGCCTCCGCGAGCAGGGCGGGGTAGTCGTGGTGATCCGGGTTGCAGGCGATCTTCCCCGGCCCGCCGGCCCGCTTGACCAACCGCGACCGCCACAACGTCGAGCACCCCGCCGCGGGCGCACCGAGCCGCCCGCTCGTGCCGTCGAGGGCCATCAAAAACTCTTCAACCGTCCTGCCCCGCGGCTTCACCGGCATCGGCGCGTCACACCGCACCTTCACCGCCAGCAGCAGCCGCAGCCTTCGCAGCGCCACACGCTTGTTCTCGTGCTGACTGCGCCGCTCGCTCGCCTGCGCAACCAACCCCGTCGGCAAGTCCCGCAGCCGCACGGCCGAATCCACCTTGTTGCGATTCTGCCCCCCCGGGCCACCCGTCCGCCCCGTCGTCACCTCACACCGCCCCAGCAACGACTCATCATCCAGGCACGCCGGGTGCTTGCACCGCACCTCCGCGCCGCCGCCATCGCCGTTCATCCCGGCGTCGGATGATGCCCCGTTACGCACCCTGATCCTCCACGTTCTTCTTCCCCTTCGCACGCCGCTGGGCCCGCGCTTCGTGCAACGCCTTGGGCGTGATGTGGAACGTCGCGTAGCTCTTGCCCACGCGGACCTCTCGCCCCAGCCCGCGCGTGGGAATCTGCTGCACGATGTCCAGTTCGATGTCGAAGTTGAACTCCCCGCCCGTCGCCAGGCAGGCCTGCAAGTCCTGCACGGGAGTAATCCGGTAAATCGCCGGACCGAAACACGGCCTGAGGAACTTGTATTCGAGGCGTTTGCAGACGACGGTGTAGTCGCCCCCGCAGGCGCCGTAGATGTACATCCCGCCGGCGATCTCGCTGTTGGCCAGCAGGCTCGCCCCCGCCATCGCGTTGTACCAGTTGCGATTAAACCGCCGGAAGGGCAGCACGGCCGAGAAGGTCTTGCCGTCGATCTGCTTGATCTTGATCCCGCTGCGGAAGGCGTACGGGAGCCAGATCATCGAGGCCACACGGTGCCAGAAGGTGCTCCGGCTGGTCAGCCGCGCAACGTAATCCTCGAACTTGTCGAAGAGGTTGCGTTTGCGTTTGAGTGCCGCCGCACCGCCGGCGTTCGCGGGGATGCCCGCGAGCGTTGCCCCGTCGGTGCTGCCTTGGGCGGTGTCGGGGACGCGGCCGACCGCCACCGCGGCGCTCTCGCGTCCGTCACGCCGCTCGATTTCTCCGCCCGCGTTCATCGTCACGACGCGTTCCCTTGTCTGTGCAAGCCTTCCCACCGACCGGATCGGTCTCACGCTCACTCGCCCGCGCTGCGGATGCCCTTGACCTTCATCCGGTCGATGAGCTTCTCCTTGGTGAAGGGGTTCTCAGGCTCTCGCGAGGCCTCGAGGCTCTGATCGGTCTTCAGCGGGTCGTTCTTCCCCGAGCGCATGACCTCCAGAGCCCACTGCTGCGTCAGGCGACGCCCGCTGGCGGCGACGCGCCCGTACTCACGCTGCAGACGCTCCTTCGTCAGCGGCTCCCAGCCGATGATCTGCACGATCGCCACGCCGCGCGACTGCGGCACCTGCACCACAAAGTACCGCAGCGCCGGGTCCTGCTCGTCCAGCGGCTTCGTCGCGTCGAGCTTCTCCGCCCGCGACATGATGTCGTCCACGAGCGTCTGGCTGCGGAACATCCACGCGGCGTTCTTCTCCATGGGCGACACGCCCCCCGACCGCGTCATATAGACGTTGGTCACCACCTCGGCGGGCTTGCTCTCAACCGTCAGCTTCGAGGCGACGCTGCTCAACCCCTCCAGCGCCGCGGCCGACGCCAGGGCCGGCGCTTGCTCGGCGAGGGTCTTGTACGCCTGCACCATCTTCCAGTCTTTCAGCACGATCTCGCGGACCTCGGTCATCGTCTCGGGCCCGCTGGGCCCACGCACCGCCGTCACCAGCACGTAGTACGCCGAGCCCGCGGCGTCGATCAGCGGCTCGCTGGCGGGCACGTCCAACTGCAGGGGCAGCGAGGAGGGCATCGGGTTCGCCTTGTCCATCAGTTCGCGCACGTTGAGCACGACCTGGTCCATCGACTGCTGTCGATCGCCGCCCGTCGTCATCGAACCACCGATCCCCGGCAACCGCGCCAGCGCGGGCCCGTCTTTCCACCCGTCCTCTGCTGAAACCACTTCGAACGGCTTGAGGCTGATGCCATACTTGGCGTTGACGCGCTCGGCCGCGAGGGCACCGATGGCGGCCAGGTCGGGCCGGGTCGCTGACCAATCGACCGGGAGCTGGCGGAAGGTCATGGCACCGATGCGTTCCTCGCGCAGCGAGGCGGTGGTGCGGAGGACTTCGCCCTTGACCACGAGTTCCGCGTCGGCGAGGATCTTCGCCGCCGCCTCGTCGCGGAGTTTGGTTTCAACTTCGTTGCGCTTCTTCGCCTCATCGGGCGAGCCCGCGACCACGCCCGACTCGCGCAGGCGCTTTTCGACGTCCACCGCGCGGACCTTGACCTGCTTGCGGATCGCCGCCATATCGAGCTTCAGCCAGCGGAGCTTCACGCGCGGCCCGAGCTTATAGCCCACGCCCACGTCGCTGTCGCCGGCGTTCACATCGCGGTACTTGTTGAAGAAGGCCAGAAGTTCATCGTCGCTGGGCGCGGTGATCTTCTCGGCCACCAGCGGGTCGACGGGGAGCCAGACATACTGCCACACCGCTTGGTTCCGCAGCCTCGCCGTGAGCTCCGCCGCCTGCTGCGCACCGAGCCGGGGCAGTGTCTCATACTCCTGTCGCATGCGCAGGATGCCCTTGAGCTCCGAGGCCGCGTCGGCGATCTTCGCGTTGCGCATCTGGGCCGCGGAGAGGTTCGAGAGGCTCGCCCCACGCTCGCGGAAAGCCGCCTGCGCGTTCTTCATGCTCTCTTCGGTGACCTGCTGCCCGGCACGCTGGGCTTCCTGCATGTAGAGCTGCAGCATGATCGTCGGGTACTCGTCGACGAAGAACGTCCGTCCGTCACCTTCCGGCGCCACCAGCCCCGCACGCCGGGCGGCCTCAGCCAGAAGGAACCAGTGGTCGCTGGTGGCACGGTCATCAAGGGCGAAGATCTGCTTCACCTGCTTCACCGTGTCGGCGAGCATCTGAAACCGCGCCCCGCTGATGGCCATCGTCTCGCCATCAATCTTCTTCCCATCAACCTCGATCCCCTCGCCCCGCGGCCCACCCGCCCCGGGTCTGATCGCATCCCCGATCAGGAATGCCACCATCAGCATCACCCCCAGAACAATCAGGAGGATCTTGTTGTCCCCCCCCCCCCCCCCCCCCCCCCCCCCCCCCCCCCCCCCCCCCCCCCCC